>JAUVHW010000263.1 GCA_030593075.1 Ardenticatenales bacterium
AGTATGCACCCGGGCACGGTCTATGGACTCGTGGACCAATGGCTGGGACGAGAAGAGGAGCTTGGCCTGGAAGATTGGGGGCTGCGCGCACTGCACGACGGGGGCGACGTGGACGAGGAGGGTCGGTCTGCGTACAGGTGGCTGGAGGTCCGGCACAAGAGCGACGTAGCCGGTTCGGCATTGGTTCTGGTGCATCCGGCTCTGGCGGGCTACGATTCGGATGAGGGTTTCCTTGCTGATCGGGGCACGGGCTACCGGGCAGAACTGGCGCCGGAGCGAGCTGCCGGCGCGCACCTAGGCCCCGGTTACCGGCTGGAGACCTTTGCTGATCACGTGAGCCTGGTGTACCAGGCGTTCACAAACCGGGTCTGGCCGGAATTGGCACGGGCGGCCGCGCAGCTGGAGGAGGCTAGTGGCTGGCCGCCCGGCGCAGTGGGGCGAGCAGCGCACCTGGTGGTCCTTCTGCACGATGTTGGCAAACTCGGCCAGGGCTGGCAGGGGTGGGTAAGGGAATACCAAGAAGCGATAGGCCATCCGGTCCCGGCGGGGTTCTACGCGCACACCGACCTTGACCCGACCGACCCGCGGCACCGAGAAAAGCAGCGAGCGCTCGGCCGGAGACCGTCGCACGCAGTCGAGGGGGCGGTGGCGGCTTCGCCTTTGTTGGCGAGCGCCTTCCAGGGGTGCCGGCCGGTTTTCAGGGCCGCCTTTACGACCATCGCTCGCCATCACGGTGCCTTCACGCGAGAATACCGCCGCTACGCGCTCACGGCGGGGTCAGAGGAGGCAGTGAGCGACGCGTTGGCGCGGCTGCCGCCTCGATACGCGGAGGGGCTGAATGGTGCGGACTTGCTGATGAGCGAAGATCCGGCGCGGACGGGTATTGAGGGGCTGCTCGTTGACCCGGCGTGCGACCGTGAATACGTGGCCTATACGCTGTTGGCCCGCGCTTTGCGACGGGCGGATCAGCTAGGCACGCAAGAAGGCGGCCGCGCCGACCCATGAGCGAACGCCCATCCGAGAGACCCGCGGCGGCCCATGACCCCAGTAGTCACCGGCACAGGGGAGCGGGGGACTGGCGTGGACAGGCCAACCCCAGCAGCGCGGCAGCACATGGCGCAGAGCGACTGGGTCCAGGTCAGATGTCTATCCTGCGCTTCGTGCCCTGTGATCTCGTCTGGCCCGACCGGTGGTCCCGCAAGTATCCCCGCTATTCGGATCGACGGGCCCAAGGAGCCAGATGCACAACTACAGTATGTTTCAGTATCCTCTGGCGGATCGTTAAAGCCCAGTGTAGGAAGCGAAAAGAAACAGCGACGGAAGCCCTTGACACGCGAGAGCAGATGTGTTACTGTTGGCGAAGTAACCCATACCCTAGTTGTGCATTGACCCATCCTCAACTGCGCCGACCATTACGAACAATACCTGCTCATAGAGCTGAGCCAGTGCGACGCAAACCACGCTCTATGTCAAGAGATTGCCTGGTCAGTGAATCGCGAAACGACAACCCTTGAGAACAGAATGCAGCGCCTCGGTGATGATCTGAACCGGCTGCGGGAAGCTCGGCACCTCTTTTGCTAGAGACAGCCGATGCATAGTACCTATTCTACACGGGAACAACGAGACGCGCAACCCGAGGTGACAGTATGACGAGAACTCTGTTTGTGGACAAGTCTGGCGGCACCTTCGCTGACTCACTGGTCGCCTTTGGTCTGGCGGTGGTGGTCCGCGATGTGGTGCAGCGCACCAATGGCCGTGCCAGGCATACGGCACACATCGCAGACCGTGGCGCCTACTATCAGGTGGACTGTGGGTCGGACCTGGACGACACGCGGCTGGGTACCATGCCAGGTCCATACGTGCCCGCCAAAGTGATCCGCACCGCCAAGAACGCCGCTGGGCTCCCGCACGATCTGCCACCACATGTGCTGGTCGACTATGAGGAGCAACGGGACAAGCGGGCCGCTTTCTTCGAGCTGCGCAATGCCCTCCCGCAGGAGGCTCGAGAGGCTCGGCGGCGCGGCGAGAGCCACCCTGCGTTGGAGGCCCTGCGGGGCCAGGAACCGCACCCGGATTGGGACGTGTTCCGCGCGATCAACCCGGCCGGGCTGATCGGTTACAACAAGCTAATGACGCAATGGTGGGCGGTTCAGGGGGTGCTACCGCAGGTGCTCACGCTGCTGCGGGACTTCTTTGCGCAGACACCGAATGACCTGGCTGCGGCGGTCACGGCCTGGAAGAGGTTGAGCAAGGAGAACGGCTGGGACATCCCCGCTCTCGCCACAGCCGCGCAGATATACAATCCGAGCCAGGGCAAGGGGCAGAATCATCCCAAGGCGGAGAAGCTGCACCGGCCGGGGAAGAACCTCAAGAGCTTCTGGCTCCTAGAATGGCTCAAGGCGGTGGGATTCTATCGTGCCGCGCTGACGAAGCAATTGCGCCAACCGAAAGGTGTGAAGCGGAAGAGAGATCGCAAAACCTACGTGTTGGCTCCAGCCGAGATTGAATTGCGAGAATGCGACAGGATTATGAAGGCTTTCCGCGGGCGTATGATTCGTGCGGAGTTCGCCATTAGCTCAGATGTATTGGCAGCAATTCGCTACACGCAGGCCCTGCTCGAATTCACCCAGCAGCAACAGGGAGCTAGTCTGGAGGCGAGACTGTTCGAACTGAAGCGGCCCAACCGCGTGGTCGCCGGTTTCTATAGCGCGTTCTACAAAGACCTGGGCAACGCGGTGGCTACGATGAATCTGTCATTCATCCGCCTGCCCGGGTGGATACGCGTCAAGGACGCAGCGAACGTGGCGGAGGCCCTTGAAGTGCTGGACGAGCACGAGGCTATCGTGCGGCAGTTCGACGAGAGCCACAGCGACGATCATGGGCTGCTGCTACTGTACCGCGACTTTCTGTCCGGCAATGACCTATGGCCTTTCTTTGCCTTCTGCGCAGCATACAGCAGCTACATCATTGGGCAGCGGGAACGGCGGGGCGGATATGCCCGCCAGTTCAGTGTTCAGAGTCTAGGGAGGTTGATCATGAGTGTCGAACCAAAACTGAGCAAGGTGCTGGAGACGCCGGGTTTCCAGAACATCGCCTACGCAATCCGGCAGAGCACGGTAGTACAGCAATATCGGAAAGCGCAAGGGGACCGCCGGTACAACGTGCGCTACGGGCTGGGGCTGGGGCTGGCCCGAAAGGCCAACTACGCGGCCGAGTTCATGGCAGAATTGAGCGATTTCCTGCACAAGTACAATGCGGAGAATGCGCAGGTGATGGAGAACCGGCCGGGCCCCTACCGGCGCAGCATCCAGACCACCGACATCGACGAGATAGCGGAGTTGGTGGACAGCCACGGCGCACCGCTCGTATGCAACCTGCTGGTCGCCTATGGCTACGCGCGCTCGCCGCGCCCCGAGACGTCGGCTGAGGAGTCGGCGACCCAAGAAGAGAGAGAGGTTTCGTGATCTGCAGCGTGCAGATGACCGATTTGATGTTGATGAGGAGGTAATCCAATGAACGAAAAGACTACGCTTTATTCCCTTTCCATTTCGGCCCGTGCAACGCTGGACATGCACAGCCTGAACAACGAGGGCGGTGAGGGCAACCAGATCCAAACTCGGATGGTAAACATCGTGGGTGGAGACGGCCGCCTGCACAATGTCAACGCCATCTCGGGCGACATGTTCAAACACATCCAGGCCGAGCACCTGTTCCGGCGGGCGACCGACGGCGCAGGTCTTCCGCTGTGTGCCGCGTGCCGCCAGTTCAACGCCAATCGCATAAGCGCGGACGAGGCGTACATTCAGGCTATCGCGGATATGACTGACGCTGAGGCGATTGACCTCATGCTGACCACCTGTGCGCAGGATGACATGGCGGGCAATCTGATCACGGCCGCCAACCGCTCCATTCCGCGCAAGAGCGTGGTTGAGTTTGGGTGGGTGGTGGGCTTGCCCGAACTGACTACTACCGACAGCTACTTTCACGTCAAGTATGCCACCGAGCGCAGCGAAAGCCAGCGCGAGGCTGACAGCGACGAGGCGGCCCGAGGCGCCAATCTGGGCCAGGCCATCTTCCACCGGCCGGCGTCCAGCGGTGTGTACGCGGTGGTGGCCCATCTGGAGCTGGCCCGGATAGGCTTCAACGACATCACGCAGAGGTATGCGATTGACGACGACGCCCGGCGGGCCCGGCACGCAGCGCTGCTAGAGAGCATTCTGTATACATTCCTCGAGCCCAACGGCGCCATGCGAAGCACGCAGAACCCTCACCTGGTGGCTTTCGACGGAGTGGTCACCGTCAGCAAGGCAGTGGTACCGGCGCCCACCATCAGCCCGCTGATGGGCGACGAATTCGCCGACCAGCTGGAGCGGGTGCGGGTGGCTCTGAATGCCATGAGGCCCGGTGCGCTGGAATCGCACCGCTTTGACTCCCTGGGCCAGTTCACGGAGATAATGACGGGCCTAATACAGGGCACGGAACCACTCAGGCTGACATACGCCGGATAAGGGGAGGAGGCCAACATGTGGCTTACCGCTGAATACCAGCCGGTGGGCATGTTCTCGCTGAAACACGCGCTGGCGACCTCCTCGGGCGCAAAGAGCCTGCTGGTACCCACCCCGTTTGCCATCAAGATGGCGCTGGTAGATGCTGCCTGCCGGCTGTGGGGAGTG
>JAUVHW010000041.1 GCA_030593075.1 Ardenticatenales bacterium
GGGGCTGTCCTGGCAGGCTGGTGTATTAGGCCAGTACTGCACCCGACAGTAGGAGGGGTCAGCCGCCCAACAGCCGGGGCACCTCGGCGATGCTTTCCAGCACGTGATCGGGCTGCACCGGCGCCTCGGAGAGGTCGGCCTGGCGGGTGACGCCGGTCAGGACCAGGGCGGTGGTCATGCCGGCGCGCTGGCCCATCATGACGTCGGTCGCTAGGCTGTCGCCGACCATCAGACACTCGCTGGCCGGCCGCCCCAGCCGTTCGAGGGCTGCCTCGGCCATCAAGGGCGACGGCTTGCCGGCGACCAGATCGACCTTGCGGTTGCTGCTGCCTTCCAGCGCGCCGATGACGGCTCCTGCATCAGGGATCTCGCCCCCCGGCACGGGGCAGACGGCATCGGCATTGACGGCGAAAAAGCGCGCTCCTCGCCGCAGGGCCTGGAAGGCGACGTTGAGCTTGCGATAGTCCAAGGTGCGATCGCAACTCACTACCACCGCGTCAATCTCGTTGGGGTCCTCGCTTAGGCGAAAGCTGGGGCCTAGCTGTTCCACCAGCGGAGGGTCGCTGATGGTAAACAGGGTAGCGCCGGGCATGTGGCGGCCGAGATAGCGTGTGAGAACCAGCGGCGCGGTCACCACGTCGTCACGCTCGGCCGGAATGCCGAACCTGGCCAGCTTGGCCGCGTGCTCGGCGCAGCTTTCCAGTGCGTTGGTGACAAAGACCAGGGGGAGGGCCTGCTCGCGCAGCCACTCGATCGCTCGCCGAGCGCCAGGGATGAGCTCATCACCCCGGTAGACGGTTCCGTCCAGGTCCAGGATGATGCCTGATGGCTGGATCACGGCCGGCGAGGCCTTGTACAGAGCTGGCGCGAGTTATGCAAAGTACTCGATCAACTGCCCGAGCCGGAGAACGCCGTCATATTCGAGGCCCTCTCCTCCCCGTTTGAGGACGCCCTTTTCGCTGTCCGGATCGCCGAGAGTAGTGACGATGATGTCCGCCTCGCTCAGGTCCTCGTTTTCCGTGTAGACGTTGGTCGTCGCCACCACATGCATGCCGGCCGCCTTGGCAGCGAGAACCCCGTTCCTCGAGTCCTCTATTACGATGCACTCCTCCGGCTGCAGCCCTGTCTTTTGCAGCGCCAGGTTATAGATCTCGGGGTCCGGCTTTTTCTTGCTCACCACGTCACCGGCCAGGACGAACTCGAACTCGATCTCCTTCAGGATTCCGTGCGCCACGGCCCAGGCGGCCCTCTCGTTGGAGGTGGTGCATACACCCAGCCTCAGGCCCGCGTCCATTGCCTCCTTCATCAGTCTCTTGATACCCGGCCGGAGCGGCAACTTGCCGCTCTCGATCAGACCGACAAAGGTCTCGGTCTTTTTTTTGTGCATCTCCCTGATGAGCTGATCCTCATCTTCCGGCTTTACCTCGGCCGCAAAGCCTTCGGTGTGGAGATAGTGCCGCATCCGTTCTTTGCCGCCGGCGACCTGGAGCAGCTCGTGGTACTCTTCCACGCTCCAGGAAAAGTCGTAGCCAAACTCCTTGAAGGTCTGGTTGAAGGCGACCCGGTGGCCGTCTCTCTCGGTGTCGATGATGACCCCATCCTGGTCAAAGAACACTGCCTTGATCTCTGCCATTGTCCTACCTCCCAATGCTAGTGGGCGAAAAACTCCTGGATGGCCTCCACAGCCATTCGGTTCTCTTCTTTGCTCCCGACGGTCAGCCGGAAGAACCCGTCACTGCCGTACATCTTTGACTGGGGCCTAAAGATCAACCCCTTTTCCTGAGCGTGGGCGACCACGTCCTCGCCCTTCTTTCCGGCCGGGCCGCCATCGAACAGGATATAGTTGCCGTGGGATCTAAAGATGTTCAGCCCCGGTATATCGCTCAACGCGTCCTGGATGAACTCAACCTCGCTGTTGTTGAACTCGACTCTCTTCTGCAGCCCCTCGGTGTCTTCCAGGGCAGCCAGGGCGGCCCACATGGGAATGGTGCCGACGTTCCAGGGCAGCAGCGCGGCCGAGATCTGGCCGATGACCCGCTTGGCGCCCAGCGCGTACCCGAACCGCATCCCCGCCAGCCCGTAGGCCTTGGAGAGGGTGCGGGTGATGATGACGTTCTCGTACCGCTGGGTCAATCCCACCTGCGACTTGGCCAGGCCCGCGAACTCGGTGTAGGCCTCGTCTACGATAAAGGGAATCCCCGTTTCGGCAATCCTGACGAACTGCTTGGCTTCCAAGAAGTTGCCGGTGGGGTTGTTCGGGTTGGCAATGACAATGATCTTGGTCTGGTCCGTGATCGCATCCAGGACTGCATCAGGGTCAAAGTGCAGCAGCCGGTCCTGATAGACCATGGGGACCGAGACGAGCTTGCCGCCCAGGATACTGCACCGCAGCTTGTAGATGCCAAAGCAGGGTGTGTGCTGGATGACCTCCTGGCCCGGCTCCAGGAGGCTCCTGAAGATCATGTCAAAGACCTCGCTGGATCCGTTGCCCAGCATGACGTTCTCGGGCCCCTCCAGCCTGTTGATCTCGGCGATCTTGGACCGCACGGCCAGTCCCTGATCCGGATACCGGTTGGCCATCCGGCCGTACTCAGCGATGGCCTCCAGGACCTTGGGCGATGGATGGTGGGGGTTCTCGTTGGACATCATTCGACGTAATTCTGGCTCGCGCCATGCGAGTTCGATGTGGGGGGAGATGTACATCTTGATCCCCCTGACCCACGGAACGTAATAATCCTCTATCTTCTTCACCAACTTGTCTCCTTGCGAATCCTGCCCTGACAGCAAGAGCGCGGATGGCCGCGCCCTTGTTAAGCCTTTCCCTCGCTGCCCAGCATGTCAATCCAACGCGCTACTGCATCTCGGATGGCGTCCCTGACCGCAACGTCAATCTTGCCCGGGTTGTACTCGTCCCGGTGCTCTGACACATAGCCGTGGGTGGTGTCAATGAGCGTGTGTTTCAGTTCTGTTGAGACGTTGAACTTGGACCCGCCCAGTGACACCAGCTTCTCTACATAGTCCCGCGGAAGGCCCGTGCCACCATGGATGACCAGTGGGACCCGCGCGCCCTGCCCATTGATGAGCTGAGCGATCCTGCCGAAGCGCTCGAAATCGACCTTGGGTTCTGCGGTCTTGTAGATGCCATGCGCCGTGCCGATAGCAGGTGCAAAGAGGTCAACCCCGGTCCTCTCCACAAACTCGACGCCCTGCTCCGGGCCGCAGAGCGCTGCCTCGTCCTCGGCGACTTTGATCTGGTCCTCCACTCCCGAGACAGTGCCCAGTTCGCCCTCGACAGAGATCTCCCCTCGGGCGTGGCAATAGTCGCAGACCTCCTTGGTCTGGCGGACGTTCTCTTCAAAGCTCTCTCGGGAGGCGTCGATCATGATGCTGGTATAGCCGGCATCGGCACACTGCTTGCAGTACTCTACCACCCTGCAGTGATCCAGATGCAGGGCGATGGGGATGGGCGCCGACTCGGCGATGGCTCTGTAGATTGCCACCAGCACGTCCCGGCCGAGGAACTTGGAGGGCGTCACCGACGTCTGGATGATGAGCGGCGCCTTCTTGTCAACGGCCGCCTGCACGACCCCCTCCAACTGTATTAGATTGGTGACATTAAAGGCGCCGACGGCGTACCCGCCCTCAGTGGCTTTAAGCAGAATCTCTTTGGTTGTTATAACAGACACTTGTCCTCTCCTTATTGGGTCTGGCGCTGGTCCAGATGGGCAATACCACAGCCTGGACTCAGCCTCGCATCACGCTGATGCCCAGGCTATCAGCGTGGTCACTGAAGCGCTCCAGATTACGAATGACTCTGATCACATCCATCGCATCTATCCCTCTACTACGGCCATCCGCTCGGCGACGTACGCTTCCAGGCCCAGGGTCGCTTTCGAGAAGGCATCCACTGTGGAGAGCGTGGCGGGGTGGTCGTTGAACTGCTCCAGCGCCAGACCGTTGGGATCGTAGGCCTGGATGCAGTAGGGGATCTTTAGCATCTTGTCCATCACGTCCTGCGGAACGTCCTGTTTTTCGATCTCGGGCTCGAAGATGAGATCGTCGCCGAACTCAAAGAGCGGCTCCAGCACGTAAGGAGGCATCGTGTAGACAATGTCCCCGCCGGCGAGCTTTTGCACGTCCCAGAAGCGAGGTTTGCCCGCCACCAGGGGACCATGCCGCATGGAGCAGGCTAACAGCTTGCTCACATAGCCGCCCGCCGACAGTAGGCGGTAGGCTCGCCTAAAGACGGCGATGCCAAA
This sequence comes from Ardenticatenales bacterium, assembly GCA_030593075.1. Taxonomy (GTDB): domain Bacteria; phylum Chloroflexota; class Anaerolineae; order Promineifilales; family UBA4811; genus JAUVHW01. The sequence goes on from JAUVHW010000041.1 coordinate 4,260, forward strand.
CCAATGGCGGTCTCGCCAGGACATCTTGATGTCGCGCCGCTCGGCCTGTTCCACCAGGGCAGGGCGCTCGGTGAGCCGGCCGATCATCATGGTGATGACCGCGCGCCACCGGCTCAAGTCCACCCCGTTCTGCTGGGCAATCTCTACCCCCTCCATGGCGGCATTGGCCACCGCCATGATCTGCGGCAGCATGAAGCAGGTCGTGACGTTGGTGGAGATGGCCTTGGAGGTCAGAATCTTGACGACCTCCACGCCCTGCATACTGCCTGGCACCTTGATCATCACGTTGGGGCTCAGGGAGCGCAGCTCATCGGCATCCTGCACCATCTGCTCCACCTCGGTGAAGAGACGGGGGTCCAGTTGCCCGGAGATCCAGCCGAACCTGCCCTCGGAGGCCTCGTAGATGGGCAGGTACATCTGGGCGCCCCGCTTCACGACCTCTTCATAGAGCAGCCAGGCGAGCTCTCTCTGATCGAAGTCAGAATGGGACTGAATCAGGTCGTCCGTCCATTCGTTCCAATGATCGGGATCGCTCTGAACGGCCTTTAGGGACAAGGGAGGGTTGGTCGTACAGCCCCGAAACAGGCTCTGTGCCGGGTTCTGAGCGTTGTAGAGCCGGCCGAGCTGTTCCTCCAGCACCGGTCTCTGGCTGGGGCCAGCATCGTCCAGCATCTTCTTTACCCACTTGTCGTAGACCAACGGCGAGGAGTCCCACCATAGCTCCAGGTCAGGGTGGGTCTGGGTCAAGCGCTCGATAGGGCTTTCAGTCATGAGAGATACCTCCTTTGCTGGTCTCCTGTCCGCGCGCTGGCAAAGGGCAGGACCAAGGGGTCGCGGTCCTGCCCCGCTGGCTCAAGTTCTACGCGACCAGGCTGCGCGCCGTGTCCACCGCCGCCGCAGCATCGGCCGCGTAGGCGTCGGCGCCGATCTGCTCGGCGAAACTCGCGGTCACCGGCGCGCCGCCGATGATGACCTTTACCTCGTCGCGAAGCCCGGCTTCGGTCAGGGCCTCCACGGTGCTCTTCATGGACGGCATCGTGGTGGTCAGCAAAGCAGACATGCCGAGCAACTCAGCACCCTCGGCGCGCACCGTTTCGACGAACTTTTCCGGTGATACGTCGGTGCCCAGATCAACGATCTCAAAGCCAGCACCCTGCAGCATCATTGCCACCAGGTTCTTGCCGATGTCGTGCAGGTCGCCCGCCACGGTGCCCACCACGACCTTGGCCTGCGCCGGTACTCCCGATTCGGCCAGCAGGGGGCGCAGCACTTCGAGCCCGGCATGCATTGCCTTGGCGGCAATCAGCACTTCAGGAATGAATAGGTCGCCAGCTCTAAAGTCGCGGCCCACCACATCCATCCCGGCGATCAGCCCTTCGTTCAGGATCTCCTGCACCGGCGTTCCCTTGTCGAGGGCCTTCTGGGCAGCGGCTTCCACCTCTTCCGCTCGACCGTTATACAGATCTTCCTGCATCTTTTCCAGGATGTTTGACATGGTCCTTGTACGTCTTTATCGTTTGCTGCTATCGGTTGCGCGTTTACTTTTCGAGGGATTCAAACGCGTAGCTCACGTACTCGTCGAGCGCCTTGGCAATGTCTTCGGGAAGCCGGTTGGGCTTGTGTTCCTTGAGAATGGTCCTGGCCTTGTCCTTAGCCCTCTCCCGGAACGTCTTCCTGCCGCCTTCTACCCAGCCTTCCACGGAGCCTCGGTAGAACAGTTCTGGCGTGAATCGCTCTCCTCTGACGAACTGCACGGTGTGCGGGTCTGCCAAAAAGTTGCCGCCGGGGCCAACTCGGGCGATGGCGTCCACTCCCAGGCGCTCTTTGTCAACCGCAAAGCCTTCCAGGGCTCTGAAGCAGATCTTGTTGATCTCATCGTCCATCACCAGCTGGGCGAGACTGATCGACAGGGTCTCCTGTAGCGAGCCCGCGCCGACGAGTATGTTGGCTCCGGAAAAGGCGCCCATAAGCGCCGTGTACGCGTGTTCGAGGATGCTTTGGCCGTCGTCCAGCACCGAATCGCTCCATTGGCCGTGGACACTGACCGGCACGTTGTAAAAGTGCGCCATCTGGACGCCGGCGACTGCGGCCATCTCTCCGTCAATAGAGCCGGCCAAACTAAAGCCGGTTCTCAAGTCCATGAGCATCGGCCGGGGTGCATACACCAGGGGCGCTCCGGGGTGGGCCGACTGGGAGATGACCACGCCGCTCAGAAACTCGGCGTTGAGCAATTGGAGATTGCCCGCCATGGTCACCGGGCCGGTGCTCCCCGCCATCGGCATGCAGCAGACCTCGAGCGGAATCCCGTATTCGCCGCATAGCAGCAGGGCGTTCACCATGACGTCTATGTACCTGAGCGGGCTGACGTGGCCCTCGAGCAAACTGACAATCGGCCGCTCTCTCAGTGGCTCCTTGCCGCCTGCGACAATGGCCGCCATCTCCAACATGTGCGGGAACGTCTCAACGGTGTCGGTGCGCAGGTGAATGTGCTTGTCGGTATGGTCAAACATCTCTCGCAGCATCAGGATGTCGCGCCCGAGCTTGGGCCACTCCTGGGCGAACGCCGCGGTGAGAATACTGATCCCATCACACGCATCCATCACCGTATAGATCTCCAAAACGTCGGCGACGGTCACCGCCCGCCACTCGTCTGTATCTATGTCAATGATGAAATCCGGGGAGCCAGCGGTGCGGGAGTAGAGTTGGCCGCCGGGCTCCATTAAGCAGTCCTTCTGCGGATTGCGGGCTGCGTAAGCGAACTTCCGTGGCAAGGTCTCCAGGCTGCGGGCCACCAACTCGCTGGGGATCTTTGCTCTCCCGGTCTGATGGTCTACTTTGGCCCCGGCCTTGTCGAGGGCTTCTAGTCCCTCCTCGAGCTCGACCTTGATGCCGGTGTTCTCCAGGATATCCAGCGACCCCTCGTGGATCTGTTCGATGTGGCTATCAGAAAGGTACTTGAGCATGGGCCTTTTGGTTTTGTTGCTCGCCACAGTTGCTCCTCCGTACTGTGTTGCGTTGGTCCTTCTGCTGCACAGAGACACCGGCAGGCCCGAGACCTCATCGTGCCGAGGCTTGCACGGCGCCCACGCAGCAGCCGATGTACGCATTCTACCACCGAATGCCAGACCGTGCAAATGTCACCAAAAGTCGTCACAATCGACCTGTTTTCCGTCAATTGTCGGCACCGGTTCGTAATGACTGCCGGAATGCCCCGCTGCGACAGAGGCGCTCGCTGCATCCGCGGCCGCAGCCGGTCTCGTGTGTGCGCGGACTGACGGAGACAGGGCACGATGCACCACGTCGAGCCCGTTGGCAGTGGCAATTGCTGCAGTTTCCCGCGGCCGGGCAGCAAAAACTTGCAGAATTCTTCAAATTGCCTTAGAATTGGCCCGTGATTCACAGTCGGGTGTGCCAATTCGGGGTAGAGGGCAAGGTTGGGCGCGACGGGTAAGACCCTTATCCCCGCTCAACGGCGCGAGCGGATTCATGAGTACCTCCAGGTCCGCAGAATTGCCCGGAACGCTGACTTGTGCGAGATGCTGGATGTCTCGGAGGCCACGGTCCGTCGCGACCTGGAACGGCTGGAAGAACGGGGAATCCTGGAGCGGACGCATGGGGGAGCGGTCCTTAGCCAGCGGATACGGCACGAGCCAGAGTATGCACTGAGAGATCGGACGCGTTCGGAGGAGAAGCGGTGTATTGGCGCGGCGGCCGCGGCTCTTATTGAGGATGGCGACGTGATCCTCGTGAACAGCGGTACGACAACCACGCAGGTTATTCGCCACATCCCGAGTGATGCAGACGTCACTGTGATCACCAACAACGTGAGCGCGGCTCTTGACGTGGCTGGGGCGGGCTTTGAACTGATCCTCTTGGGCGGAGAGTTTCAACCGCGATCACTTTCGGTGGCTGGCCGTCTTGCCGTCGAGAACCTGCGGGGTATCTACGCCAGCAAGAGCTTCCTCGGCGTGGATGGCATCAGCCCCAAGTACGGCTGCACCACTCCTTCGAGCGCCGCGGCAGAGGTCGTCCGCCTGATGGTTGAGCGGACCCGCGGACCGGTCACTGTGGTGGCTGACCACAGCAAGTGGGGGGTGGTCTCCAATTTCGAGATCGCCACGGTGGATCAGATTCATCGACTTGTGACCGACGGCGGGCTTGACGAGAGCGCCCACCAGGAGTTGAGATCTCATTCGGTGGAGGTTATTGTAGCCGGCGCCGAGCCGGATTCTAGCAGCCAGAAGCGGAGGAAAGATGGGTAAAGTGGTCCTGGTAGTTTCCGATGGGCTGCGCGACGATACGGCGGCCCAGCAGATGGGTTACCTGGAGCATCTGGTCGAGGCCAAGCTGGCCACTCGTTATACGGTAATCGCTGAATTGCCGACGTTGTCGCGGCCGCTGTACGAAACCATTCAGACCGGCCTGCCGGTCAGCCAACATGGAGTGGTCTCAAATAGGGTAGTGCGCCGCTCCAAAGTGCCGAACCTGTTCCAGGTGGCTGTGGAGAACGGCAAGACCACTGCGGCCGCCGCCTACTATTGGGTGTCTGAGCTGTACAACAAGGTCCCGTATGACCCGATTGATGGTCGCGAGGTAGACGACGAGTCCCTGCTCATCCAGCACGGCCGTTTCTACACCCAGGACGGTTTCCCCGACATTGAGCTCTTCGCCAGCGCGGGGATGCTGGTGCGTAAGTTCGCGCCCGACTATATGCTGGTCCACCCCATGGGCATGGACTTGGCCGGGGATACCTACGGCGCGGATTCCGGCAAGTACCGCAAGCACGCTATCCGCCAGGACGTGATCATGGCCAACCTCATCCCGGAATGGCTGGAGCGGAACTACACCATCCTCGTCACCGCCGATCACGGCATGAGCAACGACAAAGGGCACGGCGGCACCACGCCCGATGTGCGCCAGGTACCGCTGTATCTCATTCGACCAGGTGTGCCTGGCGTGGGGAACACTGGGCAGGTGGTTTCCCAACTCCAAATCGCGCCGACCGTGTGTGAGCTGCTCGGCGTGCCCGTCCCGCAGACGATGAAGCAGCCACCAATTGCGTAGGACTGGTTCCAACTTGTCGCCAAAAGATGAAAAAGGAGAATACGATGGCCAAAGGATCGGCGTTTGGGAAGACAATCTTGATAGGAGACCAATTTGTTCTGGAAGAAGTTCCAGCCATTGTTTCAGCCATCCCCTTTGAAACCGTGGCAGAGGTGGAAAGGATTGATGGGGGTGGATGGACGCTGGAAGACAACCGTATTGAGGTCCCGGGCTACAAAGCGAAGAAAAAAGAACAGCAGGTAATCTCGATTGATAGAATTCTGGAAGTTATGGGAATTGATGTGACAAAAACCCCAATCAAGATCACCTATGGGGGAACACTATTAGCTGGAAGCGGGGTAGGCGCCAGCGCCGCCAGCTGTGTTTCTCTTGCGAGGGCATTGAACGAGGAGTTCAACCTGGGCTATTCCATAGAAGAGATCAACAGAGTGGGATGGGAGGGAGAATTCGCCTATCATGGTATCCCTAGCGGAGTTGACAACACAGCTTCAACCTACGGTGGGCTTCTTCTTTACCAGATAAAAGGTGGAGAAAAAAGATTCGAAAGGATAACTGCCAAAAAGCCCCTCCAAATTGTGTTGGGTAACAGTGGCATCACCGCCGATACAGCAGCCTTGGATGACTATCTGGCCGTGGAAAAGGCAAGGGACCCAGAGCTATACTCGTCCCGTCTCAACACCATTACCGCTCAGGCGCACCACTTGAGAAACGAACTGGAGGCGGGCAACCTCGAGAATGTGGGAGCGATCATGACCGAAAACCACAGGGTTCTAGTCGACATGGGCCTCTCCCACGAGAAACTGGACTACCTGTGCCATATGGCTCTTGAGAAGGGAGCTCTCGGAGCCAAAGTCACGGGGGGAGGGAGAGGTGGCTACATGGTTGCGTTGACCCCAGGAAAGGACACTTGGGATGCAATAGCATCGGCTATGGAAAAAGAGGGGTATAAGGTCATCCGGACAACGATAGGTGAAAACTGAAGGCGAGAACTGAAGGCGAGGAGGGTGGACAATGAGCAAAGAGGGATTTCTTTCAGCGGTGAGGGAGGGCATCGCCCGAGTGCGTCAAGCTGGTTCAGAAGTGACCGTTGTCCATCACAATGATGCGGACGGCCTGACATCGGCGGCCGCGCTGCAAGTGGCTCTATCGCGAGCGGGCTTTGCGGTTCGACGCGTCTGTATAGAACGGGTGCATCCCCCGGTTGTGGCCCGCATTCACGAACAGTTTCCCTCTACCATTCTGTACGTGGACCTTGGGGCGCAAGCGGCGCCTGTGATCTCAGAGGTAAACCGCGGCCGGCGGTTCACCATCATTCTGGACCATCACCATCCCCAAGAGTCCACCGACCCTGAGGTGCTAAACATCGCCACCGAGTTCTTTGGGCTATCTGGCGATATGGACATTGCCGCCGCCACGGCCGCCTACTTTTTTACCCTGGAGTTGGACCAAAGGAACCGCGACCTGGCTTACCTGAGCGTGTTGGGAGCGGTGGGTGACTGCCACGAACGTGGAGGGCGCCTGGTAAAGGAGAACCGCCAGGCGCTCATCGATGCCGTGGAGCAGGGTCATGTGGAGATAGTCGAGGAGGCTGACGGCCGCGAAGGATATATCCTCACGCGCTTTGGAGACCCTTTACCCATGCCTCCATTTGCCGTATCGGTGACCACTTTGGGGGGCGCTGGTTATTACACGGACGGCCCTGACCTTGGGGTGCGCCTGTGTCTTGAAGGCCCCTTTTCGGAAGCTCAACAGAAGCTGGAGGAGCTCCGGCGGGTTGAACAGGCAGCATACGATAAGGTATTGAGCCGGCTGGAGCGGGAGGGTTTTCGGGAGACCGAACACATCCAATGGTTCCTGGTGGGAGAGGACTTTGCTCCCATGGGGGTAAAAACCATCGGTGAATTCTGTTGGGACATCCGCAACGAGGACTTTGTCGACCCGGAGAAATATGTCGTCGGTTTCCAGGTCATGGACCGGGAGGTGCCTGGATTGGGCGCTTTTGATTGGTCATTGGTCAAGGTCTCCATGCGCCTCCCCTCGCCATTGGAAGAGAAAATCTTGGTTCACCACACCATGCCCGGGCTGTCTTATCTCGTCCCGGAGGCGGCTAAACAGACGGACGGTTCAATAGACGCCTGCCACGACTACTGCGCCGCAACTTTGATTCCCATTGGCAGGGAGGAGGATCTGATTGAAGCGATGGAAGAACTTGTGAAAGACAAGCTAGCGGCCACACCGTGAGGGGAAATGTCAGGTTTCCGTGGTTACATCTTTGATCTGGATGGGACAGTCTACCGGGGAGAGAAGGCCATCCCTGGCGCCGCGCAAACCATTGCAGAGCTGAGACAACGAGGCCGCAGTGTAGTCTTTCTCTCCAACAAACCCTTGCAGCAGCGGCAGGCTTATGCCGAGAAGCTAACCCGCCTGGGCATTCCTACCTCCCCGGACCAGGTGATCAACTCGTCCCTGGTGATGGCGCGATATCTGGCCCAGGAGATGGCCGGCGCCACAGTTTTTGCCATCGCTGAAATGCCTTTGTTGGACGAACTCGCCGCCGCCGGGCTATCCCATAGCGACACACCGGAAGATATCGACGTGGTCATTGCCAGTTTTGACCGCACCTTCGACTACCGCAAGCTGAATATCGGCTTTCAGGCTCTCCGTCTAGGAGCACGGTTCTTTGCCACCAACGCCGACCGCACCTGTCCCGTTGAGGGTGGAGAAATCCCGGACGCAGCCGCCGTTATTGGGGCATTGGAGGGATGCAGCGGCCGAAAAGTAGAACTGGTAGCCGGGAAGCCATCTCACTTGATCGTGCAAATGGCCCTTGAGCGGCTGGGACTTCGGGCGGATGCTTGTCTGATGGTGGGTGACCGGCTGGAGACTGACATCCTGATGGGAAAACAAGCCGGCATGTCAACCGCACTGGTGCTGAGCGGTGTCACCCGGCGTGAGGACCTTGTGCATTCACCGATTGTTCCAGACTACACGCTGGAAAGCGTGGCCGACATCCCTGGATCTATCTCCAGTTAGTGCCACAATGCCCGACATTCGGCATGGCAAAGGCGAAGGGAATACGCAAAAGGCCGCAGGCGTGAACTCGGCCGAATGGTGCGTTCACCGTTCTATTCCAGATTCGTCGTAGTGCTTCGGCAAGCGCAACATCATCGGGTCCAAGAGTGAGGATACGAACCATGACATCTATTCACAGCAACTATGCCTCTTTTCAGGAGGGAGCCGAGCGGCTGGAAAAGGCCATGAGCGGCATCCCGGACCGCGTCCCGATGTATGCCCAGATCCACGAGTTCGCAATGCACGAGGTGGGTGTCGCGGCGCAGGAGTTCTACACGACGCCCGCGACCCTGGTGACCGCAACTCTGGAGGTCCTCACCAAGTACGGCATTGACGTCGGGTTCGTGGACTATGACGTCTACAATATCGAGGCCGAGGCCCTGGGGCAGAAGGTAATCTTTGGCGATGACCACATGCCGGACGTTGACCGGACGGAGCCGTTGATTCAAAGTCGGGACGACCTGGACAAGATCAAGACGCCGGATTTCGATTCCGCCGGCCGTTTTGCCCAGGTCATCGAAATGCACGCGCTGTTCAAGAAGCTGACCGGCGTTGAACCGGCGCTGCAGTTCTGTGGTCCCTTCAGCCTGGCGGCGAATGTCCGCGGAATCGAACGGCTCTTGATGGACATATACGAGGATCCCGGTTTTGCCCGGAGCCTGTTTGAGCGGCTGACGGAAGAGGTCGTAGCTCCATGGATCGAGCATCAGAAGAAGCACTTCCCTGAGGCGAAGAGCATAGGCGGTAGTGACGCCACCGCTTCTCTGCCAATCGTCAATCTCAGGATTCTGGAGCAATGGATTGTTCCCTACGTCCTGCGCCTGCGGGAGTTGTGTGGTGACGAGGTATACGTACCCAACTGGGTGGGCGAAAGGTACCTCAAAACGCCCGAGAAGATCGAGAAGATGCTCGAGCTCAAGCTTCAGGTCAGCCCTGCCTTCCTCGAAGGACAGGACCCCGATGTCGCAGCGCTGGGGCCAGAGCTCTACAAGGAACACGCAGAGCAGCACAACGTGCCGCTGGTGTTGGGCGTCGGTGCGGGGTTCCTTGACCAGGCCACTCCCGAGCAGGTGGCCGACAGAGTCAGGCGCTACGTTGAGGTCGGCGGCAAGAACGGCCGCTTTGCTCTCTATCTCTGCAATCTGGGCGCTACCACCCCGCCGGAAAACGTGAGAGCAGCCATCGACGCCGTTCGCACCTACGGGACCTGTCTGCCTGCATCCTGATGCCCTAGAGGCCCGGCCGGAAAGCCCCAGTTCCCAGAAGCTGCTCCAGGCGTTACCCACAGGCGCGTACGCGGTGGCTTCTGAAACACCAGACCCCTGGTCATCTGTCGAATGTGAATGTTAGGATGGAGGCGTCGCAGCTTGATTCGCGCATCAGCGGCTGTCAGTTGCCGACCAACCTTGGCTACCTACGCGTAGTGCTCATCTTGCCAAGGCTAGTCGGGACATCGGCCGCCAGAGTGGGCGTGTCAGGTGTGCGAAGATCAAGACAGTGCCTGGCAGGGACACTTGTCGAGCTCGGCAACGTTCAACCAAGCTCGCCAGCGCCTGCCAACCGGTCTGCTGCAGTACACGAATCAGGAGCGCGATTCCCGGCCACAGCCTTGGCGCATCTCACCTAGTTCTGGTAACCTTCTCAGGGTTCCTCGGAAAGGGCCCTCCGGCCGATCCAAAGACGACCGATAAGGAGTGGGTCAAGATGGAAATCTCGCGTAAGCAGCTAGAGGAAATACTTGATTCACCTGGCCCCCTTGAGCTGGCGGGGGCAGGCCTGGGCCAAGCGTATCTGAGTGGAGCCGACCTGGGCCGGGCCGACCTGAGCGGGGCTGACCTCAGCCGGGCGGATCTGAGCGAGGCTGACCTGGACAGAGCCACATTGAGCGGGGCTGATCTGGGCAAAGCTAACCTGCAAAAGGCCAACCTGAGGCGGGCCGACCTCAGCAAGGCCTACTTGGGCGGCGCCGACCTGAGGCACGCGTGCCTGCGGCGAGCCAATCTGTCGGAGGCTAACTTCAGAAGAGCCGACCTGAGACAGGCGGACCTGACCGAGTCTGACCTGACCGGAGCCAACTTGTCCGGGGCCAAGCTGCACGGGGCCAGGCTGCACGGGGCCAGACTGACGCAGGCCAATCTGGAAGAGGCCACAGGAGTGGCGGACAAGTGGCAACTGGTGTGGGAGATAGTCACCCAGGGCGGCGCGAAACGCAGCCTGCGCAATGCCGACCTGAGCAGGGCAAACCTGAGCGAGGCCGATTTGAGGGGCGCCGATCTGTTCAAGGCCAACCTCAACAAGGCGATCCTGAGGAAAGCCGACCTAAGCAGCGCCGACCTGGGCAAGGCCAACCTCAAGAAGGCCGACCTGACAAGTGCAGACCTGCGCGGGGCCAACCTGGACGGGGCCAAGATGAAGGGCGCGACGTTGACTGGAGCCGAGCTGGATCGGACAATCGACTCAAGGAAGCTAGTAGAGGACCAGACGCCCTGATGGAGGGTCGACCGTGTTCGCCGCCCAGTAATCGCAGCAGCGGGCCGCGGCGGCGTCCTGGGGGCCTGGCCCTGCTGCTAGCGTGTTGACAAGGTCATGTTCGTCTTTCTGCTGATCAGCGCTCTGGTTTTCGACTTTCTCAACGGTTTCCACGACAGTTCGAACATCGTGGCGACGGTGATTGCCTCGCGCGCCATGACGCCGCGGGCAGCGCTGTGGAGCACGGCCGTGGCCCACTTTGTCGGGCCTTTCCTCTTTGGCGTCGCTGTCGCCGAGACGATTGGCGAAGGGCTGGCGGACCCCGCCCACGTTACCATGCCGGTCGTGATCGCCACTCTGCTGGCAGCCATTGTCTGGAACATCATCACCTGGCTGCTGGGTATCCCCTCCAGTTCCTCCCACGCGCTGGTGGGCGGCATGATGGGGGCCGTCTTGGTCAGTCAGGGAATCGACGCCATCCAGAGCAGCGGGTTGGTCAAAGTTGGCATCTCTCTGTTTGCCTCCCCTTTCATTGGATTGGCATCAGGATACCTGCTGATGAACCTGACCCTCTTTTTGGTGCGCGGTGCAACGCCGGGCATCAATCGGTTCTTCAAGCAGGCCCAGATCCTGACCTCCATTGTCCTGGGGCTCAGTCACGGCGCCAACGACGCGCAAAAAACCATGGGGATAATCACGTTGGGGCTGATGGTCGAGAGGATGATTCCCAGGTTCGAGGTCCCGACCTGGGTCGTAGCGGTCAGCGCCGGGGCCATAGCGTTGGGAACTGCCACTGGTGGCTGGCGGCTGATACGAACACTGGGCGCCCGGATCTACAAGATACGGCCGGTGCATGGCTTTGTCTCCCAGATCACCGGGGCCTCGGTTATCCTTGGCGCCGCTCTGCTGGGCGGTCCTGTGAGCACAACCCAGGTGATGAGTTCCGCCATCATGGGAGTCGGCTCGGCCGAGCGAGTATCCAAGGTTCGCTGGCACGTGGGGTACGAGATGATGGTGACCTGGGTCCTAACCATCCCCATATCGGGCCTGCTGGCTGTGCTCTTTTTGCATCTGCTCGATCTCCTGTTAGGATAGGACAAGATGGACTGGTTAAAGCGATTCCTGAAACCCCGACAGAGCAAATTCCTCAAGCTCCTCGTGCAGCAAGGCGAGCACGCCGTGGCCAGCGGGGAGGCGCTGCAGGCCTACCTCAAGAAGCCGAGTGCCAAGAACGTGGGCCGGGCGCTTCAACTGGAAAAGGACGGCGACGAGATCCGGCGCATATTGATCGACGAACTGAACCGGACCTTCGTCACGCCCATCGATCGGGAGGACATCTTTGGCCTCTCGCGCGCTATTGACGATGTGATTGACTATGTCTACAGTACGGTCGATGGGATGGAGGTTCTGGGCGTGCAACCCGACGAGGCGCTGATGGAAATGAGCTCGTTGGTGCGGGACATGGCGAGCGAACTGCACCTGGCTCTCCAGCGTCTGGGGGATCATCCGGGAGTGGCGTACGAACATGCGATGCGGGCCAAGGCGCTGGAGAACCGGGTGGAGGAGTCGTATCGGCGGAACATCGCCGCGCTCTTTCAGGGGGCGGAGAACGTCGAGCACATCATGGACATGCTGAAGCGGCGCGAGGTGCTGCGCCATCTCTCCAACGCGGCCGATCAGGGGGACCGAGCGGGCGATATCATCGCCGACATTGTGGTCAAGCAGACCTGAACCTGAGCGCCGCCAGGCGGTTCAGGGGCAGCCTGCACATCCATGGCAGCGCCCTGACCTGCGGCCGAAATCCGGCCCCGGGCAGTGGGGCGCAGGTCGGCCGGATTCCCACATCCCCGACAGCCGTCACCCGTTGACAAAACGGCCGGGCTGTGATATAGTCTGTGTGTATCGGGGATATATTTGGAATATGCGACAGAGGAAGCTCTGGGCGGGATGCTCCTGGTTGCGGCCAACAGCCTGCGGACGCTGCCTTCCGTGTCCCCGTGCGGCTGATGGTGTCCCTCTCGGCACCTGGGGCCAGCCCGGTTTCACCTGCGCTCGCCAGCGGCGCCCCCCCGACCATGACGCTGAGAGGGGTGGCGCTTGGATTTCGTTTGCGGCCGCCATGCGCTGAGGGTATACTCTTGAGGAGGAGGGGCGTCCAAGTTGGCCACCGGGATGGCGGGTGCCAGAAAGAAGCCTGGTTGCCCCAATGGTCATGAAGGGGCAGATTGCGAGGGAACTCGAGGCGCCCGCTTGAGGACCAGGGGCTCATCGCGGTGAGCCCGTTTCTCGTCGAGCAGACTCGTGGCAGCGGGGCGCCGCTGCCGACCGAGACCAGGGTCTTGTTCCGTGCGTGCTCGGGCGATTCACCTGCATCACCTGCATTAGAGGACGCTGTTGCGCTACTCAGTTCCAGAGAGGGAGGACATGTATGGAGGAGTGATCCGGCAGACCAGCTTGACACTGTTTGAGCAAGCAACGAGGAGACAGAGACATGAGCGAAATCTTGGAGCAGATCTCTACCGCCGTCATCGAGGGTGAAGTAGAGGAGATGGTAGACCTCACCGAGGATGCCCTGGGCGATGACATCAGCGCCGAAGATATCCTCAACAAGGGTCTCATGGCCGGAATGGATTACGTCGGCGTCGAGTTCAAGGCGGGCAACGTGTTTGTGCCCGAGGTCCTGCGCTCGGCCCGCGCCATGCAGGAGTCGATGAGCGTCCTCAAGCCGCTGCTGGAGGAGAGTGGGGTTCAGATGCTCGGCAAAGTGCTGCTGGGCACGGTGAAGGGCGACCTGCACGATATTGGCAAGAACCTGGTCGGCATGATGTGTGAGGGGGCCGGCTTTGAGGTCAAGGATCTGGGTAAGGATATCGCGCCGGAGGCCTTTGCAGATGCCGTCAAGGAGTTTGAGCCTGACGTGCTGGGGATGTCGGCCCTGCTGACCACCACCATGAGGGTGATGGAAACCACCATCAATGTGCTGGAGGAAGCCGGGGTGCGAGACAAGGTCAAGGTCATGATCGGCGGCGCGCCCGTGACCCAGGCCTTTTCCGATCAGATTGGCGCTGATGGATATGCTTCCAACGCTGCCTCGGCCGCCGAGTTGGCCAAGCAGATGGTGGGCCGGGCGTAGGCAGACGCTTCCCCCATTGAAGACTTGTTGACAAAGGAGGCCCTCTCCATGAGGACAAACTATCGAGTCAATTCGGGTGTGCGCTTCAGGATGCTCTCCAAGGACCAGTTGAGGGAGCTGTATTGGGGCGTGCTCCACGTGCTAGAGTACACCGGCCTCGAGGTGCATCACGACGAAGCCCGTGACGTTCTCAAGAAAGCCGGTGCCTGGGTGGACGGCCTGCGCGTGCGCATTCCGTCGTACCTGGTGCGGCGCTCGCTAAAGATGGCGCCGCGCAGCTTTACCATATTCGCCCGCGACGGGAACCCCAGGCACGATATTCACATTGGGCCCGGCCGGGCGCATTTTGGGCCTGGTCCTACCTGTCCCAACTTTGCGGACATTGAGACTCTGGAGCGCCGGCCGTACGTCAAGGCAGACGTGCCCCAGGTGGCGAAGATCGTAGACGCGCTGCCCAATATCGATTTCTGCGAGTCGCTGGGTACGGTCAGTGACGTGCACCACGACCTGGGCGCTCTCTACGAGTTTGCCGGCATGTTCCCCAACACCAGCAAGCCCATCGTAGCTTGGTCCTACGACCGGCATGATTCGGCCGGTATCCACGAGATCGCGGTTGCCGAAGCGGGTGGTCAGGAGGCCTTTGAGAGGCGTCCCAACTATGTCCACTATTGCGAGCCGCTCTCGCCGTTGGTCAGCACCTACGAGGCGCTCGAGAAGCTTCTCTTTGCGGCCAAGCACAGAATACCGCTCATCTTCACGCCGTGCCCCATCGCCGGTGGCACTGCGCCGGTGACGGCCGCCGGCATCATCACCATGGCCGCCGCCGAATCGTGGATGGGCCTGACGGTCGCTCAGGCTATCCAGCCCGGCCTACCCTACATCATGGGCGGCGTGCTCTCTGTGATGGACATGAGTGCCATGATCCTGGCCTACGGAGCGCCCGAGCTGTCGCTGATGATGGCCGGCATCACCGAGTTGGCGCATTACGCCGGTCTGCCCCTCTGGCAAACGGGCGGCTGCACCGACTCCAAGACCTTTGACGCCCAGGCGATGATCGAGGGCTCTATGTCAGTATTCTTCTCGGCCCTCAGCGGAGGCGACTTGACCCACGACGTAGGCTACACCGAGAGCGGGATGACGGGTTCTGTGTTCCAGCTGGCGGCGATGGACGAGGCCATTGGCTACTCGCGCCGCATCACGCGGGGCATTGAGGTCAACGAGGACACACTGGCGGTGGACGCAATCCACAACGTCGGGCCCAACGGTCACTATCTGCGGGAGCCCCACACCCGCCGCCATTTCAAGTCCGAGTTCTGGCTTCCCAACCTGCATGACCGCCGCAACTTTGAGGAGTGGGACATGATGGGCCGGACGACCATGAAGGGCCGGACCGTCGCCTGGGTGCGGGAAATCCTCGCTACCCACCAACCGTCTGCCATCAAATCAGAGACGGAGAAGGTCATTCAGAAGGTCCTCGAAGCAGGAGAGGATCGGGTCAAGGACCAGTAGGGAGCTGCAAGGAGAAAGAGAATGAGCGGGACATACGAGCGACTCGCGACCGCCATCATGGAGGGGGATGATGAAAAGGCCGCCAAGCTAGTGCAGAGGGCTTTGGATCAGGACCTGGCTCCCAAGGACATCCTGGACAACGGCATGGTGGTGGGGATGAACGAGGTGGGCGTCCGCTTCAAAGCTGGCGACATGTTTGTACCCGAGGTGTTGATGTCGGGCGACGCGATGCAGGCTGGGCTGCAGATTCTGCGCCCGCACCTGGCCGCCAGTGGCGCCAAGCTCATCGGCAAGATACTGATGGGCACTGTCAAGGGCGACCTTCACGACATCGGTAAGAACCTGGTCTGCATGATGGCCGAAGGGGCTGGCTTTGAGGTGATCGATATTGGCTTTGACGTTGCCCCGGAGAAGTTCATCGAGGCTATCAAGGAGCACCAGCCCGATATACTGGGCATGTCGGCGATGCTGACCACCACGATGCGGGCCATGGGCTATGCCATCAAGGCTGTTCAGGAGGCGGGGCTGCGCGACAAGATCAAGATAATGGTCGGCGGCGCGCCGGTGGACGCCGAGTTTGCCACCCGTATCGGGGCCGATGGCTATGGTTCCAACGCGCCCGGCGGAGTTGATCTGGCAAAGCAG
>JAUVHW010000212.1 GCA_030593075.1 Ardenticatenales bacterium
AGTCCCATGACGCAAGCCACTACAGTTGCCGTTCCAAACCATCGAATCAGACGCTGCATGTCGCTCCTCCCGTGGGCCGACACCTTGTTTCACTCCCCTCTCCGCTTGGAGATCACCTTGAATTGGTTGGGGAACGGCGACGGCCTGATGACAGTATAACCGCTCCTGCCCGCAGGTGCAAGTGTTGGTTGCAGGCAAGGGAGGAGCAGCCGACCCAGGTCTCCTCTGGGGGGCTTTGAGCTATCCGGGGTCACCCTGCGCATCAGCCAGGTCGAGCGTTACACGCATCGGGACTGCGCTGGGCCATTTGTGAACACTTTGTGCTGGTGGGAGCCACGAACCCCTGGGCGTGCAGACAATAATCCAAACGTTCTGGAGATTACGAAGAAGTGGTTGGGGGGGGTCGCAACGGGGCTAACAAGCTGTGCTAAAAGACATCAGATAGTCCCAGTAGGAATTGGGCCTGGAACCGACCGGTTATGGGCTCCGATCCTCTTGTGCGGGCATTCGATACCGTTTCAGGTCGTCCCTCAACAGCCTCATCTCACGATGAATCTTGCCCAGAGTCTTGTCTATCTTGGTCATATCCTCGTCACCCATCTTTATCGGAGCAACACTACTCCTCGGGTCAAGCGACTGACGCTCCTGGAACACGCGCTGAGCGATATCCTTGTATTCCAGAACCAACTCCACTGGTTCCTCTCCAAAAAGCTCTACTAGACCACCTCTGACCAAAATGTCCATTCGGAAAGGATGTGCTCGGTCAACAACTGGAATGGTCAAAGGAAGACGCTCTTTAGGTTGATCCTCCAAAAACCTCGGAAGGGGCTCGAAAGACACAGAGACATCCAGCGCTGGAGCATCATTCAATGCAAGTATCACCAATTCCCGGACAAAGGCCTTGTTTGGGTGTTGTCTGATCAGCCCGCGCAAGACCGGATCCTGCAATCGCCGACGAGCCCAGATCGCCTCGATCAAGAAGTGGCCGATTTCGCCGGAGTGAGCACCAGCCCTCGCGTAGTATTTCCTTTCCGGCCCCATGTGTGGACCCGTGCTGCTGGGCGCAAATGACACAACGAGCACCACATGGCCCTCGTCAATAGCAGACCCGTCAGCCTCTTTTTCGATCGTTGCTACCGCGCTTAGGCCCGCGGGCTCCACCGATGCCAAGACCTGGTCAACCCAATCACGAAGCTTCTGACGGCCGACATACTCGGGAATACCACCGTCTATCTTCCCAGAATCATCAATTCCAGCGACAAAGACCCCACCGCCTGAGTTCCAGAATGCCGATGCAGCCACTGCCAGCTTCCGCTTCAATTCTTTGCCCTTTTCCTTCCATATTCGGCTCGACTTGTACTCATACTCACCTGTCTCCTCGGTTGGGAGATCTAGCAAGTCGGCTTCCTTCCAATCCGTAATCCGCTGGTATCGTTCAGCGCTCATCAGCATGCCTCCGAGAAACATCACCCAATTCTCCGCAAGCCCAGTTTTCCCGCACCCAATTCAAGAGTGCTTAGTTTCGGCCCTCATCTCACTCTCCTCGATTTCCCACCGGTGCCTTTGGATGCCGGCCGCAGTGCCAATGAGAGAAGCCAAGCACGACGGGCACAGGGTCAGGGGTAGCGGGTTGGCTGGGATGGTCAGCACGTCGCCTTCTCCGCCGCATTGGGTGCAGGTGCCGAGGTGGTAGGTCGCTTTGGGTCGTGGTTTCATCGCGTTAGCTCCTATTGCCAGTCACTTGGTCACCGGATCGCGAGCGGGATGTACAAGAGCACACACGGCGACAGGACCAGCGTATTCGCACGGGGGAGGGCCATCGTTGCCGCACGGGGAATTGAATGAGCAAAGGTTCACCGCCCAATCCCGGGCAGCTGCCGTTTCCCAACACGTCAGGTTTGGGTTGTCGTTTAGGTGGAGATACCGCAAGTCGCTCAGGTTGGCCAGCTCCGCAGGGATGGGGTTGCTCAGGTTGTTGTTTTCTAGGTAGAGCATCTGCAAACTGCTCAGGTTGCCCAGCTCCGGGGGAATGGTGCCGCTCAGGTTGCTGTAGGACAGGGAGAGGTACTTCAAACTGCTCAGGTTGCCCAACTCCGGGGGGATGGTGCCGCTCAGGTTGTCGTAGCCCAGGCCGAGGCTCTCCAAACTGCTCAGGCTGCCCAGCTCCGGGGGGATGGTGCCGCTCAGATTGTTGGAGAACAGGCCGAGGTGCTCCAAACTGCTCAGGTTGCCTAGTTCGGAGGGGATGGTGCCGCTCAGGCTGTTGGAGGACAGGTTGAGATCCCGCAACCTGCCCAGGTTGCCCAGCTCCGGGGGGATGGTACCGCTCAGGTTATTATGGTACAGGTTGAGCTCCCCCAAGCCGCTCAGGTTGCCCAGTTGTGAGGGGATGGTACCGCCCAGGTCGTTCCATTCCAGGTCGAGCCCCTGCAAACTGCTCAGGTTGCCCAACTCCGGGGGGATGGTGCCGCTCAGGTTGTTGACGTGCAGGTCGAGCTGCACTACCTCTCCCACGGCACAAGTTACACCATTCCATGTACAGTAAGGGTCACTGCTGCCCCAGCCAGTATTATCGCGCCAGTTCGCACCGTCCGTGCTGTGATACAAGGCCATCAGTGTATCGGTTACAGTGGGCGTGGCCGGCAAGACCACAGTTGCTGCTCGGGTGTTGCTC
Organism: Ardenticatenales bacterium; assembly: GCA_030593075.1. GTDB lineage: Bacteria > Chloroflexota > Anaerolineae > Promineifilales > UBA4811 > JAUVHW01. The sequence continues at coordinate 2,675 of JAUVHW010000212.1, forward strand.
CATGCGCCGTAGCCCCAAGTGTTGTGTCCGCGCACCCGGTAGTAGTATGTACCAGCCAACTTGCCACTCGCGACGCAGGACTGCTGGGCGGTTGAACAGACCTGTCGCACATCCGCTGTGAACCCAGCATTGGCCGCTTCTTGCAGTGTGTACGTCTCGGCCAGGCGCTCCGGTTGCTCTGTCCAACTGATTGTGTAGCTACCATCGCCGTCATTGTTGTAGATAGCGTAGAGGGCCGGAGCGTAGGGAAGCGGCGGCCAACGCTTCGCTACAACGGGCAAGTAGACAGTGATGGTATAGGTTCCGGTGATGTCCCCTGCTACGTAGACGCCACGCGCGTCATTGGTCTCGAGGGTCCCAACGACCTCGGCTCGGCTTAGCGTGACTTCCGCGAGCTGCAGCGTCATGAACGAGTCCTCGGCGCTGCGAGAAGTGAGGGAATGGGCGGCAGCCGAAACCGGCTCACCGCTCAGGCTCCCCAACACTGTTGACACCCCTACTACGGCCAACAGGCCAAGACATAGTGCCAGCAAGAGTTGCAGCTTCCGAGCATTCATCACGTGCCTCCTTCCCAAGGACTATGTTCTCTGTGCACGGCCACGCAGCGACGGATCGCCGCCGTCACACGGCCGGGCCCCATGAGTCGGATCTTGCGGCCAGCTGAAGGCCGAACGGTGGCGTGATCGGCGCAGAAGGCTGAGACTATGGGTTTGTCAGGCTCAGCAGGTTGTGGAAGCTCGAAGGTGAATGGATGCGCACCCGCCCAATTCCATTATATACCATCTGGCTGCCCATTTCAAGTACAATTGCCGCCAAAGCGAAATAGCCGGCCTAGGTCTCCCCGCAGCGGCCGTGACCATGGCAGGCGTGAACCTGAACCCGCTACGTCCGCCGTCCTGCCCCCGGCCCGTCTGGCAGCATGAACGGCAGGACATACATCAGTTTGAGTCTCTGGCTTGAACATAAGCATCATTGTCGCCCTGCTGCTGACCTGGCTGGGGCGAGTCATCCCGCGCCGCCACCCGGCCCCCAAGGTGGTGGAGCGAGTGGAGGCCAGTGGCGCCGCCATCGCGCGCACCGACCAATTGGACAGCCTCCGTTTCGTGGCCAACGGCCGGCGGCTTTGGGTGGCGGCCGAGCGGCCGTAGGGCTTGTCCCGCGTCGTCCCGAGGTAAGCTCGCGCCATCGAGCCCTCGCCCGATACCCCCCATATCATCCCGGCCAATGGCTCGGGCCGGCAGGGGGCCCACCTCCTGCGGGGTCTAGAAAACGGAGAGGGCCCCTCCTGCTAGCACAACGTCGCCCTGCTCCTTGCATTGGGCGCAGCTGCCGGTGTGGTAGGTTACGCTTGGCTGCATCGAGGTTGTTTCCTACTCGTGTTTCGTGCCGTCAGGCATGGTGGCGCCTGCGAGGGATGCTGCTCGTGCTAATTGGTCGCCAGTCACAATGGCCTCGGTTAGATTTGCCTCGCTAAGGTTGGCCGAGCTCAGAAAGGCCGCGCTCAGGTCAGCCCCGCTCAGATTGGCGTTCTTCAGGTTGGCACCACTCAGGTCGGCCTCGCTCAGGTTGGCATCGCTCAGGTTGGCCAACAACAGGTCGGCCCCGCTCAGGTCGGCCCCGCTCAGGTCAGCCCCGCTCAGGTCAGCCCCGCTCAGGTCGGCATAGATCAGGTCGACATCGCTCAGGAAGGCCCCGCTGAGGTCGGCCCCGCTCAGGTCGGTCCCGCGCAGGTAGGCCTGGCTCAGGTTGGCACCACTCAGGTCGGCCTCGCTCAGGTTGGCATCGCGCAGCCTGGCCCCGCGCAGGTCGGCCTCGCTCAGGTCGGCCCCGCTCAGGTTGGCCCTGACCAGGTTGGCCCGCCTCAGGTTGGCATCAATCAGGAAGGCCCCGCTCAGGTTGGCCTCGCTCAGGTTGGCCTCGCTCAGGTTGGCCTCGCTCAGGTTGGCCCCGATCAGGTTGGCCCCGATCAGGTCGGCCCCGATCAGGTCGGCCCCGATCAGGTCGGCCCCGATCAGGTCGGCCGTGGGGTGTATCGGCGTGGCGGATGGTGTCGCCGTCGGCGACACCGGTGTTTTCGTCGGAGGGATGGGCGTATTAGCTGCCGGAACTGGGGTGGAAGTTGGCGGTATCGATGTAGCCGTGGGTTGGGGTGCGCCACAGGTCACAAGTGCGATGAGCAAGGCTGCCAACACGAGGCACAAGACATGGACTCTGGTGTCGTTGAACATGGTTCACCTCCCTGTGAGATTCTGTGACCGACTTCTGCCACTGGGTGGCGCTCTTCCAACGGTCGCTCAACGGATACGGTGGTGAGAGACTACTTTGGCCCTACTCTCTCACTCCGAAGTCGCCCGTCCCAGCCAGTTCGTAGAATCCGAACACGGCCAGGCTTACCGTGCTGCTGCGAGATGACGGATTTCAGGTGCGTTGGTGATGAGGTCATCGAGTTGTCAGGCGTGAGTTGTGGTCGGGATTGGATGGTGAATCGGGATGCTGCAACCCAGAATCATTATACACGATGTTGGTGGGGAGTTCAACAGGGTGCGTCCAGAAACGAATAGGCCGCCCCAGGTCTCCCCGGAGCGGCTCTCGTCCTCGGATGGACAAATACGAACGGGCTACGTGCATTGCGCCGGTCTGGGCCGCTGCGGGAGCATGAAGGGCAGCACGTACGTCAGTTTGAGTAACTGGCTTGAACATCAGCATCATTGTCGCCCTGCTGCTGACCTGGCCGGGGCGAGTCATCCCGCGACGCCGGGCCGCCCTCAAGGTGGTGGAGCGAGTGGAGGCCAGGCGCACTGCCATGGCGCGCGCCGACGAGATGGGCTGCGCCATCGGCCCGACGACGAGATAGGCTGCGCCATCGGGCCGGCCCGATGGCGGCGTCCATTTCGTGAGCGACGGCCGGCAGCTGTGGGTGGCGGCCGAGCACCCGTAGGTTGCCGGGTTTCTCGCGTTGCTTGCGGACTGCTGGTACTTGGTGCGTGCCCTCCCGATAGTCACCACGACCGGTCCGCCTTCGGCGGCCGGCTAGCAGGCAACAGCTTGCGGGACACACCCGGCGTGTGCTAGGCGCGCCTGGCCCCAAAGAAGGGGCAGCGGAAGCCTTCTCACAACATCCTGTTGAATCTGCGCCTCAGTTCCTCCTGGGAGATGAGGGGGCGGCTTACGGTCTCGAGGGTTTCCTCGTTCATCCTGCCCTCTTTGACCAGCTCAAAGCCTGCTCTTCTCACGGCATCTAGAACGGTTTCCCCATCGTTGGTTACTTTCCCCTT
>JAUVHW010000291.1 GCA_030593075.1 Ardenticatenales bacterium
TGCTCGTGCGGTGTGATTCCGGTGATTGCCGCCCTGCTCATCAGTGGTGTGCCGTTGGCCCCTGTGATGTCTTTCTGGATTGCCTCGCCGTCAATGGACCCGGAAGCCTTTTTCTTGAGTGTTGCCACCCTCGGTTGGGAACTGGCCGTGTGGCGCATGTTGGCCACTCTGGCTCTGAGTCTAGCAGCCGGGCTCATCACCCAGGTGATGATGCAGAAGGGGTGGTTGGGGCAGCAGATCCTGCGCGCGCAGCAGACCTCGACCGCTCGGGGCCAGTGGGTATCAAAGATCCGAAGGCTGCTTGTGGTAGCTGAATGGCGAAGGCTTGGAGAGCGCCTGGCGATGCTATTGACTCCTAGGTGGGGCCGAGCTGCCCCTGCCCTGGTTGCTGAAGTAGCCTGTTGTGCCTCAATCGCCTCGGCCGGTGACTGGCGGCCGACAGTGACCTCAGGGAAACTCGCATTGACTCGTGCCTCTGACTGCCACGCCATAGATGAACCCGCGCACTGCAGCAGCAGTTGTGACGCGCAGCCGGACTCTTTCTGGCGACGCCTATTTGCCGAAACACAGAAAGCCACGTTGATGGTGGTCAAGTTCATGGTGATGGCTTTTTTCCTGCAAGCCCTGATCACCCTGTACATCCCCAACGAGTGGATTGTAGGTTTGTTGGGCCGCGACAACCCATATGCTGTACTCATGGCGGCCGCGTTGGGTGTGCCTATCTACGCCGGCAACCTGGCAGCGCTGCCCATGGTCAGCGGCTTGCTAGCGCAAGGAATGGAGCCGGCAGCGGCCCTGGCGTTTCTCATCGCCGGTCCGACCACCACCCTGCCGGCGATGGCTGCTGTCTGGGGGATAGCCAGTCGACGCGTGTTTGCGCTGTACGTGTCATTCGCGCTAGGTGGGGCCGTGATCGCTGGCTATGCGTACAGTTTGGCAGCCGGGATTTAGAGATTCCTGCAGCAGACCGTTGCGGCAAGCATACTGCGCTGGCCCAGGGCCAAGGTTTGAGAACGTCAAGTAGGATGAACCATCTGAAAGCCCTCGGGGACGTGAGGGGACAGAGATGTCCGGCCATTTCCCCATTCAAGACGGCCGCTGTTGCCAAGGGGAGCCAGGCGACCACGACATTTCTGATCACCCAACTCGATGTTCCCGCGCCCGTCCCTGATTAAGTGTGTGCGCGAAGGACTTGCCCTATCTCGCTCAGAATGATAGTCTCACTGCGCCGGGATTCGCAACGAGAGTCACGTTCTAGCGCACGAGGGCCAAGGGGCACCGGGCACCGGGTGACATTCGCTTTGACGGCGGCGAGCGGCCAGACAAGGAGTTGCCCTACCAGGGGAAGCTCTTCTCGAGGAGTCAGGTGCAAGTGCAACGGAGCGGAGTGCGACGTGGGCCAGGTGCTGATTCCTGACGCCGAGGCTTTTCCGGCCGTGGCCGACGCCCTGGTCATCGATGGGGGCATCGTCGGCGTAGCCACCGCCTTTTGGCTCTCACGGGCCGGGTTGGACACCGTGCTGGTGGAGATGCGCGACGGCCTCTCTACCTTGACTACCCCTCAATCCGTCGAGTGCTTTCGCGCCCAGTTCACCGAGCCGGCGATGGCAGAACTGGCCAAGCCCAGCATCGAACTCTTTGAGAACTTTTCCGAGCTCATCGGTATTCCCGGCTATGACATCTCGCTTCGTCACCAGGGGTACCTATTCGTGACGGACGACCCTGGCATGGTGGGCCAACTCGAGGCGGCGGTGGAAAAGCACCACACGCTCGGCGTGACCGATTCCGAGTTCCTCAGCGGCAAAGAGCTGCACACACGATTTCCCTACCTCTCCGAGCGCGCAGTGGCGGCCACCTTTCGCCAGCGGGATGGGTGGCTATCGTCCCACGAAGCGACTCAGGGCTTTGCCAAGGGGAGCAGCGCCCGCTTTTTGCTGGAGACCAGAGCGACGGGCATATTGCAGGATGGTCAGGGGGTGTCCGGGGTGGAGACCACGCGCGGTATCATCGCCACCCGTACCGTGGTGAACGCGGCCGGTCCCTTTGCCGGCGTCGTCGGCCGGATGGCCGGCCTGGAGCTGCCGCTGGAGCCGGTGCGCCGGCAGAAGGTCTTTATCGCCCCCCAGCCGCAGATCCCGCAGGATGCGCCGTTGAGCATCGACCTGGGCCAGGACGTCTACTGGCGGCCGGAGACCGGCGGAGCCTACATCGCCTGGGTGGATCCGGACGAACCCGTAAGCGAACCGGCCGAAGAGATCCCCACCGACCTGTACCATGCCGCCACCGTCCTGGACAAGCTGACCCGCCTCTTCCCCTTCTGGGAGGAGGTCGCCGAGGACCTCAAGAAGGCCGACGTTCGTCCCAGCGCGGGACAGTACGTTTACACGCCGGACGAGCAGCCGCTCATCGGGCCGGTGCCGGCAGTGCCCGGCTTTTACCTGAACTGCGGCTACTGGGCGGGCGTGATGCTGTCTCCGGAGGCCGGCAAGCGGGTGGCCGACCTGGTCACCGGAGCGATGGCGCCTCAGGACAACCCCTTGCGGCCCACGCGCTATGAAGAGGGGGTTGTGGCAGAGGGGGACAGCTTTCTACGCGGCCGGCGCTAGGGGAGGCTGCAGAGGCATGCGGCCGCTCGACGGTCGCCAAGTAAGACAAGGAACACAGCGATGACCATGGAAACCAGGACCCTGGGCAGGACCGATCTGGAAGTCGGTGTTATCGGCCTCGGCACCGAGCACCTGGTCGATAACCGCGAGAACATGGACGCGGTGCTCGACCTGGCGGTCTCGGCCGGCGTCAACTACCTCGATCTCGTCTACAACGACCCCACGGACGCTCACGCCGATTATTGGGAAGCCATCGGCCCGGCCATTCGCCGCCATCGCGAACGCCTGGTTCTCACCCTCCATTGGGGATTCGTCTACCACGAACCGCTCGATCGCTGCCAGCGATGTTTCGATCAGGCTCTGAAGCGGCTCGGAAATGACTACGCCGAGATCGCCATGCCCGGTCTGGTCGATACAGAGCCGTTGTGGAAGGGTTGGACCCTGGAGTCGATCGAGCGCCTTGGCAGATACCAGCGCGACGGCCGCGTTGGCTTTGTCGGGATGAGCAACCACAACCCGGCCGTCGCCCGAACGGCGGTCGAGTCCGGCCTGATCGATGTCCTCATGTTCCCGGTCAATCTCTACCAGCACCACGGGAACCAGGAGCGGGCGGCGCTTCTCGAGGCCTGCGCCGAACATCAGGTCGGCGTGGTCGCCATGAAGCCCTACTATGGTGGCCGGCTCTTGACGAGCGAGGGCCGCCCGACCGGCATCACGCCGGCCCAGTGCCTGCACTACGTCCTGTCGCAACCAGTCGCCACCGCCGTGCCCGGCGCCCGGAACGCTGGCGAGATGCGCCAGGCCCTCAGTTACCTGGAGGCATCCGTCGAGGAGAAGCGGTCCACCCCCCTTGACGACGCGCTGGTGGATCGGCTCCGCGGGCAGTGCGTGCTGTGCAAACATTGTCTCCCCTGCCCACAAGAGATCCCCATTCCCAGCGTCATCTATTATCTCGATTACGTCGAGTTCTACGGGCTCACGCCGTTTCTCCAACAGGCCAATCGGGAGTGGTACGCCTCCCTTCCGGCCAAGGGGTCGGATTGCATCGAGTGCGACGTGTGTGTGGAGCGCTGCCCGTTCGAGGTAGACATCATCGGCAAGATGCGCCGCGCGGTGGAGGTGTTTGAGACCGCCGCCTGATCGGCGCGCGGCGAAGGGGCGCCTTACGACTGCAGGGCAGGCCTCAAAGCGGCTACAGAGCCTCAGGACACCTCCCGTGCCCCACGCGCTACGAAGAAGGGGTGGTGGCAGAGGGCGACAGTTCTCTGGGCGGCTGGCGCTAGGCGCGGGCCAGATCGACTGCGGCATCGGCCATTCCTCGGGCGCCCGGCCGATCAGCCGCTCCATCGCGGCCAGTGCCGCGCGGGCCCTGCGGAGGTTGTCCTGTTTCTTGCTGCCGGGGCTTGCCGGCGGCGATGGAAACTGCCGCTGACACAGCTGGTCGAGCTCCGCTAGCGCGCCGCCTCCAGCCGCGAGTGTCCTTCTTTCAGCAGGCGCAGGCTGTGGGCCAACTGGGCCTCAGCCTCGTCCCACTGCGGCCCTTCGGCTTGGCTCACACCGTCCTCCCGCAAGGACATCGGGACGATGCGGCATCCTTTCGGGAGGACAGGTGGCGC
>JAUVHW010000091.1 GCA_030593075.1 Ardenticatenales bacterium
TCCACTTGCCACACGCCGTGCATGTTGACCACGCTGTAGCCGTGGGTGTGCCCGCAAAAGTAGGCCACAACGCCCTCGTTCCTCAGCAGGTTCCAGAAATGATCGCGATGCTCGACATCCGCGTCGAGGCTGTCGCCGACATGGCGTGAGATTCCCTCGTCGGCATCGGGCTGAGGGAACGCCGGCTCATGGCCAAAGACAAAGACGTGCGCCTTGCTGGTCTGGCTCAAGTCACTCGAAAGCCAGCTGAACAGATGGTCTGAAACGTCACCGTCAGTGGCGATGTCGCCGGCGGCGTCGCAGTACTCATTCAGCATCACGAAATGTGCGTTCTGGTAGTCAAAGGAATAGGTGGTCGTCGGGCACCCCGAGGGTCCTGGGTTCACGAGGCCATAGTCGTAGCTGTTGAGCCAGTTCATGTTGGCACCTGTGTAAGGCTCGGTGCCGGCCAGGGGGAGTTCGTGATTGCCCACGACCGGGTACCAGGTGTAGGTCAGCCCCAGGGTGAGTGTGATCGTCCACAACACATTGCCGGGGGGATCAATGTCGCCCGGGTTGATCATGAACGCACCCTTGCCGCGGTAGTCGATGGCATCGACGACCCCTTTGAAGTACTCCGGCAAGTCGTGGCCCGGGCCTGCGTACGACCTCATGTCGGCGGCGACCGCAAAGTCGAATCCGTCGTCGCCCACTGGCACGGGTGGCGGGCCATGCGCAGGTGCCAGCACCACCAGTATCAGCAACAGCATCACGCCGGCCAGAGCCAGCACCTGCGGCGCACCCCGAAGCAAAACGCGATCTCCCAGAAGTGCTCCCGCTCGCCATGCGGCGAACAGCGGTCTCCCGGCATGTCTCTGCTGCGCTCAACAACCTTCGGACTTGCAGACAGCCTGGGTACCATCCATAGACGCGAAAAGGCTCCTCTCGGAGCCTTTTCGGACCGAGTCGGGGCGGACGGATTTGAACCGTCGACCTCTACAACCCCATTGTAGCGCCCTAGCCGGTCTGGGCCACGCCCCGAATCAGCGGCATTATAGCAGAATCAGGTCGACTGGCAAATGGCTGGCGTCCCGCGCCTTACCCTTCCCTGACGCGGGCCAAGAGGACGTCCGGCCTGCCCTGGAAATCCTCCCACACCAGCAACCCGTTGTGAAGCCGAAAAAGGGTATCGGTGAGCACTCTGTTGACCGGGGTAGGAATCCCCAGCTCGCGGCCGAGCTGCACAACAGCACCGTTCATAGAGACCACCTCACTCTGCGGCTTGCCAGCAGCCAGGTCAAGATAGAGAGAGGGCGCCTTGTTACCGCGGGCGCGTTCGATCACGGGGCGCAGGAGCCTCTGGGCCCAGTCGGGCGGCAGGCGAGAAAGGGCCAATGCCAGCAGCCGTGCGGGGCCGCCCGGAAGATCGACCAGTGGTATGCCCTTCTCGTCCATCACGTCCAGCACCTCGTTCAGCATGGCCATCTCTAGGTTGAAAGTGACATAGTGCCGGTAGATAATGCCTGGTTTGCGGGCCAGGATAGCGCTGGTTGCATTGCCAGGGAGATTCAGGAACAACTTGGACCATTTCATCGCCTGGTAATCGTCGTACTCTCGGACTTTGAGGCCGGCCTTCTGGAAGAGGCCAACCCAGACGTCGATCGACTCGCCGGGCCGGATCGGGGCCAGCCCGATGCCGCCGCCACGCTCCACGACAGCACTACCCGGCTCGGCGAGAGAGACAGGAACGGTGAGGGCAGCAGCGAGGACTCGAGTTGGCCCAAGCAGTTGGCTGGCGGTCTCCTCCACCCCTATGCCGTTCTGGACGGTCATCACCTTGCGCGGCAGAGGGGATTCAGAGGAAGGCAGCTGCTCCAACACCGGCGGTGCATCGTAGGCCTTGGTGGCAACTATCATCAGATCGTAGAAAGCATCGCCCTCGAACGCCTCAGGCACCGAAGTGAAGACCTCGGTCGGCTCTGCGGTCTGGACCTTTCCGCCCCTTCTCAGGTGTAAGCCCCCCGACCGGAGAGCTCGGGCTTGCGACTCTCTAGCCACCACTGCCACTTCATTGCCGCTCAGCGACAGGATCGACCCTAGGTAGCTGCCCACAGCGCCGGGGCCAACGATCAGCACATTCATCAGGGTTTCTCAGGCCACCCACTCTCTGGCGCAGCGAACCGCCCGCTTCCATCCATCATAGAGCCGCTCCCTGTCGTCCACTGGCATGCGCGGATCGTAGCGCCGTGCAACCGACCACTTGGTCCCCAGCTCGTCCATCCCTCTCCAAAAGCCCACAGCCAGCCCCGCCAGGTACGCAGCGCCGAGCGCCGTCGTCTCTATCACCGCAGGCACCTCAACCGGCACGCCCAGGATGTCCGACTGGAACTGCATCAACAGGCTGTTGTGTGCGGCCCCGCCGTCGGCCCGCAGCGCGGCGAGTTCGAAGCCAGAGTCGGCCATCATGGCTTCCACCACGTCCCGCGTCTGGTAAGCAATGCTCTCCAGAGTAGCCCTGGCGATATGACCCGCACTCGAGCCCCGCGTTAGCCCGACCACAGTACCTCGAGCGTACGGGTCCCAATGGGGTGCGCCCAGCCCCACGAACGCTGGCACCAGGTATACGCCTCCGTTGTCCTGGACACCCGAGGCCAGTTCCTCTACCTCGCTGGTGTGACGGATGATTCCCAGGCCATCCCTCAGCCACTGAACGGCCGCCCCGGCGATAAAGACACTCCCTTCAAGGGCATATACCACCGGCTCCTCCCCCACTCGCCAGGCGATGGTAGTCAGCAGACCGTGCTGGGACCGCACGGCGGTGGTACCGGTGTTGAGGAGCATGAAGCACCCAGTACCGTAGGTATTCTTAGCCGTTCGAGGGGCAAAGCAGGTCTGACCAAAGGTCGCCGCCTGCTGGTCGCCTGCATCGCCTGCCAGAGGCACGGGTCCGCCAAACAACGCCGGATCCGTCTCGCCATAGACGCCGCTAGAGGGGCCAACTGAGGGCAGGAGCGACCGTGGTATCCGCAGACGGGCCAGGATCTCTTCATCCCAATCCAGCGAGTGGATGTTGAGGAGCATTGTCCGGCTCGCGTTGGAGACATCGGTAGTGTGCAGCCGGCCGCCTGAGAGCCTCCAGAGCAAGAACGTGTCAATGGTGCCAAATGCCAGCTCGCCAGCCTCGGCGCGGCCGCGGGCATCGGGAACGTTATCCAGCAGCCAGGCAACTTTGGTGCCGGAAAAGTAGGCGTCGGTCACCAGCCCGGTGCGCTCGCGGATCAGCGCGTCAAAGCCCTCCGCCTTTAGCTCGTCGCACAGCGGCGCAGTGCGGCGGCACTGCCAGACGATGGCATTGTGGATGGGACGGCCTGTATCCCGCTCCCAGATCACCGTGGTCTCGCGCTGGTTGGCGATGCCGATGGCAGCAAGGTCGGCAGTCCCGGCGGTGGCTTCCGCCAGCGCCTGGCGCGCCACCTGGAGCTGCGACTGCCAGATCTCTTCCGGATCGTGTTCTACCCACCCTGGTCGAGGATATATCTGCGGGAATTCCTGCTGGGCGACGGTCACCACCCGGCCGTCACGGTCGAACAGGATAGCTCGCGAAGAGGTAGTGCCCTGGTCCAAGGCGAGAACGTACAAGGCAGGCATTTCAGCTCCTTCCCAGTACAGATCCAACGAAATTCGGCTGCCCCTGGAGAAACGTGTCAGCCGCCATCTGCTTCTTGCCTGCCAACTGCAGGCAGGTCAACCACAGAGCGCCCTCCCCGGTCGCGACAATCGGGCTCACCTCTCCCGCAACCACGGTCCCGGGGGCTTGGGTACCAGTCCAATCCGGCAGCAGTATGGCCTCGACGACCTTGAGGCGTTTCGCACCCCAGTAGGTGTGGGCGCCGGGCCAGGGGGTGAATGCGCGGACCTGGCGATCAATCCTCACCGCCGGCTGATCCCAGTCGATCTGCCCGTCCGATTTCCTGAGCGGTGGAGCGTGGGTCACGCCCTCCTCGGGCTGCGGCCGTGCGACCAGGTCCCCAGCAAGGTAGGCGGGCAACGTCTCGACCAGCATCTGAGCGCCCATCTCTGCCAGCCGCGGCCCCAGAGTGGCGGACGTGTCGTCCACCTCAATCGACGTAGCCTGTTGCGCTACGATCGGGCCGGTGTCCATACCAGCATCCATCACCATGATGGTCACGCCGCTCTGGGCATCGCCTGCCAGGATGGCGGCCGCGATGGGGGATGCGCCCCGCCAGCGCGGCAGCAGCGACGCATGGACGTTTACACAACCATGCTCAGGCAGTTCGAGAACCGGCCGGGGCAGGATCTGCCCAAAGGCGGCGACCACTATCAGATCCGGTTCCCACTGGCCCAGTTCGGCCACCGCCTCATGCTCCCGCAGAGAAAAAGGCTGAAAGACAGGAATGCCGGCCCCCTCAGCCAGGCGCTTGACCGGATTCGCCGACAGCTTCCGCCCCCGGCCGGCCTGCCGGTCCGGCTGGGTGACGACGCCCACCACCTCGTACACCATCGTCAGGGCCAAGAGGCTCGGCACGCTGAACTCGGCGGAACCCATAAAGACCGCCCGGGTCACGTTCGCCTCCCCGGCAGGACAAATCTCAGACGCCTTGCGCTTGAGATCGGTAGACTGAGCGGTGCCACGCTGCGGATGCCCATGTTCATGCGGTCTCCTGACGGGCGATGATTCTAGCACATGATGGGGCGATTTCCAAACCCGAATTGACTTAATTGGGGCTTGATGCTACAATCCCCGCCATCGTTCGCAACGGATTCTATGCCAAGGAGAGGAACTGATGAGCGAAGAAAGTGCTGTCCCCCCCGTCGAAATCACCGAAGATGACAAGTTGTGGGCGCTGCTAAGCTGGCTCTTGTCCCCGGTGGTCCCCGTCATTGTGCTGCTGCTGGAGGACAAGAAGGACCGTCCTTTCATCAAGTACAATGCTATCCAGGCGCTGATCCTGGTCGTCGTGGGCTGGGTGATATCTGGCGTCCTCACGCCCGTGGTGGGCATCGGCTGCTTCGTCGGTTTGGGGCTCTTTATCTACCAGATCTATCTCGCCGTACAGGCCTACGGCGGCAACTGGGTCACGATCCCGGTCCTGACGGACTTTGCCAAGAACCAAGGCTGGATCTAGGCTGATTCTATCAGGAGTAGCAGCTCCACCTCCTGGGGGAGCTAGCTCCTGAACCTCGATTTCGCCAGATCTCGCTGCCTAGCCAGCCGGAACCGGGCTGCGGCAGCGCACCAGGCTCCCCACCGCCGGGCGCGGGGGAACTGGTGATACTCGCCCCGAATCCGTGAGGCTCTCTGGCCGGAGAGCCTCTTTCTTGTGTTGGAGGTCAAGTTGACTCTCGCCGGCATGCGCTGGCGTACAGTAGAGTGCCCGCCCCAGAGCCACCTGGAGGAGTTCCGAGACCTGGATCCGCTGCTGGTGCGGGTCCTGTACAATCGGGGGATCACCGAAGCTGCGGCGATGAGGGCCTTCCTGGCGCATCGCACTCACCAGCCGGACGACCCATTTCTGTTGCCGGGAATGGAGAGAGCCGTGCCCCGCATATTGCAGGCCATTGAAGAACGGCAGGCCATCGCCGTCTACGGCGACTATGATGCGGACGGAGTCACCGCATCGGTGCTGCTGACCGAGGCCCTGCGAGCCGGGGGCGCAGCCCGGGTCCAGCCCTACATCCCGCACCGTCTGGATGAAGGGTACGGACTCCACATGGACGCGCTCGAAAAGCTAGCGTCGGCCGGTAACCGCCTGGTCATAACCGTGGACTGTGGCATCAGGGGTGTGGACCAGGTCCGCTACGCCAACCGTCTCGGCCTCGACGTCATCGTGACCGACCATCACAGCGTCGGCTCAGAGCTGCCCCCCGCAGCGGCCGTGATCGACCCCAAGCTGGCAGAGCCCGCCTACCCTGACCGCATGCTGGCTGCCGTGGGCGTGGCTTTCAAGCTGGTCCAGGGCCTTCTTCAGGCCGGGCTCTCCCTGGAAGGCCTTGAGGAAGAGGGCCTGCTGGACCTGGTTGCTCTAGGCACGGTGGCCGACCTGGCGCCGCTGTTGAGCGAGAACAGGGTACTGGTGCACCGAGGCCTAGCGGTCCTCAACAGCGCCCGCCGGCCGGGTGTCGATGCATTGCTCCGCCGCACGCGGGTCAGCCCCGGCGAGGTAACAGCGACGACCGTCGGCTTTGTCCTGGGTCCGCGGATAAACGCTGCCGGCCGGATGGCGCATGCCTCTCAAGCAGCCAGGCTGCTAATCACCGACGATCCAGAGGAGGCGCGCGGGCTGGCCGACGACCTCAGCGCATTGAACCGGCGGCGGCAGGAACAGACGCGAGAGATGGTAGAGCGTGCAGAGGAAATGATCGCGGTCGAGGGCCGCGATGCACATCTCCTATTCGCTGCTGGCGAGGAGTTCGCGCCCGGCATCGTCGGCCTGGTGGCCAGCCGGCTGAAGGATGCCAGGTACCGGCCGGCGATCGTGGCTCAGACGCGCGAGGACGTGACGGTAGGCTCCTGCCGCAGCATACCCGAGTTCCACATCACCGAAGCTCTGGATCAATGCGGGGAACTGCTCGTCAAGCATGGTGGGCACGCGGCCGCGGCCGGTTTTACGGTCCGTACCGAGAACCTGTCTGCGCTGCGGGAGCGGCTGACGAGCATAGCGAGCGAGCGGTTGAGCGGGCAGGAATTGACCCCCAAGCTCATGATAGATGCGAAACTGCCGCTCGGCGACGTCACCTCGGAGGTGCAGAGAGCGCTGGCGCGCCTGGAGCCCTGCGGCTATGCCAACCCCGCTCCTCTCCTCTGCAGCCCTGATGTCCACGTGCTCCACTCCCGAAAGGTTGGGAGCCACGGAGCACACCTGAAACTGGTTCTGCGACAGGGGAAGAGCCGCCACATTCATGCGATTGCCTTCCGCATGGGTGACAAGCTTGATGAGCTGCAGCAGCGAATGGACATCGTGTACACGCTAGAAGTGAACAAGTGGCAGGGAGAAGAGAGACTGCAGCTCAACGTTCAGGACATGCGCCCGGCGGGCAAGGAGTAGACAATGAAGGCACTGGTGACTGGCGCGGCCGGTTTCATCGGCAGCCACCTGGCTGAAGCTCTTCTCAAACGGGGAGACACGGTGGTCGGGGTGGACAACTTTGACGCCTACTATGACCCGGCCCGCAAGCGGGCCAACGCGGCGGTCCTAGACGCCTATGAGCGTTTGTCTATGGTGGAGGCGGACATCCGGGACCGGGCCCAGATGCTGGACCTCTGCAAGAAGGAGAGGTTTGACGCGATCGCCCACCTGGCAGCAATGGCAGGAGTGCGTTACGCCGTGGAGCATCCCGAGGTATATGGCGAGGTCAACGTCAGCGGCACCATCAACCTGCTGGACGGAGCGCGGCTGAACGGCGTGGGCAACTTTGTCTTTGCCTCCACGTCATCAATCTACGGGGACACGGATATCATCCCGTTCGTGGAGACCGACCCGTGCAACCGGCCGCTCCAGCCGTACGCTGCCACCAAGAAAGCGGGCGAGGTGCTGGGGCATAGCTATCACCACCTCTTCGGCCTGGACTTTACGGCTGTCCGTTTCTTCACAGTGTACGGCCCGCGCGGCCGGCCGGACATGATGGCCTACCTGGTGCTGGACAGCATCTTTTCGGGGACGACGGTCCCACTCTACAACCAGGGCCAGATGCACCGGGACTGGACCTACGTAGAGGACAACGTAAAGGGGGTGGTCGCCGCCCTCGACCGGCCGCTGGGGTACGAGATCATCAACCTGGGCCGCGGAGAACCGGTTCTGCTGGCCGACTTTGTGGCGATGATTGAGGAGCTGACCGGGGGGGATGCGAACCTGGCGCCCAGTCCCATGCTGGCGGCCGACGTGAAATACACCTGCGCCGACATCAGCAAGGCTCGCCGCCTGCTCGACTACAACCCCCAGGTCCCGGTGCTGGAGGGGGTCAGCCGGTTCTGGCATTGGTACCGGGACGAGATACTCGGCCGCTGAAGGCTGGCAGAGAGCCAGGACCTGATCAGCTCAGCCCTGCTCCTCAAAGAGGCGAGCCAACTCATCGCGCGAGAAGACAGGCAGCGGCCGTCTGTCGCTGCCGTACGTGATCCAGAGTCCCTCGCCAGGCAGCAGCACACGCCCAATCACCGTCGCCGCAATCCCATCGCCTTCTATCGCCCGGATGACGGACTCGGCCGCCTCCGGGGCGGCCGAGACGAGCAGGCTGCCGGAGGCAATCAGGCCCAGAGGGTCCAGCCCAAACAGGTCACACAGGGACTGGGTCTCCGGAAAGATGGGCAGATGCTCCCCGTCGATCTCCACGCCGCAGCCAGAGGCGGCTGCCAGCTCGAACAGGCTGGTGGCTACCCCGCCCTCGGTGGGGTCGTGCATGGCGTGAACCCCCTCAGGGGCCGCCGACGTCGCGAGCTGCGCGTCGCGCACTACGCTGATACCCGGCCGATGCAGGAACTCCTCGCAGCGGGCGACAAACGCCGGGTCCAGCCGGCTGTCCAACTCCTGCCGCTTCTCGCGCGCGATTATGGCGGTCCCCTCGACCGCGATTCCCTTGGTCAGTATCAGCACATCCCCCGGCCGCGCTCCCGCAGTGGTCACCAGCGCCTGAGGGCGCAGTTCAGCCAGCATGGTCCCGATGACCAGCGGCCGGTCCAAGCCGTAGGTAATCTCGGTGTGTCCGCCCACCAGCTGCGCTCCCACCTGGGCGCAGGCGTCTGCCATCTGGGCAAAGATGGTGTCTACCAGCTCCGGCGAGGCCTTTCCCTCAGGGAGCAGCACGGTCGCCATCCACCAGCGGGGCCTAGCGCCAGAACACGCAACGTCGTTGGCATTGACGTGGACCGCGTACCAGCCAATCTCGTCAGTGGCGAAGGTAATGGGGTCCGATTTGGCTACCAGATAGCGGTCGGGCGAGAGCTGCAGCACGGCCGCATCTTCGCCGACGCGGGGCCGGACCACCACGGCCGGGTCGTCCGGAGCGTATCGCTCGAGCAGCCGGCTCAGGTGGTCGGCCGGCAGCTTGCCCAGAGGGTAGGATTCCCGCGCTCCGGTGCCCATTTGCGGGATTGTAGTGCCCCGGCTGGCGCCCGTCAAGACCAACTGGCAACACTGCAGCCAGTCAGGAAAGGAAGGCACAGCGCCGCGCCCGGCGCTGCCGGCAGGCTACCAGCGGGTGTAGGGGTGCTTGATCAGGTTGGAGTTAAAGTAGCGGGGGTCGCCGGTGACCTCCTCTCTAAGCCACTCCGGCCGCTCGAACACCTGGTCCTCGCTCTCCAGCTCCACTTCGCACACCACCAGGCCCTGGTTCTCGCCAAAGAACTCGTCTATCTCCCACACCAGCCCCGCGTGCTGCACCTTGTGGCGGTCCTTCTCGATCAGGGACCTCTCACAGAGTTCATCCAGCATCTGCTCGGCGTCCCGCACCGGGATCTCATATTCGAACTCCAGCCGCGAGGCGCCCACGGTCAGCCCCTTGACCGTGAGATAGCCCCGGTCGCCGATGGTGCGCACGCGAACGACCCGCTCCTTGACGCTGTTCAAGTATCCCTGTCGATACCGGACTCCCTCTGCAGCCCGCCAGTCGCCTTCCTTCACCAAGAACTTGCGCTCGATTTCCCTTGCCACCACTTCCTCCGGCCGGCGGCGCTTGTCATCCGGCTCCCTGCAAACGAGGCCGCTATGAAGGCAACGGCTCCATGCCGATGACACGCTTGATCGCCAGCAGATAATTCACGTTCTCGTACTCCTGCAGCCCCAGCATCTCCTTGGCTTTCACGACAGCCTCGACATCCTCGGACTCGACCGCCGCCGTCTTGATGGCCGCCCCGTTGATGAGGAGCTCTGCTACTTCAGCTATGCAGCCGCTGACCATGAACCCAGAGCGGCGCTTGAACACCTGGGCAGCGGTCAGCTGGGGATGCGGCCGGACGATCTCCTCCACCAACTGATCTAGTGTGTAGGCCGGCCGCACCAGTTCGGGGGCGCTGACAGCAAACGCGGGGAAGATCTCCTGGCGAATGACGTCGGCTGCCAGCGGAAACTCGGCCTTGAGACTGGGCCTCCACTGCTCCAGCCCCTGCTCCTCCCGCACCAGGACCTTGATGTCCATGACGTTGTGGCGAATCTTGGTGTTGCTCAGGCTGGTGCCGGCCGACACTATGTAAACCTCCGAGCTCTCCCGGATCATCTCGCAGGGAGCGAGCTGGCGCATCTTCTTCTCCACCAGCCCAAAGCTCTGGGCAAAGGCACGGAACTCGTAGCGGGGAACTATCTCGTCCACGGCTCCTCCTCTCTCGCGCTTCTCGTGCTCTGTCACTGGAGTGCGTATTTGCTCCTGGCGGCGGGGTTCAACTCAGGTTGGAGGTCCACGTCGCTGTCCTTCCACAGGCTGTAGAGCTCGACCGCCCTTTCCAGGAGCCACTCTTAATCAGGCGGGACAATCACCTTGACGCCTTCGTTCGCCAGGTCCTCCAGGCTCCACCAGCGGAAATCACTGCCGCGCATGTCATCGCCAGGCTCCACTTGCCCGCCCTGGTACGCCATCAGGTACCCTACGCTCATCATGTACTGTACGTTCTCGTCGTAGTGAAAGCTCTGTACGTGCATCGCTCCCAGCGGTCGGACCTGGATGTCCGGTCCTGCTTCCTCGCGCGTCTCGCGGAGCGCCCCGTGCAGAACGGTCTCTCCCGCTTCCAGCCCGCCGTTTATGACCTCCCACTCCCTTTTCGCTCAGGATGGGCAAGCAGAAGCATCTCCTCGCGTTCATTCACGATGTAGACCAGTATGGCCGCCGCACAACAGGCGAATCGTCGCTTTCTGACGGTAGTGACAACAGAGGGTTGCTGATTGACTGTTGCCACCTCACGCATCGGAAGACCAGTCTACATCAGATTGGCTGCGCAGGCGAGTTCTGTGAGGCTCAGGGCAGGGCCTTGAGCAGGATTCGCAGACCCAGTGCCAACACCACCAGGTTGCCCAGGACGACGGCCGACACTCGAACCCGATCCGAGAGATGCCTGCGGGCGATACCGCCCACGCCCGCCACGAGCGTCTGCCAGGAAAGGGAAGAGAGCCCCGCGCCAGCCACAAAGGCCGCCTGGTCCCCCAGTCCCTGGGCGTTGCTGGCGTCTCTGCCAAGGATTAGCGCGCTGAAGTAGACGACGGTCAGCGGATTGACGAAGGTTAGGCCGAGGAACCGCGCATAGGTGTGCAGCGGGTCACAGGCCGCCGCCTCAACGCTGTCGTCCAGGGGCCTCAACCCTCGCCTCAGTCCAAGAACCGCCAGAGCGATCAGAACCACACCGCTCAGCACCCGCAATCCTAGTGCGAGGGGCTTCAGAGCGGCCGCTACCGCCGCACCGGCCGCGGCCGCCACAAGGGCATACAGGAGGTCGGCCGTTGCCGCCCCGGCTCCGGCTGCCAAGGCAACCCTGAAACCACAGCGCATCCCGGTGTTCACGATGAGCACCGCAATCGCGCCCACGGGGACCGCAATGCCGTACCCAGCAACTAGACCTTCAACGAAAGAGGACATCGCTCGATTCCTGGCGGACGTGCTGGCGGGATCGTGCGGCAGCTGGCAGGCACAGCCGGTGACCGCAGTGGGCACCTAGACAGCTTACTCGCCGCACACGGCCTCCTCTGCTGGATTCGCGCTGCCGGCCCCCACTCGTGGTTCTTCTTCTGTTCATGGTCATCCGGTTTCGGCCGGGCGCGGTCTGCACATCTCGCCGGTGCAAAGCGTGCTCCATCCCTGGCTCAGGCGCGCCTGAAGGCAGCCAACTGGTACACATCGTCACTGCGCCGGCCGACGCGCGTCAGCCACTTCTGGCCGGAAACCTCCGGTGTGCAAGGCCCATAAGTATAGATCCGGACCATCCTCGCTCGTGTCTGCTGCTCCAGCCGCTCCAGGACCTGCCGCAGCATCTCGCCCCGGAATGGCGTGTACAGAAAGAAGGCGGTCCCATCGGAGTAGTCGGCCGCCCTTGCATCCAGGTTGATGAACTCGACCCGCGGCAAGTCCAGCGTTGCCGCGCACTGCCTGGCATAGTCGCAGTAGGCCGGCTCGAACTCGATACCCTTGGCCCTGGCGCCGGTGAGCAGGTTGACCAATATCGGAACCTGGCCCAACCCGGAACCCAGGTCGTAGAAGACGTCATCCTGGCTCACGCCAGCTCTCTCGGTCAGCTCCATTACGATTCTGGCTGGCGTCGGCTGGTAGAAAACCATCTCTGGTTCCCTCTCTTTGGTCTCGGCCGGCGGTGCATCCAGCAGCAGCAGCCCGTTGACAAAGAGGTCCAGTGTGTCATAGCCGGGGGCCGTCCTGGCTCCCTCACCAGGAGAGCAATCACCGTACTCTGCAAGCCGACGCCTCAGGTTGGCGCCCCTGCAACCGCCAGACCTGATCTCCGCTCGCAGCTTCTCAAATAGCCTCCGGTCGACCTCCTCCAGGCGGTCCTCTACCAGCTCTGCGCGCCGCTTGAGCACTGCCAGTCCCGCCGGGTCTCCGCCTGTGGCCTGCAGCCCGGCAATCCGAGCGAGTACGTGGAACTCGATCGAGTCCAAGGCCTCTGCTCTCTCGGAAAAGGCGGCCTCCCAAT
>JAUVHW010000001.1 GCA_030593075.1 Ardenticatenales bacterium
TGTAGCCGCGTGATAGTTGCAGTTCCAGGTCATTGTCGGTCTTGTGGGCGCGGATGTCGACCATGCGCAAGGCACCCGCTTCCCAGATCAGGTCCAGGCAGTCCGGCTCGCCAATGGCGGCATCAGCAAGAACCTCCCCGATTTTGAGCCAGGGAAAACGGGACTGGAGGTAGGCAAAGTTGGGGGGAAAGAGAGCACGGTCGCCAGCGGTGGCAGAGTCAAAAGCGGCAGGCAAGATCCAATAGGTCGCTAGAGATAGCCGACAGGCTTGGCATCTATGCCTATGATGCCTACATCATCCGTTGCGCCGTCAAATACCGAGCCCCTCTACTCACCCTCGATCAGAAGTTGGCCAGTTCTGCCCGGCGCATGGGGGTCGAGGTCATGGAGGTAAAGGGATGCTAGTATACACTTATTCGAAGGCCAGGCAGAACCTGGCGTCGTTACTGGATCAGGCCGTGAGCGACGGAGAGGTCAGAATACGACGCAAGGACGGACAGGTTTTCATCGTCCGGCCGGAGCCCAGAACCGATTCCCCACTGGATGTGGAAGGTGTGGACCTGGGTCTGACGGCCGATGAGATCGTGCAGTTCGTGCGCGAGAGCAGACGGCCTCCGTACGGCGAGTAGCGCCGCCGTGCTGGCCTCAGTTGAGCCGTGGGGCGGTTAGTGAGGTTGGACCCGCTCTCTCTCGCGGCCGCGGGCGCAGCCCTTCCAGCTGCTGGCTGCAGCGCGACCGAACGCCCTTGTCACACCAGAACATTCGTGCTATTATCCCCTCATGCACGCACGTATCGGCCGCCACTGCTCCCACTTGGGAACGGCGCATCCAAGGTCTCCCACCCTATCGCAGAAAAAAACACCCGGGAAACAATTACCGGAACCGGGACACGAGGACCGCCCCCCCCGCGGCTCGCTGTTGCGAGACGCCTAACCTGCCAGCACCCCCACTTCCGCCAGGTATTCTCTCAGCCCCCCCACGCTGCTGAACCGAACCGCGTGCATGCCCAGCTCTGCGGCCGCCTCCACGTTGTGCTGCTGATCGTCGATGAACACCGTCTGCTCCGGCCGCAAGGCCAGTTGCTCCAACGCCAGCTGAAAGATCTTCGCCTCTGGCTTGGCGTACCCCACCCGTGCCGAGTTGATGATTAGCTCAAAGTAGTGCTCAACCCGGAATCGGTCGGCCAGGACCGCTTCCAGCGTGTCGGTGGCGTTGCTGACGATGACCAACCGGGTTCGGCCCTGCAGCTCGTCCAGCAGGGCCCGCATCTCGGGCGCCACCCCCTTGTCGGCGTACAGGCGCTCGGCAAAGGCGGCCTGCTCGGCCGGGTCCAAGATGCCAAAGGGCGAGAGCGCCCGGTTCCGGAACTCGGCGTCGCTGATCTTGCCCACGCGGGCCAGCTTCCAGGCCTCCGAATGGTAGAGCCGCTGCCACATCTCTTCCACTTCCAGCCCCAGCTCGGCCGCCAGCTCGATGCGAGCGGTCTCCTCGGCCGCCCGGTCGGCCGGCACGTCCAACACCCCCCCCACGTCAAAGATCACCGCCTCGATGTCCGGCCGCGCCCTCACTGCAGCAGTTCCTCAATCTCCGCGACCGCTTGCCGCGTGTCGCGGAACAGTACCGCGTGCAGCCCAGCGCTTCTGGCCCCCGCCACGTTCTCCGCGAAATCGTCCACCAGGATCGCCTCGGCCGGGCTGATTCGCATTCGTTCCAACGTCTGCTGGAACAGAGCGGCGGCCGGCTTGAGCACGCCCACGCGGGCCGAGATGATGATCGGCTCGAACAACTGGTGCAGTTGGTGCTTCTCGAGCAGGGACTCCAGTTCGGCCGTATAGTTGCTGAGCAGCGCCACCTGGCGGCCGGCCGCTTTCCATTCGCGGATACGCTCGATCAGCGTCTGGTTGAGCCGGTCTCCGGCCCAGAAATCGCGCCGGAACTCGGCCAGCGCGGGGGGTGTCAGCCCGAGCGACCGGCCGATAGCCTTCCAGCAGTCCTCCGGATCCAGGTTGCCCAGCTGCGCCTCGCGCCAGTGGGAGCTATCGAAAATGGCTCGATCGACGTCGCCGGCCGGCAGACCCAGCTGAGCCTCCCAGCGCCGCCGGCCGCTGTCATCCTCAGTGCGCATCACCACGCCACCCCAGTCAAAGATGAGGCTGGTGGGGCGCGGTCGAGCGGGCACCGAGACCGTCGCACGCTCCGGCGCTGAGGTCCGGCGTTCGCCGCTGTCCAACTGGGGCGGAGCGGCATTGGGTTGGGAACCCGGAGGCAGATCGCCAAGTGTCACTGGCCGCGGCTGCGGCCGCAACCGCAACTCAACTCCGGGGCCGGAGGCGGCGAGGGTGATGTTCACAAGGGGAGAATCGGCCTGACGGCCGGCTTTCAGGCCTTGCGCGCCAGCCAGACCAGACCCGGCCGGCTCGGATCGTAGGGCAGGTAGCCAAAATCGTTCAATTGCCCTTCGATGACAAAGTCTGCCTGATAGAGCAAGGCCGCCACCTGTTCGACCGTGGGATGCCAGGCCCGATGTCGATACTCGCGCCGGCTACCGTCCCGGCCGATCACCACCGTGTGCGAGCGCACCGTCCGGCTCCTGGGGTCAAAGGAGTGCTGGTACAGCTCGGTGGTCTCCGGGGTTTCCGACTGGCTCTCTTCCTGGCGCGGCGGGGTCGCCTCCCAGTCCGGGGTGCCAAAGAGAAAGCGGCCGCCCGGCTTGAGGATGGCGTGCACCAGGTCCAGCAAGTGCAGCGCAGCGGCCGGGCCCTCGGTCCAGTCCAGCAGGTTGCTGCGGAACTGGACCACGGCGTCCACCGTGTCCTCCAGCACCAGATCACTCAGGTCGCCGTGCACCCAGGTGATGCTCACCGCTGCCTGCTCGCTGGTCTCCCGCGCCAGTTCTAGTAGGTCGGCCGAGGCGTCCAGGCCAATCACCCGCAATCCATAGTGAGCGAGCGCAATTGCGTGGCGTCCCCATCCACAGCTCAAGTTGAGAACCGTGTCGCCTTCCCGCACGTCGAGGGTCTGGCTGGCGAACTGGATGTCGGTAAAGGTATTGTCGGCCCATTCGCCCAACTGCCCGCCGGCGCGCAGCCAGCGCGCCCAGCTGGCGGCGCTATGCTCGTACCACGCCCGGTTCTCAATCAGTTGGTTGGCTGAGTTCTCTACGCTCTGCATCATCTCCGTTCGCCCAGGGCCAGGTCAGTCTGCTGCGGCTCATTTCCCGCGGCTGAACGGGCGCGAGTTTACCATGGCGGGAGAGGCGCGTCAAGCAGGCCATGGGCGTCTCTTGCGTCACCCTGCGACCGGCTTGAGAAAGATGAGGACAAACTCGTGGACCTTGTTGACCCGAAACCGGCAGGGGTATCCTAGCGGCCGCAGGTTGTTGTACTCGGCGCGACGATCCCAGATGATCAGGTCGTCGTAGATGAACCCCAGCTCCTGCATCGAGTCGGCCAGATGCTGGTGCAGCGGGAAGAACTGGGACGCCTTGCGCAGGTCCATCACCACGACGCAGCAATAGCCACCCGGACGGAGGCAGGCCCAGACCCCGGCAAAGACCTGCGACAACGCTGCCAGGAAGCCATCGTATTCCTCAATGCTGCCCAGGTCGGCCGCTCGATCTCCATAGTGCCGGCTTGGCTGTCCATCGGCCGTGCGCCGCTGGCGCAGGACGTCCCAGTAAGGAGGGGACGTGGCGCAGAAATCAATGCTCCCCGGCGCTAGCATCTCACCAAGCCCTCGCGCGTCTTCCTGGATCAGGCAAAAGCCCGGTTCCGCCAGCTTGCCCTCTACCAGGTGGCTCTCCCGGGAGCCGGCCTCCAGCAGCCGTTGGCGGGCCACAGCCATGTAATCCGGCGAGAGATCGACGCCAATGGCGTTCAGCCCCCGGCCGCAGGCCGCCAGCAAGGTCGAGCCGCTGCCGGCAAAGGGGTCCAGCACGGTCCGGTCGCTCTCTTTGACAAAACACTGAAGGAGCCGGTCCACCAGCATGACGGGAAAGAGGGCCGGGTGCCCCAGCGCGGTCTCTTCCGGCGTCTTGCGCAGGTCGTTCCACACGCTGATGGAATAGCGCAGCCAAGCGGTTCCGTTGAGTGCGTTGGCTCTAGGTTTAGGCACGGGAGGAGTATATCAGACTGCTGTCGCCTCTGCTACCAGGAGCCGCGCAAGCCATTCGCGGGGCTGTACCGCTGCCGGCGCCCCCTATTCTGAGACGTCGCAGAGGGTCGCAGGGAGCACCGAGAGCAGGTCGGCCGGGCGGAGGACCACTCCCGAGTTGGGATCGCCTGAACTCAGGGCCACTTGCTCCTCTGCCAGGATTCGTCGATCAAAGAGAATATCCACGTTCTTGTGGCGGAGGCCCAAAGGCGCAACCGCGCCTACCGGGTAGCCGGTAGCCTCGCTGACCTCCTCCCGGGTCGCCAGTCTGGCCTCTGGGTCGCCCAGCTGCTTCCTGGCCTTCTTCAGACTCATCCGCCGGTCACCGGCTACCAGGGCCAGGCAGTATCTGCCGTCGCCCTTTCTCACCACCATCGTCTTGACAATCTGGCTCGTGGCGACGCCCCTTTCCTGCGCTGCCTCCTCGGCCGTGAACACCGGCCGCGAGTGCTCCCGGGTGGAGTAGCTAATCCCAAGGGAATCCAGAATCCTCGTGACGTTCGTCTTTACGATCCTGCTCCTCCCTGCGCCACAACGTCTGCATCACTCAGTGAGCCGGCCCCAACCCGCGACATGGTGATGGTAGGGTGAGGGCGCGCTCGGTCTGTGGACGGTCAGCGTGAGGAGCGTGATCTCCGGCCGGCAGTTGAAACGGACCGCGGGCCGGATTGTGCCCAGCCCCCGGTTGGTATACTGCCACAGCCGGCCGCCCACCCGGTACAGCCCGCAGTTGTACTTGTGCGCCATATGGGGTGCGGCGAGGTAGCCCATGAGCGGCAAACGAACTTGCCCGCCGTGGCTGTGGCCCTAGAGCTGCAGCCCGACCCGGCTGTCGGCCGCCACCGTGTCCGCATATTCCGGCTCGTGAGCCAGCAGCACCACTGGCCCGCTGGCCGGCACCCCGGCGAGCGCAGTGTCCAGATCATGGTGTTCCTCCCAGACGTGGTCCACCCCTGCCAGCCAGAGGGTCTCGCCGCCGGCGCTAAACCCAACTCGCTGGTTGCGCAGCAGAGTTATGCCCGCCTCCTGGACGGCTCTGGCGACCGTCTCTGCGCGAGTCCAGTGGTCGTGGTTGCCGAGGATAGCATATGTGCCCAGCGGCGGTGACCAGCCGGCAACTGCCCGGGCGGCCGGGAATGCGTCGGCCGCATCGTACGTGACCCAGTCGCGCGTGACCACCAGCAGGTCCGGTTCCAGCCGGGCGACGGTCTGCAAGGCGGCGTCCAACCTTTTGGGTGGTAGGTCAACTCCGGCGTGCAGGTCACTGAGCTGGGCAATGCGCAAGCCATCCAACCCCGACGGTAGGCCAGCCAGGGGTATCTCGACTCGCTCTACCTCCAACCAGTCCGGCTCCACCTTCCAGATGTAGGCAGCGCCGAATCCCCCCAGCGCCGCCATCTGCACTGTGGCAGCGGCCGTCGCTCTGAAGAAGCCCCGTCGGGATAGTCTCGGCGGGGAAGCTGCGGCCGGCCGGGCAGGCGCCGCAGGGCGACTGTCGACTGTATCAGACGCTGGTGGTGAGGTCTGGATGAGACCTCTACTCTGACGGAAAGACCTGCACAAACTCTCCCCCCCGCACCTGAAAGACGTATATGGTGGGGTTGGCCAGGTCGCCGTTATCCCGGTATTGGAGCGGGCCAATGATGGACTGGTACGTGATGCTGCGCAGGGCGTCAGCGACGGCCGGCTGCTCCTGGCTTTTGGCCTCGCGGGCTGCCTCTGCCAGTACCCGAACCGCCAGGTAGCCGTTGATGCTGTAGGTATCCGGGTTCCGAAAATCCACCTGCTGGTAATCGCGGATCCATTGCTTGTCCACCGTCGCACGGGGTTCTGGGCCAAAGCCGCTGACGTACATTTGCTCGGTGGCGGCCGCAAACTCGGCCGCGTGTAGGGAATCATCGGATTCGATGGCGGCGGAGAGAAAACAGCCGTCGGATGCTAAAAAGTCGGTCTCGCCGGCTCCCAGCTGCACCAGGTCGAAGCGCAGATACGGACACTCGATCTCATAGCCTGCATAGAAGATGGCGTCCGGTGCGGCGCTGACGACCTGCCTTAGCTCAGTGGCATAGTAGAGCGGCTCTCCTTCGGCAGCCGCCCGATCCGGGTCAGGCGGACCGATGGGGATCTGCAGGTTCAGGGGGACCTCGACTCCCAGCGACTCGAGTTCGGCCTCCATCGAGTTGGCCAGACCGATGCCATAGGGGTCGTCATTGTGCATGATGGCTACCCGGCCGGCGCCCAAGGTCTCGACCAGAAACTCGGCGTCAACCCGCGCCTGTACGTCATCGCTGGCGTTGACCCGGAAAAAGTTGCGGTAACCTCGGGCCGTGAGGGACTGCTCACTAGCCGTGGGGGTGACCACGTTGATGTCCAGGTCCTTGTACACCTCCATGGCAGCCAGTGTCTGTCCGCTGTTGAGGTGTCCAACTACGCCGAGAGCTCTTCTCCCGCTGGCCACCTCGGCCGCGATCTGCTCCGCCACGCTCACTGCTACGTCGGAGTCGCTCTCGTCGTCAATCGCCTCGATGACCATCCGGTAGCCGTTGACCCCGCCCTCCGCATTGACGTGCGCGGCCGCCAGCTTGGCCCCGCCTACGACGGTCTGTCCACCGTTGGCCTGGAATCCGGAAAGCGGCACCGTGACGTACACGATGATGTCTCCCTTGGTCGGCTCTTTACTGCCGCATGCGGTCAGGGACAGCGTGATCAGCAGACTGATTATGGCTATCTTGCGCATTGCTCTACCTCTCTACCTATGCTCCCCAGTCGGGCTTCTCCGCCCCGGCCCTGCAGACGAGCGGCCGGAACTGGCACAGGCGCGGGACGCTGCTGCGCGCCACGCGCTGATTTCTGACAGTTGCCAAGCACCCGACTCCTTTGCTCTCTCCACATACCTTCAGCCGCAGCAACCGACTGGACACTATGGCCCGGCTGCCGGGTCCATGTACGCCTCGTCCATCGCTGCAAGCAGGTCCTCCAGTCCCACTACCTGGTCGGCAATGTCCTCGCGCAGCCGCTTGGCACGGCTGCTGTCAATGTCCTTGGCTTCCACGAGCAGCGTCTGCGAGTACACGGTTCCCAGAGCCGAAAGCGTGCTCTCCAGTTGCAGTTCGGCGCGCTGCGTAGCGTTTTCCAGCCGTTCCAGGTGATCAAGCTGAGTGCGTTTGCCCTGCAGCGTCGCCTCCATCTGAGCACGCACAGTCGGGTCGGTCTCCTGGGCTAGTTCCTTTTCCAGGCTCGCTACGCGGGCCGGTACAGCCTGGCGGTCACGGTGGACAACCGGGTCATTGCGATACTTGTCCACCCGGCTGGCGATCTGGTACACGCTGCGAATCCACTGCTCTATCTCATCCGCCACGTCCAGCAGATGGTCCTTCAATACACCGTCGCGGGTTTCGCGGATGTTGGTCTCGATGCGGCTCCGGTAGTCTAGCCCGCGATCGACCCATTGCCTCAGGTGCTTGCTGCGAAGGCGCTCGGAGCTGAACTCCTCGCGCAGCATATCGGCTACCACTTTGCGGCCGAACTCCGGGTCGTTCAGATTGGCCCACGCCAATGCTACCTCGGCCACCAGCCCAAAGAGGGGCCAGAATGCCACCAGCCAGGCGGACCACCACGCCTGCTGGGCTCCCAGCCAGGTCATGAAACCCAGGAGTATCACCAGAGCCAGAACCACCGCGCTCTTCCAGTCAAAGAAAGAGTGGACAATCATCTCGCGCATTGCGCGCTGGCGTATGTCACGTCTGGCTCTTGACATTCAGTCCCTGTCCAATGGCCTCCGCACACCTGCGAGCAGGCGACTTTGGAGAGCTACTGGCCCCAGGCTATTAGCGTGTCGATGGTGCCTTGACGAGCACGCGCAAGGGGATGCGCCACGTCCTATCCAGCCTGGGTCAGGAGAGCACTAGAAATAGGTCGATAGGATCTTGTACAGTCCTCGAATGGTCTCGACCGTGCCTGCTCTGGCTTGGCCGCCGGTAGAGTCCGCCAGCTGCTGCAGCATGTCATAGTCCGCGTCCTCGCCGTAGGCTATGGCAAAGATGACTACGCGCGCACCGCTCTGATTCTCACGCCTCAGTTTGCTCGTCAGGTCAGTAATGCTGATGTGCGAAGCGTTTTCCTGCCCATCGGTCATCACCACTATGGCGTTGATTCGGTCTGGGTCGTTCAGGCGCCGCAGCTGCTTGTAGGCAACCGTAACACCGTCCAGCAGGGCAGTGTCTCCTCCCGCCTCAAGCCCACCAATGGCAGCTTGCAGCTCCGGCCGGTTGTCCCCCAAGCGGTCCAACGGCACCAAGATCTCCACGTCGCCCCAGAACTCTATCAGGCCCACCCGCTCCTCGGCGCCCTCGATCTGATTGACAAACACCTGGAGCGCCTCCTTGACGTTTCTCAGTTTCTCCCCATCCATACTGCCGGATGTGTCCACCACCAGGTAGACGTTCGTCTTGCGCTTGATGACCCACCAGACGTTGCGTACCTGGTCGATGACCTGAGCGCCGGGGAGCTGCAGGGTAGTCCGTGGCTGGTCGGGGTCCACTCCGTTCTCCGCCGTAAGCGGAGAGTTCTCCATTGCGAGGTCTAGGCTCAGATCCACGGGGCGGTAGCCGTGGCTCATGACCTGCCTCTGGGCCTCGGGGGATTCAAGGAAGGCGGCGAACTCTTCAAATGCCAACCGCTGCTCGCTGGTCAGGCTGGGCAGTTCCAGCAATGCCAGCGGGTGGTCTTCCCACAACGAACCCTCGACCGGGTAGATGGCGACCAGGTCGTGGCCTTGCTCGTTCAGCCAGACCACCAGTTGCTCCTGGGCCACAAAAGCATCCACGTAATCCCGCCCGCGCTCGTTGACTTGCTGCGCGATTGCCCACTCCCCTTCGCCATAGTAGCTTACCGTGGCTTCCATCTCCTGCAGCCGGGCGATGGTCTCTGGCTGCTGCAGGTCCTCGGGAGTCAGGCCCCGAGTGACACCGGCTGCAGCGTAGAACTCGGCCAACGTGGCTAGCAAGCCCGAGGCTGACGCAGTGGAGGGATGGCTCCAGCGGAAATCGGGGTCGGCGATGGCATGGTTGACCAGGCTGTTCCAGCCGATGGCGGTTTCCGGCCAACCCAGTTCAAGAGCCGCATCTTCCCACATCGCGATCACTACCGGGGAGATGGCATAGTGGCGGGTCTGGCCGACCAGAAACGCGGCTGGGTCGGCGACCTCTTCTGCGTACTGCTGATCGAGCTGATGGAGCCAGACGGAGCTGTCGGGGCTGATTGCCTGGAACTCACCGGTGCTCGCCGCCCGCAGCATCTCGTCCGGGTCCATGCGGACAGACTGCACGCGCATGGAGCGGCCGTCGGCCGACTCGCGGCCCATCTGGTTGAAGCCATCTACCAGGTGGGTGAACAGGATCTCCTTCTCCGGCGAGTAAGCCACCCTTAGGACGATGCCTTCGAACTCTGAATCCTTGAGGCCGGCGTCCTCCAGAACGCCAGCTGCGCCGGTGATCCCTCGCAGCAGTGCCCAGCACAAGCATCCGCCTGTGACCACCACCACCAGCAGGGCTATCAGAGCGCCGACGATAGCTGCCGACTGCCCTGGAGTGCGACCCGCGTGTTTCTGCGACTTTGCCATGGTGTTTGCCTTAATGAATGGGCGCTACCGTCCGGCGACTCTCAAGTCAAAGAATCGCAGCAGGTCCTGCAGGACCTGACGGTCTGGAGGGCGCATGGCGGTGGTGCGCGGGATTACCGCCTGCGCGCCCTGTGACTGCCAGCGCGTAAAGAGACTGTCCGGGCCCTCCACCGGAACAGTGGGGCTCACCGGCCGCAGGCCGTAAGCCAGGGCCCGCTGCTGGATCGGTTCGGACAGCAGGAATTCCTCAAAGACGAGGGCTGAGTTCTTCTGGTCGGCGCTGGTCTCTGGCCCTATCCACACCGTGAATGGGAAATCGAACCAGGTGACGTATTGTGGATACACAATGCGAAGCGGGTCGGCCCAGCGCGTCTGAATCCCCTCCATGTTGACCAACAGGTCGCTCTCGAGCAGCTGTCCCGCATCGCCGGTCGTATAGCCAAAGAGCGCCAGGTCCTGTACCGTGTACGCGCCGCCACTCAGGTCGCTCATTGAACTCATGATGTCGGCCATCCAGTCCTGAAAGTCGTTGCTGTCTACGTCGTCCACACTGACACTGGTCTTGTCGTAATACTCCCCCGCCATCGCCACCATGGCCCCCAGTCCGCTGGCGTTCTTGCGCGGGCTTGAGATGGCGAGCTTGAAAAAGCCCCACTCCTCGCTGCCGCCGAGCGCGTCCCAACCATCCGCGTTCATGGCTGCATCGTGGATCAGCTGCCAGTTTATGGCCCCCGCCTGTTCCAGCGCCTGCGCGCGACTCTCGTAGATTCCCCAGGCCAGCAGAGTGATGGCGATCGGCCGGCCGCGGTACTCGCCGTCCGTGAGGAAGACGTCCCGGCCGAGCCGCTCCTTGAAAGTGGCGTTGACCAATTCGGTGAGATAACGGCTGTCGGGAATCCAGGCAGTCGGGACCGGGTCCATTTCCTCGCGTTCGAATCTGCTCTTGGCCGCCAGACCGTCCATGGGGATGATGGTCACCTGGATGGTCTGACCGGTGTCTTCCAGGATGTGTTCTTCGCCGTTGAACTGGTCGGCCGCCTCCCGGACCCAGGGTTCGACCGATTGTGCCGCCACCACCGTGACTCTTACTGGCTGGCTGGTGTCTATCACCTCGCCGGCGATTGTCGTATCTTGCTTGCCGAAGGGCAGGAGGTCAAAGACAACAACAGCCGCAACGACTAAAGCCAGCGCCAGACCGACGATGGCAAAGAAAACCCAGCGCGTACGGTTCATGATCTGCTCCCTCGTGGTGGCAATGGGTCGACTGCTGCTCTACTGGCGTCACCCAGCGGCCTCGTCCCGGAGGCCGAGCCGTCGCATGCGTTCCTCTAGCTGGATGTCGATCTCGCCTTTCTCTAGCACCTCGTCCATCTCGGCCTCCAGCCGGCCGGCGTACATCTCGCCCTGGGCTGCAGCCCGGTCGAGCCGGGCGCGGATGGATTCGCCAATTCGGGCAATGTCGGCGTCGCCGACGCCCGCCAGGTCGTCCAAGGACTTGATGGCCTTGACGGCTACCTCTTTGGATTTGGCCAGCTCCATCAGCGCCTGCAGGTGTTCGCGCTCCTGACGGATGGTGGTGAGCTTGGCTTCCAGCTTGCGGCGAGAGCTGAGCAATTGCTGGTACTGCTTCTGCTGTTCTTGCCACTGTTCGCTATAGTCGGACGCAAGCCTGCGGGTGGAGTTGAGGCGAGATTGCGCAGCGGCCGCCAGTTCCTTCTTGCCCTGAAGCAGCAGAGTATCGATGCTCTGGTCTAGCTTCTCCGCCTCAGCGTCGTGTTGCTCGGCCTTGCGTTTGAGCGTCTTGACGGTTCCGCCCACCGTCACCACCGCGTCCTCTAGCTTCTCCAGATTGTCTTCCGCCTGGCGGATGTACTCGTCCATCACTGCCACCGAGTTGGCCTCCAGAGCCCTGTCCACCATGGCGTGCAGGTTGGCCGAGATCAGTGTCTGGACTTTGTCGATAAGTGTTGCCATTTTTGCCATCTCCCTAGAATGGAGCTCCCCCTCAGGGAAGGGGGGCGCTCAGTTTACAGTGCACCACCAGTAGAGTATACCAAATTGCCGGGATACCATGACCCTGCTCTGACGGTGAACTGACACCGCACTGGCGGGCACCCCCTTTGTAACACATTCCGGCCGGAAAAACCAGTTCGTTGTGCTACGAGGAGGCACCGAATCACATACTGGTGCTGGGCGCACGGGACGGGCCTTCAGAATGTCATCGGATTGGAAACGGATTCCGATGGCTGTTCGGGAGTGCCTGTCAGTGACTGGCTCTGCGGGGGGACCAGCCGCGCGCGGTGCGGCGAGACGGTCAAGTCCCTAGCCGCTGACGTGTTGCTTTGCCGGGTGCTGCACCAGTTTGTAGCCCCGGCCGCGAACGGTCACCAGGTAGCGAGGTAGGGTGGGGTCTGGCTCGATTTTCTTCCGTAGGCGGCTGATGAGCTTCTCAATGCGAGCATCATCACCCTTGTCGATGTACTCCTGGCCCCAGACCGATTCGGCGATCAGGTACTTGTCACACAGCTTCTCCAGTCTACCGTACAGGGTCTGGAGCAAGCGGTATTCCAGTTCGGTCAGGGTGGGCAAGGGCCGGCCGTCCACCCACACGTCACCGGCGTCCACGTCAATCCAGATACCCTCTGGGTAATCCAGTTCCGCTCTTCGGCGCCGGCGGACAAAGGCTGCGAAGCGCTCGCCAAAGAGACTCACAGGGTCGGTTGTTAGGATGCCCTTCTGCTGCAAAGCGGCGAGGATGGGTTGGGTCAGGTCGGTCGCCCCCTCCACGACGAACTGGAGCAGTTCATTCTGCTCCCTATCACTCAGCTGCTGCCAGAGCTTGACGCACTCGGTCTGGGCTATCTCACTCTCGTCTAGTCGCTGGGTGACCAGCGTCAGGCCCTGCTGACGATAGAGTGCGGGCGCGCCGACCTCCAACTCGATGAGGAGTTGAGCTGCAGCCAGCAGAAGGCCGGGATGCCCGCCGGACTGGTGCCAGACGTAGCTTCTCTCATCCTCGTCCAGGTCGACTCCCTTGCGGTTAGTATAGTCCAGCAGCAGGACCCTGGCATCGGGTTCTGTCAGCATGCCGAGGTGTCGCTCGTTATGAGTAGTCAGCTCGTGGAACTCCTCAACAGTGTTGTCAGTGCGAATCTCTCGCAGAGGTCTCGCCGTTGCGGTTACGTAGGCCAGGCGGCCGCGGTATTTGTCGTGCAGCGCCCGAAGATTCAACAGAACCCGGCTGTCCAGAGCCGAGTAGGCCTCTTCGAACTCGTCCAGCAAGAGAACCATACCGCCCGGCAGCGCCTCGAAGGTGTGCATCACGGCGTCGTTGAAACCCAGCGGGACCAGGAACTGGCTCTCTGGTTGGACGGTCTTGCGATAACAGGCGGCGAGCTGGTCGAGCAGGCCGGCAGGCGCGTTACTGACCGTGCGGGCCAGTGTCTCCTGCAGGGCACGCAGTACGGCCTCGTAGAAACCCTGGTCGGTTGCGGCCCACATCGAGTTGCAGTCGACGTAGACCAAGGTATGGTCCGTTCCCGCCGTGCGCGCAGCCAGGTCGCGCAGCAGCATCGATTTGCCGGTGTTACTGAGGCCGATGACGGAGCAACTAGCACCCGTCCGCACGCAGTCGGCCACAAAGTGATAGTTGGCCTGCCGCAGATGGATAGGGTCCACGATTGGTCAGCAGGGCAAACGAGAAGGAAGCGAGGTTTCCCGTTGCCCGTCCCTCAGTGAGCGATGAGCGCCAGCAGCAATCGCCTCGACCGGCCGACCGCTGCCTAGTTCGAGCGGCGGACTGGAGGCGTCCAGCACCAGAGGTCAGACGGCGGGGCGCAGCTGGCGAGCCAGTAATATGACTATCAGCAGAGCGCCAGCGCTCACGACCGCGGCCCACATGCCCAGGCCGCCGGCCGGGAGCTGCCCGCCGCCGGGACCAATCGTAGGTGTGGGTGGAGGAGCGGTCGGCGATGGCTCTTCGGTCGCTTCAGGTGTTTCCTCGGCGGCGGTCTCCGCCTCTGTAGGGCGCGGGGAGGGAGTGAAGGTGGGTATCTTGGTCGGCTCGGCGGTTGGGCGAGGGCGGGTAGCTGTGGCCGGTTTGGCCTCCTGGGTCATCGCCATCACTGTCTGTGTGACCAGATAGTTCGCCGCCTCGATCGTCTGGTTCTGGATCGCGATCGGACTGTTCGCGACGTCTGCTTGCCTCACAAAAAAGATGACGATAAAGCTAACGATTCCGAGAGCCAGGAAAGCGCCCAGGATCGCGGCCACCGTTCGGAACGTCTTGTCCGAAGCTGCATCCTGCATCACAAAGTCACTTGCCATGATCGACCTCCCATAGCTGAGGCTAGATAATACACGCTAATTGCCTAACGTGCAAGATTCGGGCCAGAAAGCCATTCGTTAGGTCACCAATTCCAGATTCACGTTCGGCACAAATGCCACGGTCCCGTCCTCCAGAATCACCTCCGCTCCACGGAACTTGACGCCACTCTCGACGGCGCGAGGCTCATTGCTTATTTCCTTCACTCTGCCCACCGCTCCCCAGTAGGGGCTGCGCCTGACGCGCACCGCAAGATTGGCACTCAGCGCTCTCCTTGGCGAGGGCGCAGAGTCGGCAGGCTGAGACGCCGGGAGGGGAATAATGATCTCAGGGCGAGACGGCTTCCAGCGATCGGGGAGCACCGCCAGAATGGTGGCCTGTCGTCCCTGGTTCTGCTGCAGCAAGTCAAAGATGGCAGACGAGATCGGGGCGCGCCCGACCCCTTCGGTAGCGACTACGGGAACTAACTGCTCACAGACTCGTTCCTGCAGCTCGGCAGGAATGCCGCCGACGATCAGCCCGCGCACTTGAAGCTCTTGCGCTCGGGCCAGCACCTCCTCGTCCAGAACGGCCCCACAAACCAAGATGGTTCCACGGTGAGCGGCCTGGACCTGCCTGGCGTCTAGCACCACATCGCGCTCTTTCACGCCCGTCGCCAGCACGCCGTAGCCCTCTTTGCCTGACCCCCACACGCCCTGAATCAGCGCCCCGGGAGTCTCTATCGTCACTCCGTATCCCGGCGCAACCTCTGCCACCGTACCGGAGAGCACAGCGCGCAGCTCGAATGGCTCAGGTTCGAGTTCAATGATCACCCGACCACCGTCCGCAGCAATCACCTTTCCATCAACCGGCGATGTCACCTCGCGCACTTGCCGGAATCCACCTTTGTGCCACGCAAGCACGTCCCCCGGCCGGACACGGTCTCCCGGATTCCTGAGCATACAGCCGCGGGACCGATCGCGCGAGACGTTCAGTTCTTTGGCGACATTCACGATCAAGTATGGCTGCGGCAGGCTGGCCCGCGCCACGATGTCCCTTGGCTTGACCTGCTGCCCTGTCCTGACCAGCACATCCCCTTGCCTGGGAAGCATCCGCTCCCGTCGAACAGTCGTGTGAGCCAAGATGTGCGTCTGATACGGGTAGAATCGGCTGCTCAGACAGGTAGCCCTCCTACGTCCCACAGCCACTGCCGGGTCTTGGCCCTGCGCTCAGCGGGGTCGGTAGGAAGTCTCAGCGGCCGGCCGCGCGCGTCGACAATTAGCCCCACTGCCCCGCCAAACACGCTGCGGCGGCAGCTGCGGCCTGGCCCTTCACCGACGTCGAAGCGTTTGAGCGGGCGCAGCTGCAGCTCCGCGCGATGACCGGGCTGTAGCGGCAGTACCTTGAGTGAGCCCGCTTCTACCTCCGTCTCCAGCTCGCTGCCGTTCTCGCGGATCATCTTGAGCCGCAGGATCTGCTCGCCTGGCTTTGCCTGGCCGACAGGCGCCACAACGCCACCCAGTTCGCGAAACGCACCCGACTCTATCACTTGGACCGCTGCCAATGGAACCACACCGGCAACGGCGCCCAAGGCCGGTGCCAGACCGTGTGTGTCCAGGGCCAACATGCAAAGGCCGACTGGCTGCAGGGCGTCCAGTAGCGCCAGGGCAGCCTGCCCCGGTCTGGGAACACTTCCCAACAGCGTGCCACCTAATAGGATCATCTCAACCGGTGGCAGCGTCCCCGTCGGCGTGGCATCGAAATGGCTCGGGAAGGCGACCGGGAGCGTGGACCGGATCAACTCACGCGCCAGTGCGAGCTCCAGGTGCAGCTCCTCCGATGTCACGGGAACAGTCTGGGGGAACAGCGCCTTGTTGGCCACAAAGTCCTTCAAGTCGCTGTCCGCCATCTCGTGGGGAAGCCACCGCATGACCTGCTGCGAGTCAACCTGCTCCAGGAGTTTGGGCAGATTGTGGCCAATGCCTAGGTCGCTGCGCACCGCCAAATGGGAAATGCCGTTGAGTACCGCCCCCATCGTCACGGATGCACTCCCCACGTCCACCCCTACCACGTTGTTTCCCAGGATTGCTCCCAGGTACTGCACTGACCAGCCGAACGCTTTGGCCGTCGGAATCAGCGCTCCGTTGGCCAGATTCCTGAGTTGCTCTGCCCCTGGCAGCGCGCCGAGCTTGCCCTTTTCGTAGAGCAGATCCAACTCGGCCTGGGCCGAATCCAGATACTCGGCGTCTACGTCTGGGCGGACGTTCTCTACTGCTCTCAATCCCACACCGCCCAGGATCTCCGCGACCATGGGGCGCAGCACTGGGTTCCCCGCGTAGATGACTGTCGGCGGGTCGGACCCCTTGTCTTGTAGCGAGATGGCCAGCGAGACCGTCTCTACCAGGTGAATCACGTTGGTCGCTGCACCCCCACTGGTTCCGCCAGCTATCAAGAACACGTCCGGCTCTAGGGCGACCAGCTCCTGGACCCTCTCACTGTCTGATCGGCCGTCGGCCGGACTGAACTCTTCCTCGATCGTGGTGTAGGTGGAGAGCGCCACCCGCCGGGCACTAGCCAGACTCAACTGGTCCGCGAGCCCCACCAGGACCGTCCTGAGTGGCTGCGCGGCACTGGTAGTGGCCACAAAACGATCTACGCCCCTTGTGCCCCCCTGGGATGGAATGAGCAGCTGCCCTTGCTCGCCCACAATCTCCCGGCCGGTTGCGGCTTCTACGTCTGCGACGGCGTTTATCATTCCCACCGTGATGTCAGACAGCGGATGAGCACCCGTGGAAGGAGCCTGCCCGTTGGCGATGAATCGGTAGCGCCCCTCCACCAAGTCTAGCAGGGCAACGCGTGTAGTGGCGCTGCCGCAGTCGGCTACCAAGACAGATCCTGATGTCTGTCCGTCCGTCACCCCTTGCTATCCGCTGCCCAGCAGGCGCATGATCTCTTGTGGTACTGATTTGATGAATTGCGCGCGCTCGGTCAGGAGCGAAAGGCTGGCGATCAGCGCCCCGGCGAAGAGCGACCCCAGGGCGACCATCAGAAAGATCTGGCCTATCCAGGCAATCGGGCGTAGCCAAGTTGGTCTATCCACTTGCCCCTCACCAGTGGGCTCAGCACCAAAGTGGAAATAGAGCAGAGATGAGATCGTGCCGAGTATCACTACTGCGGCAGCTCCGACGTTGACCAGGTCGCTGTGGTCTGGGAGAAGAGGGTTTCCTGAGCCAGGAAGCAAGGGCAGGGCAGCGGCGTTCACTTGTGGCATCAGAGTCCCCAGAACCGCGCCACCCACGGCCACGGCTGCGCCTACGCCCATCGCGAATCCCATCACTACGTTGCCATACGGAGCAGTGCGAGGTGATAGTTTCAACAGCAGCAGGACTGCCAGCAACGCGACCACCGGTTGGACCTGCTCCTCAATCCCGAGAGCGGCTCCTGACTGCAGTTGCCTGAAGGGTTCGACGAACTGGGGAATGAGCACCGCATAGACAGTCACGACCACCGCGTATGCCAACCCGACACCAACCAGTAGGTGTGCTGTCAGCCGGTACAATGGGTTGTCCCCCGCTAGCACGTAGCTGTAGATCATCAGCGTGAGCACGAGGCCCAGCCCCAAGCCCAGCGCCTGAACCGCTGGGCTAGCCATGATGCGGTCTCCCGACCAGTCCAGCCACGCTCCCCCAGATTAACCCAATGACGGAGAGCAGTACGGCGACGCCAATCCCCAACGCCTGGGAGTCATTCAAGCTAGCTGCATTCCCCTGCTGGGGCTGTTCGCCTCCAGCCCCGTACCGAGCCGCACCGGAGACACCAGCTACTATTCCTTCCAACTGCCTGGGGTCGTTCTGATAGTATGGAAGGGCCCAGGGTTCGAGGCCGGCGCTCACTCCGGTCACTATCGGCACCGCCTCCATGCCCGGCAGCCGCCTCGTCTGCTCGATCCACCCCGTCAGGTCGTCGCGCGCGGCAGCGAGAACCAGAACTAGATCTACATCGGCCAGCGTATTGGTGAGCCCGCCAGCTGCCGGGGCGACTCGAGCCAACCCGCTGCCCAGATAGTCGTTCGCAGGGAACACCTTCCAGGGATTGGCGGCAAAGGCCTGCACG
This sequence comes from Ardenticatenales bacterium, assembly GCA_030593075.1. GTDB lineage: Bacteria > Chloroflexota > Anaerolineae > Promineifilales > UBA4811 > JAUVHW01. Next base: position 18,189 of record JAUVHW010000001.1, read on the forward strand.
CCAACCGCCCCTCCCGGAATGTAGCCCAGGTTGAGGTAGTCTTGGCCGTATGCATATCCATAGTCGTCGGCCAGCTCTTGCATCAGGCTCTGGGCGGTCTGAGGGCCGGCTGGCTTGGTGCTCACCGTCAGAATGCGCGCTCTGCGGTCCATCAGATGGCCCACCATGGTGGAGGAAATGGACCCGAGCTCGCCGGCCGTGGCTGGGGAGTACTCAAAGGCAACCAGTGCTAGGGCTTCATCCGGGAGGTTTGCCAACACATCATGGGCTGAGCGAATCTGGTCCGCAATCGCCGGCTGGCCGCTGGCCGTAGGTAGCGGATTCCCCAGAATGACTGGCAGGAGCACTGCCAGCAACACCACGACGGCGATGACGACCTGCTCAATCCAACCCTGCGGACCGCTGGGCGGCGACATTTCCCGTCTGGCTGCTGGACCGGCATGGACAATCTGTTCCAGGACCTGAGCATGACGACGCTCGTGCTCGGTAACGGCCAGCTCCTGTGCCGCTTCCCTCAAGGGGTGCGCGGGGATAGCTAGGTCGGCCGGCAGCGCCCCTCTCACGCCTACGAGCGGGCCTGCTGGTTCCTCCGGTTCGGGCTCGCCTGCTTCCGTCTCGTCGGTCTTGAGGGCCTCCAGCCAATCCGGGACCACTGCCTGCGAGAGCTCCAGCCCCTCCTCCGGAGCTAGATCCTCTTCGGCGAGTTCGCCCAGCCGGGCAGGGGCGCCTGAAGGGCGGAGCCAGTCAACGACCTCTGGCTCGACTGTCGCGTCTGGTTCCGGCTGCAGCCAATCTCGAGCCTCTGTCTCTCGGACGTCCGCTGGTTGCAGCCGTGGAGCCTGGGTGCTCACATCCGGACGCGGCGCGCTGGACTCCTGGGATGATTTCCAGACAGCAGATGCATCGGGTTCTGGCTGTCTAGCCACGTAGGGAGCCAGCAAGGCGTCCGCCGCCGGCGGGGAATCTCCACCGCCCTCTTGCTCAGCGAGCCACTCCGCGAATTCGGCTGCCGCGGATGAGTCGCTGTCCCCGGCAAGCCAATCTGGTAGCTCTGGAGGGACCAGCCCGTCTGTCGCCTTCCGCTTCTCGCTCGGGGTCGGCTCCTTAGCGGGCGGCGGTGCGATTGTGTCAAGCCAGTCTGATAGGGCCTCCGCCTCCGCTGGGGTGGGAGATGGTGCGCGGGACTCCTCGGCCGCCGGCTGGGACGTGAGCTGCACACGGTCGGCGCCCGTGTCGCTGGGTGGTAGGAGGTCCAGCAGTGCACGGTCCGGCATCTCCAGCGTACCGTCGTCGGGAGTGACCTCCTGGAGCCAATCCGCGAGCTTGTCGAACTCTGACACCTCCTCCCCGGCCGGTGGTCCAACCTCATCCAGTCTCTCTTGGACAGCTTCGGTGGGCCGCGCTTCCTCGAACCGTTCAGGAAGCTCTTCGAGCCCGATGACCGCCCCGGTGGACGGCGGCAGGAGGTCTTCCGGTCTTTCCAGGACGGCTTCGCTGGGCCCCCCTTCACCGAACTGTTCAGGAAGCTCTTCCAGCCCGATGACTGCCCCGGTGGACGGTGCCCCAGGTGCCTGGGAGATTGCCGGTTGCGGTGCGAATTCCCTCAGCCAATCCGGCACCTCGCCAGGCTCTATCTCGGCTTCGGTGGCTGAGGGCGCCCAGCCTGCCGGGGCTTGCAGGCTTTCCTCTTCGGGAGCAACTTGGTCGACCCAATCCAGCAACTGACCGGTGTCAATGTCGCCTCTACCTACTCCAAAAAGTGGTGATATCTGTGATTCTACCCCGCCGGAAGGTGGGGGTGGCGCGGCCGGCTCACCTCCGGCATCAAGGGCAGGCGTCTCGGGAGCGGATTTCCGGGGAGCAAACTCGGCCAGCCAGTCTGGCACTGTTCCGGGTTCGATCTGGCCATCCTGGGCGGGCGCTGCGAGGTCCGGTGGCCCTTGCTGCTCATCATCGGTGGGAGCGACTTGGTCCACCCAAGCTATTATCTCGCCGGTGTCGATGTCGCCTCTGCCTACCCCAAACAGCGGCGGTATATCGGGCTGGGCCGGTTGAACTCCCTCTGGCGCCTCACTAGGTGCGATTTGGGCATCCGGAACAGGCGCTGCGGAGGTGATGCCGCGGGGCGCGAATTCCTCCAGCCAACTTGGCAGTTCGGCGGGGGGCAACTCGTCGCCGGCTGGGATCGTCAGGCCCTCTGGCGCTTCTGGCATGCCTTCCTCGGGCGAGACCTGCTCCACCCAAGCCAGCAACTCACTGGTATCGACCTCTCCTCTACCTACTCCGTTGAGGGGCTCGACCTCTGCCACAACTTGCTCGAGTGGTTCCTGCGTCCCTGTCGGCTCATCCTCGACCTCGGCGGCCGGGGGTTCCTCGGAGACGGCCTCTCCGGGTGCTAGGGCCGCGAGCCAGTCGGGCCCCTCGCCCGGTTCAGCAACGCCTTCCGCAGCTTGTGGAGGCACCGCCTCCTTTGCTGGTTCCAGTGTCCTGGCGGGCTCGGCCGGCACTTGGGCGACCGCAGGTGCTCCGACAGCTTCCGCAGGGCCAACCTCCTCCGCTGCGTCGGTGGCGGCCTGCCGGGGCGCGAACTCTTCCAGCCAGTCCGGTATTGCGCCGGGGGCCAGCCCGTCGTCGCCGGCCGCGATCGCCATGCCCTCTGGCATTTCTGCCATGTCCGCCTGGGGCCCGGCTTGGTCTACCCAAGCTATCATCTCGCCGGTGTCGACCTCTCCTCTGCCTACTCCGATGAGGGGCTCGACCTCTGCCACAACTTGCTCGAGTCGTTCCTGCGTCCCCGTCGGCTCCGCCTCGACCTCGGCGGCCGGGGGTTCATCGGAGACGGCCTGTCCGGGTGCTAGCGCTGCGAGCCAATCTGGCACCTCGCCTGGCGCTACCACGCCCTCAAGCTCTACGGCCGTCGGCTCCTTGGGGACGGCTTGTCCAGGCGCCAGCGCCGTGAGCCAATCTGGGACCTCGCCCGCTTCAGCGACACCTTCGGCAGCTGGCATCGTCAGGTCGGCCGGAGCCTCTGCGATGCCCTCCTGTGGTGCAATCTCGTCCACAAAGGCGCGCGGTTCGCTGGTGAGAACTCTGCCCTTACCTGGCTCAAGGGGAGATGGCTTCTCGGGTTCGACTTGGTCGAGTTCCACGAACGCCTCAGTGACTTCGGCCTCCGGCACTGGAGCCGTAAGGTCCTCCAGCGCCTGCAGTGTGTCCTCCTGTGGCGCGATTTCATCGACCCAGGCGCGCAGTTCGCCGGTGACGAGTCTGCCTGCGCCGAATTCGGGGGGAGTGGGCATCTCCTGCCCTGGCTGTTCGAGTGGCGGTGCTTCAGCCAGTTCGGGCGCAGCCTCGCTGGCCGCAGGCTCGCCGGCGGCTGCCGGACCTGCAGCCTGCTTGATGGGTTCTGGCGCCTCAGGGGCGGCCTCCCGGGGCGCGAAGCCCTCCAGCCAGTCTGGCAGTTCGCCCGGCTCGATCTCAACAGCCTCAGCTCCAATAGCCAGACCCTCTGGCATCTCTGTCACGACATCCTGGGGCTCTGCTTGGTCCACCCACGCCAGTAGCTCGGTGGTGTCGATCTCTCCTCTGCCTACTCCAATAAGGGGCTCGACCTCTGGTGCAGTTTCCTCGGCAGGTTCCTCCGCCCCCGTCGGCTCAGGCTCGGCCTCCACAGCTGGGGGCTCTTCGGAGACAGCCTGTCCGGGTGCGAGGGCCGCAAGCCAGTCGGGCACCTCGCCCGGTTCAGCACTCGGTTCAGCAACGGCTTCGGCAGCATCCTCAGGCGCCTCCTCCGCTGGCTGTAGGGCCTCAGGGGGCTCAACCTCGGCTTCGGCGGCCGCAAGGACCTGGGCTTCAGGAGGCGCCTCCTCCTCCGCAGAGACAGCCTGCCCGGGTCCGAGAGCCGCAAGCCAATCGGGCACCTCTCCCGGTGCAGCAACGGCTTCGGCAGCTTCTGGAGCCGCCTCCTCCACTGGCTGCAGGGCCTCAGGGGGTTCAGCCTCCGCTTCGGCGGCGGCAGGTGCTTTGACATCTTCCGGCTGGGCAACCTGCTCCGCCGGTTCCGCCGCCTCAGGGGCGGCCGGGCGGGGCGCAGAGTCCTCCAGCCAGTCTGGCAGCTGGGCGGGTTCAGCCCCGGCCTCGTCGACCGCGATAGCCAAGCCATCTGGTAGCTCTGTCACCTCCTCCTTAGGCCCGACTTGGTCCACCCATGCCAGCAGTTCGCCGGTGTCGATCTCTCCTTTGCCTACTCCGCTGAGGGGCTGGACCTCTGGTGTAGTTTCCTCAGCAGGTTCCTGCGTCCCCGTCGGCTCAGGCTCGGCCTCTACAGCTGGGGGCTCCTCGGAGACAGCCTGTCCGGGTGCGAGGGCCGCGAGCCAGTCGGGTATCTCTCCCGGTTCAGCAACGGCTTCGGCAGCTTCTGGAGCCGCCTCCTCCGCTGGCTGCAGGGCCTCAGGGGGTTCAGCCTCCACTTCGGCGGCGGCAGGTGCTTTGACATCTTCCGGCTGGGCAACCTGCTCCGCCGGTTCCGCCGCCTCAGGGGCGGCCGGGCGGGGCGCATAGTCCTCCAGCCAATGTGGCAGCTCGCCGGGCTCGATCTCAACCTGCTCGGCTTCGATGGCTAAAACCTCTGGTGTCTCTGTCAGGTCACGTTGGGGCCCGACTTGGTCCACCCATGCCAGCAGTTCGTCGGTGTCGATCTCTCCTCTGCCTACTCCGCTGAGGGGCCCGACCTCTGGTGTAGTTTCCTCAGCAGGTTCCTGCGCCGCCGTCGGCTCAGGCTCGGCCTCTACAGCTGGCGGCTCCTCGGAGACAGCCTGTCCGGGTGCGAGGGCCGCGAGCCAGTCGGGCACCTCGCCCGGTTCGGTGACAGCTTCGGCGACTTCTGAAGGTACCACGTCCTTTGCCGGTTCCAGGGCCCCAGGGGGCTCAACCTCCACCTCGGCGGCAGGCTCGGCCTCCGCTTCGACAACTGCAGCCTTCTCGACCGGCTCAGGGGCTTCGGCGCGCCGGTCCTCTGCCTCGGTAGATTCTCGAGGGGCAGCCTGCTCCATCTGTTCCGCCGCCTCGGCGAGGCCGGTCTCTACCTCGACGGCGACCTCCCCCTCGGCCTCCGCTTTGGCGGCTTCTGGAGCAGCAATCCCCTCTGCAGGTTGCGGGACCTCAGATGGTTCGGCTCTAGCCTCGACAGCGGGTTCCGCTGACTCGGTAGGGACGGCGTGCCGGCGCATTATCTCGCCGAGCCAGCCTGTCTTCCCTTTGGGCTTGACCCTGATCTCGGTGACTTGCTCCTCTGGCCCGGCAGTGGGGGGCTTGGCTTCCTCGGTGGATACACCGTGCCGACGGACGATGTCGTTGAGCCAGCCTGTCTGTCCCGGGGGCACCGCCCGGACTCCAACCTCATCAGGTTTCTCGTCTGTCTCCTCCGAGCTTGGCTCAGGCTCCTCGGGGATACCGTGCTGGCGGACGATGTCGCCAAGCCAGTCCGTCTGTCCTGGGGGCGCCGCCCGGACTCCAACCTCATCAGGTTTCTTGTCTGTCTCCTCCGAGCTTGGCTCAGGCTCTTCGGGAATACCGTGCCGGCGGACGATGTCGCCGAGCCAGTCCGTCTCCATGACCGGCTGAGCCGTGGCCTCTTTCGGCGGGGCCTCCCTCCGCGAGGGCCAGGCGAGCTGGTCGGGTGTCTCGGCGGGCCCGGGCTTGGTTCCGGCTGGAGGGGCTGGTGCCTCCGGGACAGTCTCCAGAGCAGTGCTGGAGTCTCGGGGGCGGCGCTTGCGTGGCTCGGGGAGTTTGTGCCGGCGCGCGATGTCGCCAAGCCAGTCGGTCCCCATGGCTGGTCGAGCCTTGAACTCTTTTGGCGGGACCTCCCCTAGCAAAGGCTCGGCGAGTTGGTCCGGGCCCTCGGCGGGCTCAGCACTGGCCTCAGCCAGGGATTCCTCCGATATCGCCTCGGCTGGCGGAATCTCTGCGAGCGGTGGCTGCTCAGCAGGTGCATCCTCTATGTCGCCCGGCTCTATCTCGGCCTTTGCCTCTACTTCCTCAATCATGGGTTCCGGGGGTGTCATCTCCCTCGGCTGCTCCGGCGCCTCGACCGTCTCGGGCTTGGGACCTGCCGCTTGGCTCTGGGCCTCCGTGGGCAGCCCCTCGGGCAGGACGATCTGCGCAAGCCACTCGGGCGCCTCAGCAGGGCTGACCTCGGTCTCCTCAGGCTGCGCCCTGGCCTCGGGCGATACAGCTTCCAGTGGAGCAATGTCTTCCAGCTTTTCTGGCGTCTCGGCGGGCTCGGCCTCGGTGGCAGCGGGCTTGCCCTGGACCTCGACGGGCATGGCCTCCGCAGCCAGTTCGGGCGCCTCCGCGGGCCCGACCTCGGCCTCGCCTGGCTGCGTCTCAGGTGCGGCGTCCGCCGGAGCAATCTCCTGAGGTGGTGCTGGTGCCTCGACGGGCTCGGCCTCAACGATCTCTGGAACTGCTCCTGAGGGTTCGGCCTCCGCAAAGGCTTCCGAGACGTCCTCAACCACGGCTTCCACTGGGCGGGCCTCTGTCTCGACCTCGGCGGCCGATGGCTCGGCTGTTTCTGGCACCGTGATTTCTCGCAGCCACTCTGGTGCCTCATCGAGCTTGGTCTCGGCGGCGCTGGGCTCTGGTACCTGCTGCACGGCTTCAGCGGGCGCGGCTGTCTCGAGTGATTCTTGCTCCTCAGGCGGCTCGATCTGGACCACCGGAGGCTGTGCAGCTTCTGCCGCACCTTCTGCCGCACCTTCTGCAGCCGTAATTCCCTGCAGCCAGCCGGCCACCTGACCAGGTTCGATTTCGGCGGCCGGAGGCGCCGGAGCCTCCAAGTCAGTTTTCCCGGCCGTGATCCCATCCAGCCAACTGGGCGCCTCGCTGCCCTGTGTCCCAGCCTGAATCGCGGTTTGGTCAGAACCGGCCTCTGGAGGAGCGGCCAGCGCTTCCGGCGCAGGTCCCAGCTTGTCCAGCCATGATGGCAATCCCCCAGGGCCGGCTGCTGGTTGCTCCATCGCCGCTCCCTCAAGCCACTCCATCAGCTCGCCGGTCTTGGCTGCTGTAGGGCCCGCAGGGGGCTCAGGTCTCTCTGGGGTCAAGTCCCGCGGCGCCATATCTTGGAGCCAGTCCGGTAGCTCGCCGGGTTCTACGGAGACGTCCCCCGTTGGTGACAGGCTGTCGGGCGCGGCTTGCTCGACCCATCCGCGCAGTTCGCTGATTTCAACCTTGTCCTGGCGCGGCGCAACTTCATCGACCCATCCCGTCAGCTCGCCGGTCTCGAGCTTGCCCTTGCGTACCTCGACGGGTGGAGGCTGTGGCTCGACCTCGGTGGCGGCCGGCTCGGCTTCTTCCGCCAGGGGTTCGTGCTCGGCTTCCGCGACTGCAATCTCCAGGTCGGCTGGGAACTCGAGCGCACCTTCGTGTGGCGCGACCTCGTCGATCCACGCTCGCAGTTCGCCGGTGAGGATCCTACCCTTGCCGATGTCGGGTGAGGAGGGAGCCTCCTCCTGGGATAGTTCCCGCAGCCATTGGGGTGTCTTCTGGTCGCTGTCTGCTTCTTGCTGGGTGGGACCATCCTCCCGTGCGGCCATCAGGTCGGGTGAGAGGTTGACCAGCCAGTCCGGCACCTCGTCCTGGGCGGCTCCCGCTGAGCCCGCCTTGTCTGTTGCGCTTGGCGCTCTAGGTGCTTCTCCGGCGGGTGTGGGGATCTGCCGAGGCGGCGCTGTTGGCTGGCCCACACCTTCGCGGGGGGTGGCGCTTGCCTTTGCTATCCCGGGCGGTTCCGGCGTTTCGCGGAATCGGCTCAACGTATCCTCGTCCGCCAGGGGCCCCGTTGTCCACGGCCCCGGTGTGGGCTTTGCTGGCGCTGCTGAGCTGGCTTCAGACAGGCCCGGCTGCAGGTCGGCCAGCCACTCGGGCATGTCAGCAGCGGGCGATGGCTCTCTACTGGGCAGCGAGAGGCCGCGCACCGAACTCTCTTGGGCGTTCCGGTCTTGGGCCGGGCTACGTCCAGCTATTGGGATCATCCTGGCGCCGCATTCGTCACAGAAGACGTTGCTGAATGGGTTCATTGCGCCGCATGAAGGGCATCGTCCTGCCGTGTCAGGGGCTAGCTTCTCCCCGCAAGAGCCGCAGAACCTACTGCCCTCGCTGATGGGGCTTGCGCACTTGGGGCAACGCTGTGCCATGGGCTAGAACTCCCGCGCGCTCCCGGCTTCGTCGGGACCGGCGTCTGCAAGGGGGGCCGGCACTTCCGGCGCAGCTCTGTTGGGTCTTAGTTTGTCGAGCCAGGAGGGCAGACCACCAGTGTCGGCTGCGGGCTCCTCCGCCGCTGCTTGATCGAGCCACTCCATTAACATTCCCGTCTTGGCTGCGGCCGCCGGACTCATAGGCTCAGTTTCCTGGGGCGGCGCCATTTCTTGGATCCAGTCGGGTACCTCGCCGCGTTCTACTGTGGCGCCCCCCGCTGCTGCCTGCTCAACCCATCCGCGCAGTTCTCCAGTCTCGACCTCGTCCTGGCGCGGTGCGATTTGGTCGAGCCATCCAGTGAGTTCACCGGTCTCGACCTTGCCCTTATGCACCTCGGGCGCTGGAGGCTGTGGCTTGACATCAACGGCCGGCTCGGGTTCTTCCGTGACCGGAATCTCCAGGTGCGCCGGGGAACCGAGATCAGCTTCGTGGGGCGCGACTTCGTTGATCCACGAGCGCAGTTCGCCGGCGGGGATTCTGGCCTTGCCTGTGTCCGCCGAGGGTGGGGTCTTCTTGGAAGGTTCCTGCAGCCACTGAGGTGGTTCCTTGTCGCTCTCTGCTTCTCGTTGGGGCGGTCCCCCCTCCCGTGCAGCCTGTAGGTCGGGCGCGAGACTGACCTGCCACCTGGGCACCTCGTCCTGGGTGCCTGCCCTAGCAGGCTCCTCTGACGCTGCTTCCTCGAGCCACTCCATTGACATGTCGGTCTTGGCTGCGGCCGCCTCAGTCGGAGGCTCGGACCTGGCCGCCGGCGCTATTTCTTGGATCCAGTCGGGTACCAAGCCGGGTTCAAGTGCGGGGTCCCCCAAAGCCGCCGAGCTGTCGGGCGCGCCCTTCTCAACCCACTCGCGCAGTTCTCCGGTCGCAACTCTGTCCTGGCGCGGTGCGATTTGGTCGAGCCATCCAGTGAGTTCGCCGGTCTCGACCCTGCCCTTGTGTACCTCGGCGGGTGGAGGCGGCGGCTTGACGTCCACTGCCGGCTTGGGTTGTTCGGCGACTGGAATCGCCAGGTTTGCCGGGAGATCGAGCTCAGCCTCGGTTAGTGCAACCTCGTCGATCCATGACTGTGATTCGCCGGTGCTGATTCTGCTCTGGCGTGTGTCCGCTGAGGGTAGCGCCTCCTGGGAAGGCTCTTGCAGCCACTGAGGTGGTCCCTGCTCGCTGTCTGCTTCTCGTTGGGGCGGTCCGCCTTCGTTTGCAGAATCCAGATCGGGTGGCAGATCGGCCCGCCCCCTGTGCGCCTCGCCCTGGACGCCTGCCGGTGCAGGCTCCTCCACCGCGGGTTCATTGAGCCACTTCCTTAGCCCGCTGGTCTTGACCGCTGCATCTCCCGCCGCGGGATCGGATGTCGCCGGCGATGCCACTTCCTGGAGCCAACCGGGTACCTCCTCGGATTCGGGGGCGGTGTCCCCGCATGCCGCCGAGCTGTCGGGCGCGCCCTTCTCAACCCACTCGCGCAGTTCTCCGGTCGAGACTCTGTCCTGGCGCGGTGCGACTTCGTCGAGCCATCCAGTGAGTTCGCCGGTCTCGAGCTTGCCCTTGCGGACCTCGGCGGGTGAGGGACTCGCTTCCGCTGGCGCTGACGGCCCTGACATTTCACGGAGCCGGCGAATTGTGTCCTCGTCGGCCAGGGGGCCCGTTGTCCACGGCGTCGGCGTGGGCGTTCCTGGAGCTGCCAAGCTGGCCTCAGTCAGGCCTGGCTGCAGCTGGGCCAGCCAGTCGGGTATGTCGCCATCAGGCGTGGCTTCTTTACTAGGCAGAGAGAGGCCGCGAACCGAACTCTCTTGGGCTTCCTCGCCTGGAGCCGGGCCAGGTCCAGCTATTGAGATCATCCTGGCGCCGCAGTCATCACAGAAGACGTTATTGAATGGGTTCATGGCGCCGCATTTGGGGCATCGTCCTGTCGTGTCAGGGGTCAACTTCTGGCCGCAGGAGGGGCAGAACCTGTTGCCGTCGCTGACGGGGTTTGCGCACTTGGGGCAGCGTTGCGCCATGGGTTATAGATCCCGCTCGCTGTGCGGCTGGTCAATCCCAACCAACACCCGTATGCCGGCTGCAATGGTGCCCAGTGCGACGCCCAGCAGCATACCCCGGGCTCCGGCCGCGGAAAAGACGTGGACCAGCCAGCAACGCACGTCGCCCGCTACCTGGGCCACCTCACCGGGCAGTGGCAGCGCAGCCAGGAGAACGAGGATGATGGTACCCACGAAAACAGAGGTGGGAAGCGAAGGTCGTTTTCGCATAGCGCGGAACGCGGCCGAGACCAGAAAAACGGCGAGCAGCGAGGCTGTCGCTGCCTCCAGCGGTGCCAGCACGAAACGAAACACCCAAGTAACACCCGCTCCGCTTGGCCCTTGGTGTTCAGCAGCGGCAACTGCTATCACAACTACAAACGAAAAGAGGAGGGCGGTGCTGTAGGGCCAGTCTCGTTCTTGGCTTACAATGCGGCGCCCGTGAACGACCAGCAAGTTGACGACGCCCAACACAAACGCCGCGGCCGCCAACGCGGCCGCCCAACGGACGAAGAGAAGATGGACCCGGAATCCCGGGCCGACGAAATACCCGAGCAGCGTTGCCCCGCCTGACGCGACGGCAACCACTGTGGGGACACGCTGCCTCACAACTTGCTCCTGCCTAGAACAGCGACACTCCCAACGTGCGCAGCAGCGCGGCCACCAGGATCAGCGCCACGACGCCGAACCGCACTGCATCTTGTGCTTGCAGACTCGCCAGCAGGGCGGGCTTTCGGCTTAGGTAGGCCGGCACTGCATACACCTCTTCTCCTATCAGCGGCGCGTCGGAAACTGCGAAAAGCATGGCCATAGCCTGCGGGTCGTCGGTGCCTGCTATTTGCGTGATGCCGCTCTGTGCGGCGGGGTGAGCCAGCAGCAAGGCCTCAGGGCCAAAAGAGCCAATCATCACGTTGACGGCTGTTTCCTCCGGCCGCATGTGGGTCGAAGCGCCCAACGCGTAGATGGTCGGTTGTGGGGCTACCATCTCGACCTGTGCGGAATCGAACTCGTGCAGTAGGTCGCTGTGGGCACAAGCCTGGCGTAAGCTGTCTTGTGCCGCTGCCATCACCAGCGGATCGGCGGCCGTTACCAGCGGCGGTGCACCAGCCGAGCATGCTTGCTTCCCCACATGGTCTAGCGCAGCGAGCCCCGCCAGTGTCGTCGCTGTCGTCGAGTCGGTGAGGGCGCCTGTTCCCAGCGAGACGTGTATTCTCTTTCCTGTCTCCACCGCCCCACCCACCACGTAGGGCAGGTTGTCGAGCGCCTGGATGCGACGCACGTGGACCTGGTGGCCTTCTTTGATCCTCTGCGCGAGAAAGAGGATCAGTGCTAGCATCGAAAGGACCGCAAATGCACCCAATATCAGAGTAGCCACTAGCGCTCATCCAATCGTGTTTGGAGCAGATCTAGCGCCTCGGGTTGCTCCAGCAGGCGCGCGTATTCGCTGACCTGATCGGCGCCGGCGATCAGGCTGAGCGCCGGTTGGGCTACCCAAAGCAGCTGGCCGCCAATCAGCGCAAGGGGACGCGCAGCATCCAGAAGGGTGCTGGTCACGCCAGCGACACCCCACCGGCGGACGCGTTCCACAATCTGGTCCACCAACTCTATCTGCCGGCTCTCGTCCATTGTCGTGTCAGTCCAGTCGGCGGGCAGCTGCTGCTGCCCGCCGTGCACACCTACCGTTGACCTTGGACTGATGCTAGTATTGTAATCTGTCTGAGAACAGCGGTCAAACGAGCGGTCCAACTTGACGTAACACAGTATATCATGTTTACCTGGGCGTGTAAAGCAAGTATAATCAGAGTGACGTTGATCATTGTCGGGGCAGTAGTCCTTGCCGTCTAGTCATGCGTGATCTTCGGCTTTCACTGCAGGAGCACGACGCCGCTCTCATGCGGGTTGTCGCGCAGAGCTGGGGCGTTGACCTCACCGGCTTATCCCAGCAAGAGGCGGCCGAGGAGCTCTCAGCTGCGATGCTGGGGGCTGATCTGCCGTCCGAGGTGGGCGAACTGCCTGCCGCTGAGAGGGCCGCCGTGCAGGCACTGCTGGCCGGAGGTGGCCGGATGCTGGCAGACCCTTTCTTCCGCCAGTTCGGCTCAATACGTCCGGTCGGCCCCGGCCGCCTCACCCGCGAGCGCCCTTGGGCCGAGCCCGAGAGTCCCGCCGAGGCGCTCTGGTACCGGGGGCTTCTCTTTCGCGGCTTTGAGCGAACAGAACTCGGCAGCCAGGAGTTTGTGTACCTGCCGGATGATGTTCGCAGAGTCCTCCCGGCGCTCACTGCGGCCTTGGCACGCCCACAAATAGCGCCGTCGCAGGAAAGGGTCACACGCTGGCCGCCAGCCGCCAACCTGGTAGATGACTTCTGCACTGTGCTCGCATACGCGCAACGGAACCTCATCCCGGTCCATCCTCAGCCTGCGGCGCCTGAGGATGCGCTGCTCGCCTACCTGCGTTGCAAGGAGCGTACCCGGCTGCAGATGGTGTGGACCCTGGCACTGGAGACCGGCCTACTTGATGCTAGCGGGAGCGCAGTCCGGCCGCACCCACGTGCGGCCCGCCAGTGGCTGCAGGCGCCTTACCCTGAGCAAGCGGCAGCGCTGGCCCAGTCCTGGCTGGATAGCGCCGCCTACAACGATCTGTGGAACGTGCCCAGCCTCAGACCCGAACCCACCGGCTGGCAGAACGATCCAAGACCGCCGCGTCAACTCATGTTGGATATCCTGGGCGACCTGGATCCTAACACCTGGTGGCAGCTGGACAGCCTGCCGGCTGGGGTCAAGGCTGCCATCCCGGACTTTCAGCGCACGTCGGGCAAGTATGACGCCTGGTATCTTCGGGACGCAGTCACCAACGAGTACCTGCTGGGCTTTGAGCACTGGGACCGCGTGGAGGGTGCGCTGCTCCGTTTTCTGGTAGTTGGCCCACTGCACTGGTTGGGCCTGGTGGAACTGGGGGAAGATGCGAACAGCGAGGTTGTAGCCTTCTGCCCCACGGCGGCCGGGCGTGCTTTTGCCCAGGTCAAATCGTTCCCCTACCCACCTGGGCCGACCGAGGCCCGCATCCGAGTCAACGCTGACGCCACCATCTCTGTTCCGGTTGCTACGGACCGGTTCACGCGCTTCCAGGTGGCCCGGCTGACCGATTGGGAACCCGTGGCCCCGGGGGAGACCGTCTACTGGTACCGGCTAACGCCGCGCTCCCTCACCCGCGCTGGGGAAGCTGGCATCGCTCTACCCAGGGCGCTTGCCTTTCTGGCCAGCAGGAGCGGGCAGCCGCTGCCCGAGCCGGTCAAGAAGGCGGTGGAGTCATGGGAGGAAAAGGGGGTTCAGGTCCGACTGCGCCACGAGATGCTGCTCCATGTGCGGGACGCCGGGCTCCTGGATGAACTTCGTGCTGCTCCGAGGGTGCAGCCGCTGCTGGGGGAGGCCATCGGCCCGCTCGTCGTCACGGTGCGAACGGCCGACTGGCGGCGCCTGGTCAGTGCCATCGCCGAAATGGGGCTACTGAGTGATGTGGAGCTGGGAGCCTCGCTGGGCTCCCCGCGCGATGAGGCGACGACTGAGCATGCTTCCTAGCACGGCCAGTGCGTCAGTCGGCAGGTAGTGACCGGCCGACGAATCGAACAAGACGCGGGCAGACGGCGGAAGATCCTCGTCGCCCAGCCAATAGGCCGCCAGCACTGGAATACGGGGCAGTGCCCGAAACGAAAAGGCCGCATCGCCCAGGTCCCCCGGACGCCCGCCTAGGTTGATTGCGGCGCGTTCGAACGCGCAGAGATCGTTCCCGAATTCTCTGGTGATCTGTCGGCCGGTGTAGCCCTGGAATGCTCGGTGGTAAAAGCCGCCGCCCGGTAGTTCACGGAACGAAATCCACCGGCCGCCAACGGGGGCGCCGTCGCTGGTTCTCAAGTAGTAGAGAAGTAGTGCCTGGGTGTGGAGTGATGCCGCTGCTCCAGTCTCTGCGTCCAGTACGGTCAGCTGCGGCGTTCTCACAACATAGCGCTCGCTCAGCAGTGCCAGGCGCAGCTCGCCGCCCCGCTTGCCCACCGGCTTGTAGACGGCACCGGTGCGAGCGGCGAGAACGGCCGGATCTGCGCTGCGAAGCTCGGTGCGCAGTTCTTCGCCCCGCCGTTCCAGGGCATCTGTGTTCTGGTAGCTGTGCAGGTTGGCCACCCTAGGGAACCTGGCGCATCACCCACGCTGGTCTGTCAGGCAGAGAGCATCGTACCCAGGATGGCGATTCTACCCGGACGGGCACGCGAGGCAACCCCTGCTTGGGGGGCACGCCGTGTGGCGCGCTGCCGTCCCCAACTGCCATCAGCTGCGAGAGGGGCAAGCCGACTCCGGCCGATGGCGTCAGGCGTAACACCGCGCCAGCAGGGCGATGGTGGCGGCAAGCACTGCGACCGGGCTGAGCTGTGCCGGGCGACGCCGGTGCCTGGATGTAGCGCGTTGCCTTTGGTGGCTTGAGGCCGGGGAGAAATCGGATATACTGCCAGCCGTGAGACCTTCCTTGCAGCTGGGTAGCTGGGAGCAGGTCGGGCGCGCGGCCCGGCCGGGGCGGGGCTCTCTGCGCGGCACATCGCGGTATCGGCCGGCGTCAGTACGGTGATTCAGGTTGAGCAGCAGCCACGAGCCTTCAGAGCTGTCCCGGCAGGCAGGTTTGCTCTGGTGTGGTGGGGTGTTCTGCTGCTGGTAGCGTGCAAGCCGTCCCCGACCCTGGCCCCCCTTGCGTCGGTGCCCACTGCCGCTCCGGCGGCCTCAACGGCGCCGCTGGTTCTGTCCCGCAGTCCGACTGAGGCGCCTTCCGCGACCCCTACGCCGACGGATACGCCAACCTCAACGGTCACGCCGACAGAGACTGCCACCGCCACGCCGTCCCCGACACCTACTCCGACGGATACACCGACCGTCGAACCGAGCATCACGCCATCAACCGACTCGCTCAGCCTCCCTGCTCTGGTGCTGGTGCCGAGTCAGCCGATACCCTACCTGGAGACGTTCCGGCTGGTCACGTACTATGGCAGCCCCGACGGAGGCGGCTTGGGTATCCTGGATGCCAACCCGCGGGAGGTAATGGCGCGCGACGTGCGACGAATGGCCTACCGGTATCAGGTGCGGTCGCCGGACCGGTTTGCGGTACCGGCCTTCCACATAGTCACCACGGTCGCTGACTCACAACCAGGGTCGGATGGCAACTACTCCCACCAGGTGGAGATGGAGATAGTCGAGGACTGGGTTTCGGCGGCCAACGAGACCGGCACCGCTGTCATCATTGACATACAACCGGCACGAGCGGACATCCAGGAAGAGTACGATCGGGTCAAGCACCTGCTGCGTCATCCACACGTCCACCTGGCGCTGGATTCAGAGTACGTAATGACCGACGAACAGGTCCCGGGCCAGCACCTAGGGCAGATTCACGCCGACCAGATCAACGCCCTCCAGGCACAATTGAACGAGATTGCGCTGGAGATCGGCATCAACCGGGTGCTAATTGTTCATCAGTTCGAAGACGAGATGGTGGTGGAAAAGGAGAAGCTGATCGACTATCCTTACGTGGAACTGGTGATCGACGCCGATGGGGTGAGCAGCGGGCTCATCAAGCTGATGGACTACTTTCAGTACGCGGAGGAGCCTGGATTCGAGTATGGGGGGATCAAGATATTCTTCAAGTACGACGACGAGCCCTTGCTGGCCCCCGAGGAGCTGATGCAGCTGGACCCTCCCCCGGCCCTGGTCGTCTACCAGTAACCCCTCTTGGCCGGCCAACGGTGCAGTTGATGCTGCAGTAGTGGGGGCCTGCTGCCTTGCGGCGACCGGTCAGCCCCATACGGCGCTGGGGTCAGAAGCCCCGAGTCGCCAGTATCATCTGAGCACAGCCCACGAGTGTCTGTGGCCCGGCTTCTGCAAGGCCTGGCCGGTCCACCGCGGCCGCATTTGGGTGGCTACCAGAGCGTCGGTTCCCCACCAGGAGCCGGCCGGGCTTCTAGAAATGCGCCGAGGGTTCCATCAGGGGCAGCGCCTTGCCGGGGTTGAGGATGCCCTTCGGGTCCAGCGCTTGCTTGATGGCCTGCTGGATCTCTATTGACACCCGGCCGACGTCGCTCTCCAGGTAGGGCAGCTTGAGGGTTCCGACGCCGTGCTCGCCAGATAGGGTGCCGCCCAGTTCCACTGCGGTAGCAAAGATCTCCCCCACGATTCGTTGGACCTTCTCCCACTGCTCCGGGTCGCGCTTGTCAAAGAGAATGTTGGGGTGCAGGTTGCCGTCGCCGGCGTGCCCAAATACGACGATTGGGAGCCCGTACCGCTGGGAGATCTCCTTAATGCGGCGGACCGCTTCCGGAATCTGGCTCCTCGGCACCGAGATATCCTCGCCGAGCTTGTTGGGCGCTCGGCGCGCCAGCGATGGCGAGACACTACGGCGAGCGCGCCACAGCTTGTCCCTCCCTGCTTCGTCCCGCGCCACCTGCACGTCCGAGGCGCCGCTGTCCCGGCAGATGCGGGCAATGGCCTTGATCTCGTGCTTGACTCCCTCTTCATCAAAGCCATCCGATTCAATGATGAGGATGGCCTCTTTGTCCAGCGGCAAGCCCAGGTGCATCGCCTCTTCAATGCAGACGATGGCGGTCTCGTCCATCAGCTCCAGTGTGGCGGGCACGATGCCGGTGAACAGGATAGAATTGACCGCCCGGCTGGCGTCACCCAGCCGGTCAAAGGCCGCCACGGCCGTGCGCACGAATCGTGGCTTGGATATGAGCCTAAGGACTGCCTCTGTGATTATGCCCAATGTCCCCTCAGAGCCAGTAAACAGCTCCGAGAAGCTGTAGCCGGTCACGTTCTTGATGGTCTTGCCGCCGCTGCTAAACACCCGCCCGTCTGCCAGCACGACGGTGACTCCCATCACATAGTTGCCGGTGACGCCGTACTTGAGGCAGCGCGGCCCTCCCGCGTTGCACGCGATGTTACCGCCGATAGTGGAGTGCTTGATGCTCGCCGGGTCAGGCGGGTAAAAGAGCCCGTGCTCCTCCACCGCGTTCTGCAGGTCAACAGTGATAACCCCGGCTTCGACGGTAGCAGTCATGTTTTCCCGGTCGATCTCCAGGATCTGGTTCATGCGCGTGAGGGGGACCACTATGCCGCCGCCAAAGGGAACCGTGCCGGCCGCCAACCCCGACCCCATTCCGCGGGCGATGACGGGAATCTCGTGAGCATAGGCCAGTTGCAGGATGGCGCTTACCTCCTCGGTTGAGCGCGGCTCTACCACCAGGTCTGGCATGAACTCGGCAAAAGTGCCATCGAAGGAGTAGCACAGGAGATCCTCCTGCGACGTGAGGACGTGCTTTCTTCCGACGATGGCCTGGAGTGATTTGACGATTTGGGGGTCGATGGTCATGGACGCATCTCCATCCGGCTCAGACGTGCTGTGGCAAGACCTTCAGCTGCGGCTACTTCAGCTGCGGCTATCCGCTGTCCCGATATGCTCGGTCCAGCAGTTGCACCGGGTGAACCACCCTGGCTCTGAGGCCCGTCCGTTTGCAGCCAACGGTGAGCTGCATCTGGCAGCCAGGGCAGCCGCTGGCGATATAGTCGGGCTGAGTAGCCGCCGCATTGGCCATCTTTTTGTCCAGCACCGCCATGGAGGTCTCATAGTGGGTGATTATCTGGGTGCCGGCCGAACCGCAACACCAATCGGCCTCTTGCATCTCCACGAACTCCAGCCCGTCAATCATGCGCAGTAGTTCGCGGGGCTGAGAGCTGACCTCCTGCGCCCGGACCAGGTGGCACGGGTCGTGATAGGTGACTCGGGCCTCCACGCGCCCGCTGGGCTTGGTCAGCTCAATCGAGGCCAGGTATTCGCTCACGTCCCGCACCCTGCTGGAAAAGTCGGCCGCTCGCTCCGCCCACTGCTGATCGCCGGACAAGTAGTGACCGTACTCCTTGAGGGTTGATCCGCACGTCGCGCAGTCGGTCACAATGACGTCGGCGTCCAACTTCTCAAAGAGCTCAATGTTGTACCTGGCAAAGGCACGCAGCGCGTCCCAGTCGCCGTAGCCAATAGCTGGCATGCCGCAACACTGGACCGCCCTGGGTGTGACCACCTGGTTGCCGTTGCGGGCCAGCACCCGTACCGACGCCTGACTCCCTTCGCTCAGTAGCAGGTTCTGGGCACAGCCCAGGAAAAAGCCCACCCTGGCGCGCTGCACGCCCATCGGCTCGGTCACCGCCGGTATCTGGCTGCGAGCGGTCTTGGCCGGGATCCTGGGCAATTGGCGCTCCATGTCCCGCAGCTGCCTGGGGAGTAGACTGGTCAAGCGTAGCGCGTTTGCGACGGCCCGAAAGCCCAGCAGTTGGTACATGCGCAGCGGAATGGTGCCTGCCTCCATCAGACCTGGGCTCGCGAGCACCTTGTGGAAGACCAGCTCTTTCCACTTGGCTGGCTCCGCCTGCTGCGCCAGCCAGCGGAGTTGAAGGGCAATGTCGGCCGGCTCGTTGCCGACTGGGCAGGCCACGTTGCAGGCGCCGCAGGCCAGACAGCGGTACATCTGCTCGGTGAGGTTGGCGCCCAGTGGCACGTGGCCTTCCAACAGCTTGCGGGCCAGAAAGATTCGGCCGCGGGGGCTGTCGGTCTCGCGCCGGCTCTCACGGTACGTGGGGCAGGTGTATAGGCAGGCCCCACAGCGTATGCAGTAGAGGTATTCGTCCTCGGCGGGCACCTCCAGGTTGGGGAAAGGCTTGGCTGGCTCCAGGGTCACGGCTAGGGGTTCCTCTGTAGTGGGTGAACTGGAGTCGCGGGCGTGTGGGGTCTATTGCTGTACAATCGGCAATGTCAGTAGCGCGTGTGGTACGATCAGGACCTCCAGGTTGGCGGAGGTCTGGGTCGCAGGGCCGTTGGTCCCCAGGAGATCGCACGCAATGCGAAAGGCCTGGTCCATGTTGTCGGCCGGGACCATGTGTACCTGGCGTACCAGATCAGGCGTTTCGGACCCAACCACAATGACGTGGGTCTTTTCCAGCACTTTCGCCATTACAAAGGCGCGCTGGGCGCCAGGTGGGTAGCCGGTGCGGCGCAACTCAGCTAGCAGGGAGGGCATGTCGGCCGCCCCCCTCATTCTCTCCAGGAAGCGCTGCTCGCCCACTCCGTCGCCGGCTCCCTCCGGTGTAGGCGCGGGCAAGACAAAGACGCCCCCCTCTCTGACTACCGGGGTGGGTCCGAAGAATAGATAACTGGCTGCCCGGCTCGCCTGATAGAGGTTCTGGTCCTTGGGATAACCGATTCCGGCTACCGCGATGTCGTACTGGTGGGGGATGGGGACCTCGTACAGTTGCTTGGCTGCCCTCACCAGCTGATCAAAGGTCGCTTCCGGCTCCCCAGCCAGCACACGGACTGGTTGCTTGTGGTCGTTCTGCACCACGTTGAGGATGAACCGCAGACCAGCCCGCCGGGCCGCCTCGGTGATCGCCTCGTGGAAAGGATTACCCTTGATCCTACCGAGTCGAGTGCCGGGATGGTCAATCATCTGGGGGCCGTGGGTGTAGGCGATCATTGCCTCGCCAGCTGCCCCGACAGCGAGCGTCTTGCGCGCCCCGGAATAGCCGGCGTACTGGTGTGGCTCAACGATGCCGGTCGCGAGGAGCAGGTCGGCGCCATATGCGGCCTTGTGTACGGAGAGAGGGATTCCGCTCTCGGTGGTTCCCAGGTCCGCCAGCGCGGCTGGGTTCTGCGGCTCGTTGTCCACCACTCGGTAGCGTTCCACGACCTCTCGCCCCAGCTTGGCAACCTTTTCCTCCGGCGTGCTCGGCCGGTGCATGCCTATGCCGCAGAGCAAGGTCACGTCCTCGTCGCGTACGCCGGCCGCCTCTAGCTCTGAGAGCAGCGCCGGCACCAGCAGATGATCGGGGCTGGCACGGGTGACGTCGGTGAAGACGATGCACGCTGTGTCTCCCCGCCCGGCGAGTTCCCTCAGGCGTGGCGAGTTGATGGGCTCGGCGAGCGCGTGGGCAATGGCGGCCGGTACGTCCCCAACGGGCGGAATTGGCTGCGAGACTGCAACCGTGCCCGTCATGCCGGCCGGGAGTTCGAATGAAAGCTCGCCTCTGTCAAAGGGAACGGTGAACATCAGGGTCGCTAATCAGCGAGTCGCAGACCGGCGCGCTCTGAACCGCAGACCAGCAGCGGTATGACCCCGCACAGCACGTGGCTTGCTGATCTGCTGGCGTACCTACAGAATGTACGCGACGCCAAACTCCTCAGCCATCGCCTTGAGGTCGGCCACGACCTTGGGGTGCAAGACAACGCCGCTAATCTTGCGATCCTGGGCGATCTCGAATTCCTTCTCACCGTGGATGTAGATGCGGCCTTGTCCCGCCGCCTTGGGTGTCGCCTTTAGACGGCGGACAACGTCGTCCATGGTGGCCTTGAATTGCTCCACCGGCCGGAAGCCGTCTACTCGCAGCGCGCCGAAGAAATGGCCCACGTTGGCCGGCAAGGCATTGCCGCTATCGTCCTTGAGGTAGATGTTGTTGGCATAGCCAGCCCCCGGGAGTACTCCAGACAAGATGTCCACCAGTAGGGCCATGCCGTATCCTTTGTGGCCTCCCAGCAACTCGCCAGCGCCGCCCAGTGAGAGGAGCCCCCCGCCCGCCAGCTTGATAAAGTTGTCCAACACCTGCGCCGCGTCAGTCGTCGGCACCCCGGATTCGTCTGTGGCCCAACCCAGCGGCAGCGGTTCTTCCTTGCGGTTGTAGACCTCCAGCTTGCCGCGCGGCACGGTGCTGGTCGCCATGTCGAGCACGAAGGGAAGTTCTTCACCGGCCGGAGCCGCCACACTGATGGGGTTGGTGCCCAGCATAGCATTGCGCCCGAAGGTGGGTACCACCAGCACGGCCGCGTTGGTCATGGAGATGCCAATCATGTCGCGCTCTAGCGCCATCATAGAGTAGTAACCGGCTATGCCGAAATGATTCGAGTTGCGCACGCTGACAAAGCCAGCACCCACTTGTCCAGCTTTGTCGATCGCCAACTGCATGGCCCGCCTGGATACCGGCTGGCCCAGGCCGTCTCCGCCGTCGATCAGGGCGGTAGCCGGTGTCTCGTGCACCACCCTAGTCTCTGGACGGGCCAGCATCACTCCGTCCTGCAACCCCTTCACGTAGCGGCGCAGACGGGCCACGCCGTGAGAACTGATGCCCCGCAGGTCGGCCGACACCAGGTTATCAGCCACTATCTTTGCATCCTCCGTAGGGACGTTCAGCTCCTCAAAGACCTCCACACAGAATGTCTTGAGGGGTTCCGCCATAACCCGGATGCCGGTGTCATCACCCATTTCCGTCGTCCTCCGATGATGTGTCAGCCCGGCAGACATTATATAGTGGCCTCGCGGCCCACGCAATGCTCCCAACGTGCCATTTGCCGCAGAACCGGGGCTGGGGAGGAGAGCCGCTACTCGCAATTCGCCAGAGTTGCGTGCGGTGGTCTGCCGTGACGATGCTCGGAGGTAACGCTACCCAAATGGGATGCTGCGCGTTCAGTCGGTCCATCCGCCGCCAGCAATCGGGCTGGGGTCCTGGTGGCGCTGGGTTCGAGCCTACTGTGACGCGGCAGGTCTAATCGAGGCCGGGTGCCGCGGCTAATCGCGTGCGTGGTTCTCGGGCAGTCGATCTCCTGCTCTGCCGTGCTAGGCGAACTGGCATCCAGGGTGGATCCGCAGTAGCCATGCCCCAGTTCCCCGGCTGTCGGCCGTCTTCAGGTCTGCTATCGCCAGCCCGATCTGGCTGGCCGCCCGCACGTGTGCCGGGGACGATTGAATGCCGCGCGCGGTCCCACTCGAACGAGGCCCCGGCTGGACGTCACTCCGCAGGGCCCCAACCCTGCGCGCTAGACTGTCTGCGCTAGCTGCCAGACCTGATCCTATTCCGCCTGATGGTAGAACAGCACGCCGTGACGGTTGATGAGCATCACCTGGGCAGCCGTCTGGGGCCGGTTCTGGACATCCTTGAGCGGGTAGATGTTGGCGTCTGTGGCCCCCATAAAGTCGTGGGAGCTGCTGCTCAGCACGTCCATTGGCAGGTCATCGGCTCCCATGTGGAAGTAGCCCTGGATGACAAAGGTGGTCGAATAGACGATCATCTTATGCTTGGTGACCAGCAGTTGGGCCGCGTCTCCACCCGCCTCGTCGAGAAGGCTGATGGCTACCACATTGTCTTTCCTCACCATCACGGTCGGGCGTTCGAGCTTTCCCATTGGGCTGGCCGCGTCGAAGGGGAGGAGAGTCGCCTGGTTGAACTGAATGTACCGTCTCTCACTGTCGTTTAGATACGCCAGCATGGGCCCAACGGGTCGGAACCTGCCCCGCAGAAGGTATTCCTGGGTTATTACCTCGGCAGGGTACTCGGGTAATTCGATTCCGCCTAGTTGCATGTTATCTCCTTGACACTTGGCTTCTGTGAGCTGGGCACCGAGGCCCGCTCCCCTTGGGGCAGACAGCCGCTACTGCGGCTAGGAGATGTCGATCAGCGCCTGCCCACTCTCAACACTGTCTCCTGGGGCGATGTGGACTCGATTGACCACGCCAGACTTGTGTGCCTGGATCTCATTCTCCATCTTCATTGCTTCCAGAATGACCACCACCTCCCCTTCCTGCACTTCATCGCCTTCAGCTACCAGTAGCTCAAGGATCGCGCCGGGCATGATTGCCGTGACAGAGCCGGCACCGGCATCCGCCTTCTTCTTGGGAGCCGCCTTCTTGGGGGCGACTGTCTGCACTTGCATGCCGGCCGCCTCCACCCGATACTCCTTGCCGTCCACCACGGCCGACTTGTCACCCAACGTTACTGCGTAAACGATGCCGTCAACAGTCAGGACACCGTTCTCCATCCCAATGACAAAGGGCTGTCCGTCCACCAGGAGGCTGTTCCCGTGCACCTCGATCTCGAACTCGGTTCCATCGACGTTGAGACTGAATTCACGATCCATCTGGGCCTCCTAGGGCTGCAAGAGACCGGTCCACTGGCGTGACGGACGCCAAGCCCGCTTCCAGGCCGTGACCGAGGGCGCTCGCCTGGCGTCCGGTCCGGCCGGCTGCTGCTCCTCGGCCTCCAGGGCAAGCTTGGCTGCGACAGCAGCGACCACTGCCGTCCGTTCGTCGGCGCCTCGCGCCCGCCGCTCGAGAAAGGGGCGAGCCACCTGTGGAAACAACGCATACGAGATTACGTCTTCCTCGCTTCGGGCCAGATCACCCAGTTCGTCGCGCGCCTTCTCCATGCCTGGCTCCAACAGGTCGGCCGGGCGCTTGGTGATCGGCTCCTCGCTGCCGATGGCCAGTCTCTTGATCTCCGGGTCAACCGGCGCTGGTGGCCGCCCGTAGAAGTTGCGCACATAGTTCTTGACCTCCTCCGGAATCACCTTGTAGCGCTCCCCCAGTACCACGTTGAGTGTCGCCTGGGTGCCCACTATCTGGCTGGAGGGAGTAACCAGGGGAGGATAGCCCAGCTCTTTGCGCACGCGCGGCACCTCTGCCAGGACTTCTTCGTACCGGTCGGCCGCGCCTTGCTGGCGCAGCTGAGAGGTCAGGTTGGAGAGCATCCCGCCCGGAATCTGGTACTGCAGGACGCGCACGTCCACCCCCTGCATCCCGCTCTCAAAGCTCCGGTACTTTTTCCGGACGCCCGCAAAATACGCCGAGATCTCAGCCAATAGGTCTAGGTCCAGCCCCGTGTCCCGGGGAGTTCCCTTCAGAATGGCCACCAGGGACTCGGTGGGAGGTTGGGCTGTGAGACCAGAGAGGGCCGAGATGGCGGTATCCACAATGTCGACACCCGCCTCCACCGCCTTTAGGGCTGAGGCCATCGCCATTCCACTGGTATAGTGCGTGTGGAACTGGACCGGAAGTCCTACTTGGGCTTTCAGCTCTCCTACCAGCTCATAGGCGTCGTAGGGAGCCAGCATCCCAGCCATGTCCTTGACGCATATGGAATCCGCCCCCAGCTCTCTGAGTTGCTTGGCCATCTCCACATAGCCACCGATGGTATGCACCGGGCTGATGGTGTAGCTAAAGCTTCCCTGGACGTGGCCGCCGACGTCCTTGACAAAGCGCATCGCCATCTCCATGTTGCGCACGTCGTTGAGAGCGTCAAAAATCCGGAACACGTCAATGCCGACTTCTTTGGCCCGGACCACGAATCGCTGCAGCACGTCGTCGGGGTAGTGCCTGTAGCCGACGACGTTCTGAGCGCGTAGCAGCATCTGGAAACGGGTGTTGGGCATCAGTTCTTTCAGACGGCGCACGCGATCCCAGGGATTCTCACTCAGGAACCGCATGGCGGAGTCAAAGGTAGCTCCGCCCCACATCTCTACCGACCAGTAGCCAACCCGGTCGAGCTTGGGTGCGATAGGAAGCATGTCATCGGTCCGCATCCTGGTCGCCAGAAGGGACTGGTGCGCGTCGCGAAGTATAGTGTCGCAGATTCCGAGCGGCTGTGTATTCATAGCTCTGTCTCTTGTTGTGGGGGACATAAACCTGGTAGATCAACCAGTTCGCGTCTCCCTCCTACTCTGCGAACAGATCGCGGGCCTTGAACATCAGCACTAGGGCTTCCTCTTCTGCACCGGAGCGGTGAACCTCGCCGGCTTTCACCACCAGCGAGTCACCTTCCTTCAGCGACACGGTTGGCCCGTCTTGGTATTCGACATAGGTCTCGCCCTCCAACACCAGGTACATCTCATCCTTGGCGTGCTGGTGAAACTTGTACTTTCCCTGGAATCGGCAGAGGTAGGCGCAATAGTCGTCTACCTGACCCAGGACCAGGTGGACCCAGGGCTGAGCCAGTTTGGTCTTGGCTTCCTGGATGGACGCAATTCTTGGGGACATGATTCCTGTCCTTCTTTCTACAGTGGAATGTTTCCATGTTTCTTGGGCGGATTGGCATCCCGCTTGTTCTGCAGCATCTGCAGAGCTTCTATCAGCCGCGGCCGGGTCTCGGCCGGTTCGATTACATCATCAATGTAGCCTCGGGTGGCTGCCACGTACGGGTTGGCAAACTTTTCCCGGTACTCCTGCACCAGCTCCTCCCTGAGAGCATCGGGATCGTCGGCTTCAGCCAAGGCCTTTCGAAAGATGATGTTCACCGCGCCGTCGGGACCCATCACGGCTATCTCAGCGGTTGGCCAGGCATAGCTGACATCCCCGCGGATGTGCTTGCTGGACATTACGTCGTACGCGCCGCCGTACGCCTTGCGTGTGATGATGGTGATCTTGGGGACCGTTGCCTCACAGTAGGCATAGAGCAGCTTGGCCCCGTGCAGGATTATCCCGCCGTGCTCCTGCGCCACACCCGGCAAGAACCCGGGCACGTCCTCGAACGTGACGATGGGAATGTTAAAGGCGTCGCAAAAGCGGACGAAACGAGCACCCTTGCGGGAAGCGTCAATGTCTAGCACCCCAGCCAAGATCTGAGGCTGCTGCGCCACTATGCCCACACCAAAGCCGCCCAAGCGTGCAAAACCGACGACGATGTTGCGGGCATAGTGCTCGTGGATTTCGAGGAATCTGCCATCATCCACGACGCGCTCGATGATGCTCTTCATGTCATAGGGCTTGTGCGGGCTGTCCGGAATGATGGCATTGAGTTCGTCGTCAGTGCGGTCGGCCGGATCATCAGTGGGTACGAATGGAGGATCCTCGGTGTTGTTCTGCGGCAGGTAGCTGAGCAGGAGCCGGAGGAGGGCAAGCCCCTCGTCCTCATCCTCGACCGCAAAGTGGGCCACCCCGCTCACCGTGCTGTGAGTCATCGCCCCGCCCAGCTCCTCCGAAGTAACCTCTTCACGGGTCACGGCCTTGACGACCTCGGGACCGGTGATGTGCATGAAGCTGGTCCCCTTAACCATCAAGATGAAATCGGTCATCGCGGGCGAGTAGACCGCCCCACCGGCACATGGGCCCATGACGGCCGAGATCTGGGGAATGACGCCCGAGGCCATCACGTTACGCTGGAAGACGTAGGCATAGGCAGCCAAGGAGACCACCCCCTCCTGAATTCGTGCCCCCCCAGAGTCGTTGAGCCCAATCACAGGAGCGCCATTTTTCATCGCCAGGTCCGTTATCTTGCAGATCTTCTCCGCGTGGACCTCCCCCAGGCTGCCGCCGAAAACCGTGAAATCCTGGCTAAAGACGTAGACCGATCGGCCGTTGATTTGGCCCCAGCCTGTCACCACGCTGTCGCCGAGGTACTTCTGGTCCTCAATGCCGAACCCCGTAGTCCGGTGGGTAACAAACGTGTCGATTTCACGAAAGGTGGCGGGATCGAGCAGTTTCTCGATTCGCTCTCGGGCCGTCAGCTTGCCCTTGGCGTGCTGGCGTTCGATCCGCGCCTGCCCACCCCCGAGCCGTGCCTGTTCTCGCATTTCGCGCACCTGCTGTATCTTGGGGTCTATCGCCATTCAAGTCCTCTCCTGCTGGTCCAACGTCCGTCCTGAACAGTAACTTGGGCTCTCAGGCCGGTGTTGAAGCTCTGGTCTGTCCATGCTGTGGCCCCGAATACCTGGCACGGGGCAGCGTCATCTCGACACCCCACAGCTATGACAGTGTCACCAGGGCCTGCCCTGTCTCGACGCTGTCGCCCTCTGCAACGTGCACCCGCGCCACCTCGCCATCGCGGGGGGCGCGCAGCTCGTTGTCCATCTTCATTGACTCCAGTATGACCAGAAGATCTCCCTGCCTGACAGGCTGTCTGGCCTGCGCCGGGATGCTCACTATTAGGCCCGGCATGGGTGCCCGGACGGGAATCTCCCCGGAGTCCGGTGTGAACCCGGTGAGGGCACGGGACAGCCGGATAGCCCGTTCGTCTTCTACCTGCACGTGGTACAGCTGGCCGCGAAGCAGAACTCTGAAATGTCCTGCCTGGCCTCCTTCGGCAAACGATTCGTTGGAGACGTTGTCCAGTAACAAGGAGTACAGCCGGTCGGGTACGATCTCTTGTAGGTCAACGGCGTGCGGTTGACCGTCCACGACGACTGTCCCCCGCTCGTCAATCTCTATCTCAAATGATTGGTCAGCAACCCGGGTTACGTACTTCATTGTGGCCATCCCCCGCCCGGCCGGCTCCACCGCCAGCGACTCGAGCCGGGGCTGTCCTCCACCGTCTGGCGTGCCCTACGGTGGGCAACCAGCGTTGCCACCACGGCCGCCACTTGAGCGCCGGCCGGGTCCAGCGCCGGCTCTTCCAAAGAAAAACGCTCATCGACGAAGGTGGTGTCGAATTGGCCGCCCATGAAACTGTGGCTATCCAACAGGCGTTGGTGGAACGGAATGGTAGTCTTGATACCCATGATCCGGTACTCTTCCAGGGCGCGCCGCATTCGCAGGATGGCCTCTCCACGCGTTTCCCCCCAGCAGATGAGCTTGCTTATTAGCGAATCATAGTAGGGGGTAATCTCCAGTCCCTCGTACAGCCCGCTGTCCACTCGGACACCAGGGCCAGTTGGTACGGTCAGGGCTGTCACTCGCCCGATGGAGGGAACAAAGCCGTTGAAAGGGTCTTCGGCATTGATGCGGCATTCAATTGCCCAGCCGCTGAAATGGATGTCTTTCTGGGCGTGACGCAACTTGCGACCCCGAGCAATTCGCAATTGCTCCTTGACAATGTCGACCCCCGTCACCCACTCGGTCACAGGGTGCTCCACCTGCAAGCGGGGGTTCATCTCAAGGAAGTAAAAGCGGCGATTTCGGTCGACCAGGAACTCTACGGTGCCAGCGCTCACGTACCCTGCCGCGCTGGACGCCTGGACAGCGATGCTGCCCATCCGTGAGCGCAGATCGTCGTCCACGAACGGCGACGGGGCTTCCTCTAGTAGCTTCTGATAGCGGCGCTGCAGAGAGCACTCGCGCTCACCCAGGTGAATCACATTACCCAACTGATCGGCCAGTACTTGGAACTCGATGTGCCGCGCTCCTTCAATCCGCTTCTCCAGGCAAAGGCTGTCATCGCCGAATGCCGAGAGGGCCTCGCGCCGCGCACTTGATAGGGCGTTGGGCATCTCACTCATTGAGTTGATCACCCGCATTCCCTTGCCCCCGCCGCCAGCGGCCGCCTTGACAAGGAGCGGAGTGCCCAGCTGTCGCGCGGCCGCCAGTAGCTCCTCGTCGGTCAACGGGTCATCGGTGCCCGGAATCACCGGTACTCCGGCTGCCCGCATTAGCACGCGGGCTGATGTCTTGTTCCCCATCAGCCCCAGGACGGCCGGCGGCGGCCCAATCCATATCAGCCCAGCATCCTCCACCGCCTGGGCAAAGTCAGAGCGCTCGGCCAGGAAGCCATAGCCAGGGTGAATAGCGTCCGCCCCCGAACGGCGGGCGATGTCCAGGAGCTTCTCGATGTGCAGGTAGCTCTCGCCCGCCGCCTTGCCTCCCAGGGCGTAGGCTCTGTCGGCGTAGCGAACGTGCAGCGCTTCCCGGTCCACCTCGGAGAATGCCACCACCGTTCGAATCCCCAGTTCGTGGCAGGCGCGCAGTACCCGCACCGCGATCTCCCCTCGGTTGGCGATCAGTACAGTGTTTAGCATTGCTGGCTCGCTGGTTCTGACACTAGCGCCGAGGCCAAGTGATACTAAATTGATTAACCCCCAGGGACACCATAAGATTCGACCTACCAAGGGGGTGTCTGACTCTTGCACTAGTAGTCGTATGCGGGAAGGTCTCCAGTGGCTGGAAGATGCCAATCATCATCTGTGGGTTGGGTCTGACAGAGTATAACACGGTCGCCGGTAGGCGCAATCGGCCCAAGGAAGGTGTCTAAGAATGGATCGAGTGCGGTTCCCGCCGCTCATCTCTCTCTTGTTGGTGGACTGCTCTTGTTCCGCACCCTCCGCAACCAAACGGTGACCGGTGGGTTATAGCCCTTGAACCTTGTCGAACGAGGGAAAGATGAGAAGACGTGTTGTGATCACCGGACTGGGAACGATCTCGCCTCTGGGGCAGGATGTTCCCACTACCTGGACAGGCCTGATGGAAGGTCGCTCGGCTATCGGGCCCATAACCTGCTTTGACGCCAGCGACCTCAAGGTCAGAATCGCGGCCCAAGTTGACGGTTTCGACCCGACAGCTCGTTTCGGGGCCCGGGAGGCTCGGCGGATGGATCGCTACTCTCAGCTTGCGCTGGCGGCCGCGCAGGAGGCAGTAGAGGCGTCTGGCCTGACCGCCACCCAGGCCACGGCATCCGACATCGGAGTCATCATTGGGACCGGTATCGCGGGCATTGGGACAATCCTCAAGACCGGCGACGTCGTGCGCACCCGCGGCCCTCGCCGCGTCAGCCCTTTTGCGGTCCCCATGATGTTGGCTGATACGGCCCCAGGCCAGATCGCCATGCAGTATGGATTTCGGGGACCCAACTTTGCCGTGGTTGCCGCCTGTGCCTCCGGCAATAACGCCCTTGGAGAAGCGGCCGCGGTGATACGGCGCGGAGCGGCCGAAGCGATGGTGACTGGCGGAGCTGACACGGCGCTGGTGCGCACGGCCGTAGGTGCTTTTATGAACATGGGCGCCCTTTCGACTGGTTGGAACGACGAGCCCCAGCGCGCCAGCCGTCCCTTTGACGCCAAACGGGATGGCTTTATCATGGGCGAAGGAGCTGGTATTCTGGTGCTCGAGTCCCTGGAATTCGCTCGCAAGCGGGATGCGCCCGTCCTGGCGGAACTGCTAGGATATGGGACTTCGGCCGATGCCTTTCACATCACCGCGCCGGCGGTGGGGGGACAGGGTGCAATCCAGGCGATGCAGGCCGCATTGGAGGATGCCGAACTGGAGCCCAAGGCAGTGGACTACCTGAACGCTCACGGTACCAGCACCCCGCTCAATGACAAGACAGAGACGGCCGCGGCCAAGGCGGTCTTTGGAGATCACGCATACCAGCTGCCGATCAGCTCCACCAAATCCATGACCGGTCACCTGCTGGGGGGAGCCGGGGCACTAGAGGCCATCATCTGTGTGGAGACCATTCGAGAGGGGGTCATCGCACCGACCATCAACTATGAGTTCCCCGACCCGGAGTGCGACCTGGACTATGTCCCCAACCAGCCGCGCCCTGCAGAGGTCCAGATTGTCATGTCCAACTCTTTCGGTTTTGGTGGTCACAACGCAACACTGATCTTCGGCCCGCCCCCAGCGTAGACCGGAATCATGTCTGACGTGTCTGCGTCCGATACCTCGCCGCCTGCTGAAACCGTGTCAGCTTCAAGGCTTCGTCGCCTCGCCTCCCGCCTGACCCGGAGTCTTCCCAGGAATGGCAATAGGAGCCGGCAACGCAAGTTGCGCTATGCCCACATAATTGGCTGGGGCAAGAGCCTGCCCGAGAAGGTGCTCACCAATGATGAGATCGCTCAGATGGTGGACACCAACGACGACTGGATCTTTGCCCGCACCGGCATTCGCGAGAGACGTATTGCAGGCGATGACGAAAGCACTGCCACCCTGGCGCTGGCAGCCGCCCGAGCCGCGCTGGAGACAACCGATCTCAACCCGGCCGACCTCGACCTGATCATCGTGGCCAGCTGCAGCCCAGAGCACATCTTCCCCGCCACCGCATGTCTGGTGGAGGATGCGCTGGGGGCCAGGAACGCTGGCGCCTTTGACCTCAGCGCCGCTTGCTCGGGTTGGATATACGGGGTGAGCCTGGCGGCTCAGTCGATTGCCACTCGCGAGATCGATCATGCGATGGTGATCGGCGCGGAGACTCTTTCTCGTTTCGTCAACTGGGAGGACCGAACAACCTGTATCCTCTTTGGCGATGGAGCCGGGGCGGTGATCCTTGGCCCATCGGAGCAGCCGGGAGGCGTTCTCTCGACTGTTCTCGGCGCGGATGGCTCCGGGGCACACACCCTGGCGCTGCCGGCCGGCGGCAGCCGAATGCCCGCTTCACATGAGACCATCGATAACGGTCTACACAAGATCCGGATGGACGGGCGCAAGGTCTTTCGGTTTGCCACCCGCGTCATGCGGCAGGCGACTATCGAGGCGGTGGAAAAGGCGGGACTTACGATGGACGAAATCGCACTGGTGATTCCCCACCAGGCGAACATGCGCATCATCGAGTCGGCCGCCCGAGGGCTCAAGCTGCCGGAGGACCGGGTTTTCGTCAACCTGGACCGGTACGGCAACACTTCGAGTGCCTCCATCCCCATTGCCTTATGCGAGGCCTTTGATGCCGGGTTGGTGCAGCCGGGCGACCGGCTGGTGACGGTGGGGTTCGGCGCCGGCCTAACCTGGGGTGCGGCCGTCATTCAGTGGGTAGCAGAGCCAGTGCCGGAGCGCCGGTGGCGCAACCGTGTACGTGCTGTGCTGTATCTGCTGGCGCGGATTCGCTCCGGACTGCGCCGCTTCTGGCGCCGAGTAGAGACCTGGCTGTTCCGCCCGCCTGCACCGGGGGCCTAGCCGAGAAGCCTTCACGCGCGATTGCTGCTCGCCGCGCCGCGCGCGTCTGGCATGGGCACTGCACGGCCTGGTAGAGAACCAGCGGCGCCGGTTCAGGAGGGGCGCTGCTGCTCTCACGGCGTGCCGACACGGCCGGCGCGACGCCGGTCACAGCGGCATGTTGCCGTGTTTCTTGAGGGGGATGCTCTCGCGCTTGTCTTGCAGCCGGCTCAGCGCCTGAATGAGGAGCGGTCGTGTCTGATGGGGTTCTATCACGTCGTCCACGTAGCCGCGAGCGGCCGCGACGTAGGGGTTGGCAAACCTTTCGCGGTACTCGCGCACCCGCTCAGCCCTCAGAGCATCGGGGTCCTCGGCCGACGAGAGTTGCTTTCGGAATATGATGTTCACGGCCCCCTCCGGACCCATCACCGCAATCTCGGCCGTCGGCCAAGCTAGCACCAGATCGGCCCGGAGGTGCCGGCTGTTCATCACACAGTAGGCGCCGCCGTAGGCCTTGCGCGTGATGACGGTGATCTTGGGCACCGTCGCCTCGGCAAAAGCAAAGAGAAGCTTTGCCCCGTGGCGGATGATGCCGCCATGTTCCTGATCCACGCCCGGCAAGAAACCGGGCACATCCTCCAGCACTACCAGCGGGATGTTGAAAGCGTCGCAGAAGCGGACAAAGCGGGCTCCTTTGGTGGAACTGTCGATGTCCAAGACGCCCGCCAGGACACTGGGCTGTTGAGCAACAATACCGACGCTGCGTCCACCAAGCCGGCCGAACCCTACGATCAAGCTCTGAGCCCAGTGGGAGTGGATCTCGAAGAACCGGCCGTCATCTACCAGCCTCAAGATTACCTCCTTCATGTCATAGGGTTTCCCTGGGTCTTCCGGCACGACTGTGTCCAGGGCACGGTCAGTGCGCAGAGGGTCATCTGTGCTGGGTCGCAGAGGGGGCTCATCCAGGTTGTTGGAGGGCAGATAGCTGAGCAATTCGCGGACCAGGAACAAGGCGTCGTCGTCGCTCTCGGCCGCCAGGTGACTGACTCCGCTGACGGTGTTGTGGGTCATTGCGCCACCCAGATCCTCGAATGAGACCTTTTCCCTGGTAGCAGCCTCGACCACTCCCGGGCCCGTGATGAACATGTGGCTGCTCCCCTTGACCATGATAATAAAGTCAGTCAGGGCTGGCGAGTAAACGGCGCCGCCCGCACACGGGCCCATGATGCAGGAGATCTGAGGAATGACCCCAGAGGCAAGCACGTTGCGCAGAAAGATGTCGGCGAACCCTGCCAGGCTGACTACCCCTTCTTGAATTCGCGCCCCGCCCGAGTCCATGAGCCCGACTATGGGTGCGCCGTTCTTCATGGCGATCTCTTGCACCCTGACGATCTTCTCAGCGTGGACCTCTCCCAGACTGCCCCCAAAGACGGTGAAATCCTGCGCGTAAACGTAAACGGTGCGGCCATCGATCTTGCCCCAGCCGGTAACTACACTGTCGCCCAGGTATCGCTCGTCCTCCAGGCGAAAGCCCACCGAGCGATGGGTGACAAACATGCCTATTTCGTGGAAGGTGCCCCGGTCCAGCAGCTTCTCGATCCGCTCACGGGCGGTCAGCTTGCCCTTGCCGTGCTGGCGCTCGACACGCTTGGGGCCGCCCCCACCCCTCGCCTGCTGGCGCTTGGCTCGCAACTCCTCAACTCCAGCGCTGCTGGTCATTGGATTCGCCTCCGGTGCGTCTTGTATTGAGCAGGGTCCAACGACCCTTGTGGGCTCTGACGTGAGAAACACCACAACCGTAGTACAGTTACGCCAGCGGTGAGGTGGTGCTGGAGTGCTGGCCTCCCCGATCCGGAACCGAACGCAGGCCGTTCCGCAGCAGCCCTCTACGGCGGCATTGACCGGCCGGCCGCCAGACCGACCTTGACCCAGAAGCCCGGCCGGAAAGCCCCAATTCCTCAGTGCTGCTCGAAGCGCTGCCCACAAGCGCGTGCGCTGTGGCTTCTGCAACGCCTGGCCGGCGTGCTGTGGAAGCCGCAATGCGCCCGCAACGGCCGCTATCCGCGTCTCCGGCCAGGCGCCCTGGCCGGCATGCTGTGGAAGCCGCAATGCGCCCGCAGCAGCCGCTATCCGCGTCTCCGGCCAGGCCCCTATGGTAGGTCCACCAGGCTGTCAATCAGCCGCCGCATTCTTGATGCTGCCTCTGTTGCCAGAGCGATGTTCGCCTGCAGGCGTGCCGTCAGAGGGCCTGATGCATCGAGGAGCTCGATTGACCCAATGACAGAAGCCAGGGGAGAGCGCAGGTCCCGGGAGAGAGCAGACGCAAACTCCGCCTTGGCCGCATCTATTCCCTCTATGAACATGGTGTCGTGCATCTCAATGACCGACCCGATACCCGGAATGGGGGCTACGCTGGTAAGGTAGGTGCGATCCTGGTGGGAGATCTCTTTGGTGACCACCTGCTCGGCAGCGACCAGCTCCACCAGCCGGGGGACCCCGGTCAACTCACCCAGCGATGGAACAGCGGCAATATCATCAGGGATGTCGAATAGCTTCCGAGCGGCCTGGTTGCAGAGCAGGAGGCGGCCGGACCGGTCAACGATCAAGATGGGGTTAGCGCTGCACGCCAGCACTGCCTTCAGAATTCTCTGGGATCTATTGACCTGATCGAGAAGGCGCTCGGCGTCGGCCGCCAGCGCCAACGGTGTTGCCACAGCCCTGAGTAGATCCGCATCCTCCTCGTTAAAGGGTCCCGATCTTTTGTTCGCCAGCTGAATGACGCCTACCACCCGTTCTTTGGTTGCCAGGGGTACCGCCAGTAGCGAGCGTGTTTCATGACTGGTTGGCCGGTCCAGCTCGGGCTTGAAGAGCGGATGGCTGAGTGGATCGTTGGTGCTATAGGTGACATTGTTCTTGGCACAGCTGCCGACAATCCCCTGGCCAATGGGCACCTGCAAGGAGGGCTTGGGGCTGCCCTCCGTGGCGGAGCATAGCCTGGGCTCCAGGTAGGACTGGGATTCGTCGGCCAGGAAAAGGGTAGCGGTAGTCACATCGAACACCTTATGGATGCGGCTCATGGCGCGGGAGAGAATGTCAGGATCGAGTGTGGTCACTGCCTTTGAAATCTCTCCGACCGTATCCAGCTCTGCCACCCGTTGCTGGAGTGCCTTCTCGGTCGTCTCGTAAAGCCGGGCGTTCTCAATCGCTATCGCGGCGTAATCGGTCAGGGCCTGGAGGCTCGCGAGCTCCGCTCGGCCGAGAGCACGGCGCGAGCCGCGGTTGGCCACCGAGACAACACCCAGGCAGCGATCCTGGACGAGCAGGGGGACGTACATTACCTCCTTGACCAGATATCCGGTCTTGATCTTGAGCCCGCGGCCCTTCTTCGCCACCCTGACAACCGGCTTTCGGGTGCGGATTGCCTCACCTGCCAGGGCATCCTGGACTTTCAGGTGTGTCATCCGCGGTATGGGGCCGGTGTCTGGGTGCCTCCCTGCCTCGGCCACTACGAACATGTCACGGCCGCTCTCCTCCAGCAGCCAGATGGTGGCCTCTTCCGCCTCGCACCACTGGAGAGCAGCTTCTGTCACCTGTGTGAGGATCTGTTCCAGGTCTAGAGAGGCTGTGATAGAGCGGCCGATGCCGGCTAGTGTGGCAAGCTGGTCGACCTGCCTGCGGAGTTCGACATTGGTGTGGTGCAACTCGTCGGCCAGCTGGCGGCTGCTCCGCTGCAAGCGAGACCGGTGCAGCGCGCGCTCCAGAGCATTCGCGAGTTCCTCCAGGCCGACGGGCTTTGTGAGATAGTCGCGTACACCCAGCCGGAACGCTTCCACAGCGATTTGCTCCGACCCGTGCGCGGTGATCAGGATCACCGCGGTCTGGCTGCCCGCGGCCGCCAGGTGGCGCACCACATCCATACCGCTCATGTCCGGCAGGTACAGGTCCACCAGAGCAGCCTCCGGCTTCTCGGCCGCCACTATGTCCAGTCCCCGCTGCCCAGTGGTGGCGACCAGTGGCTGGTAGCCGAGTTGAGGAAGGGCTCTGTCGGCCAGGAACGATATCAGATACTTGCTGTCGTCAATGACAAGGATTCGCTCGCCGGGCATCTTTGGCCTCAAGTGCAGGTGATTGTAGCACAGTTGCTCTTGACAGCGAATAGGCGCAAGTCTATACTGGCAGGCGAACCGTGAGACCTGGCGGCAAAGCGGGAGACTGCATGTTCACTGAATTCGAGGGTGCTCGCGCCTACATACAGCAGAACGACATCCGTATGGTGGATCTCAAGTTCACTGATCTGTGGGGGAGGTGGCGGCATCTCACCATCCCGTCCAGCCAGTTCACACCCCAATTGATGACAGATGGCGTCGGCATTGATGGCTCTAGCGTGGGTCTAAAGAGTGTCAAGGCGGGCGACATGGTAACGGTGCCGGATCTATCGACCGGATTCCTGGATCCGTTCTGGGAAGTGCCGACTCTGAGCTTCGTGAGTTACACCCTGGAAGCAGACTCAAAGGAGGTTTTCTTCCGGGATCCGCGGAACATTGCCCGGCGAGCGGAGGGGTATCTGCTGGAGAGCGGGATTGCCGATGAGAGCCGTTGGGGGCCCGAGTTTGAGTTCTATGTCTTTGACACCGTTGCTTTCGAGAACGAAATCAATCGCTCAGGTTACCGGGTGGAGAGCGCAGAGGCCGAATGGTTGAGTGGTGAGGGAGGTCACGGTCACTACATCCCGCTGCACGGTGGCTACCACGCTATCCCACCCAAGGACGCGCTCTGCCAACTCCGAACTCGGATGTCCACGACTTTGGAGGCAATGGGCGTGCCAGTCAAATACCATCATCATGAGGTGGGTGGGCCGGGTCAGTGTGAGATCGAGACCTCGATGATTCGAGGGGCAGTGCAGACGGGGGACCTCGTGATGAAGGTCAAGTATGTGACCAAGATGGTGGCCCACGGCGCGGGGCAGACCGCCACCTTCATGCCCAAGCCGCTGTTTGGTGAGGCCGGAAACGGGATGCACTTTCACCAGCATCTGTTCAAAGAGGGAAGGAACGTGTTCTACGACGCTGACGGCTACGGGAAAATGAGTCAGACGGCGCTCTACTTTATTGGTGGCCTGCTGTTGCATGGACCCGCCGTGCTGGCCTTCACCAATCCTTCCACCAATTCCTACCGGCGGCTGGTGCCAGGTTATGAGGCGCCGGTGAACGCCTTCTTTAGCCTCGCCAATCGCAGCGCGGCCGTGCGCATTCCCAAGTACGCCGACCGGCCGGAGACAGCGCGTATCGAATTCCGCCCGCCGGATGCTACGGGCAATCCCTATCTGATGATTGCGGCGCAGTTGATGGCCGGGATCGATGGTATCAACAAGCGGATTGACCCCGCCGAGCAGGGCTTTGGCCCCATCGACGAGGACGTTTTCTCCTGGACGCCGGAGCGGCTAGAGAATATCAAGGCGCTTCCCTCCTCTCTCAAAGAGGCCCTGGATGCTCTCGCAGAAGATAGCGCTTTCCTGGAGGCGGGTGGCGTTTTCGACGACGAGATCATTGAAGACTGGATTGAGCACAAGCTGGTCCAGGAGTACTATGCAGTGCGAAACCGCCCGCACCCCTACGAGATGAAGCTGTATTTCGGCGTGTAACTGCGTCGCCGGCGCGCTGGAACCTTCCCGATAGTGCGAGTGTATGAACATGCCGGACCAACTGTTGCGCACGTTCACCCCATGGCTACTCGGCCTTTTTGGGCTGGCCACCGCCGTGGCGCTGCTTGTAGCAGTTCACTACTTGATGCAGGTGCGGCAGTCGGCCCTCTCTTTCCTCCGAGAGCGTTCCCGTCGCAAGCTTCGAAGCAGCCTGGCGATGACGGCGCTGTTTGCTTTGCTAGCGGCCGGAACCCTGCTGGCGCTGCGTCGCCTACCCGAGCAGAGTGGCTACCCTGACACAGCAGATGTGACCCTGACCGTGCCCGCCACGCCGGTTCGGCCGGTCAACTCGGCCTCCATGCCTCGGGGTACGGACCGGGCGCCCAGTGCGACGCCCCCGGCCGGGTCGTCCCCCACGGCTCCCTTCATCCCAACCAATACGCCCACCCTGACGCCTAGCGCGACATTTACTCCTAGCGTCACCCCCTCCATCACCCCTACTCCGAGCCGCACGCCTACGCCCTCTCCGACAGTCCCAGTACTGGAGGCCATCTATACTCCCGTCACCCCGTATGCCACCCCGCCGGCGGATGCTTGGCTGGGCCCGCTGACAGTGAGTGCCGCCATGGCAGCGAACGGTGTTCCCAGCGAAGAGAGTGTCGAGTTCCAGGAGGGTCAGCGTGTGCTGTACGTCTCCTTTGACTATGATGATATGCTGAACGGCATCCTCTGGCGGTACATCTGGTTCAAGAATGGCGAGTTCTACGCCGGGGGGACGCGGGTGTGGGAGTGGCAGAACAGAGGCAGGACCTACTTTTACCTTCTGCCCCCCGGGGGGTTCTCCGCTGGCTGGTATGACGTTCAGGTCCTGCTGGAAGAGGACATAGTCCGAAGCACCCGCTTTGTCATCCGGGAGCGGTGAGGGCGCTCCGAGACCGAGCTGGGCCTGATTGCAGCGGTACCCCTATGGGCGATGGCGACTCCTAGCCTCGGCCATCGCCAGATTTATGGCCGCCGCTATCCGGCTGCAAGCCTCGCTGTTGTCCTCCTCGCGGTCCACCGCCAGTGGTTCGCCAATAGCCAGCGTAATGTGGCTGTAG
Organism: Ardenticatenales bacterium; assembly: GCA_030593075.1. Taxonomy (GTDB): domain Bacteria; phylum Chloroflexota; class Anaerolineae; order Promineifilales; family UBA4811; genus JAUVHW01. The sequence continues at coordinate 56,592 of JAUVHW010000001.1, forward strand.
GGGAGGGGGAGGGAGTAGCGATCCCAGCGGGGTAGCTGGATGCGGGAACGGGCATAAACCCCCATGGGGAGGATGGCAGCGCCCGATTTGCCTGCCAGGAAGGCGACGCCTGGCTTGGGGACGCCGGAAGGACCATCCGGGCCGTCTGGGTTGATGTAGGCGTTTGCGCCGTCTCTGACCTGCCGTACCAGTTGGACAAAGCGGCGAGCTGCAACGAACGATTCTTCCTGCATACTGATGGTGAAGGCCTTCGTTCCCAGCAGACGAGACCATTCGGTCAACGCCTCGCCGCGCCAGTCATCGGGCACAATCAGCAGTATGTTGTACCCGTTCGCGGCGTGGTGGCGCAAGTAGTAGCCGGCTATCATCATCGTGCTGCCGTGCCAGGAGGTCCATATGGCCGGCCGCCCGGCCGCCTCCAGTGCATCCAGGTGCTTCTCCCCGTGGAGGTGGTAGCGCGCGGTGTGACAGACGACCTGGGAGTAGAGGTGCAATCCGCGCGCGCTGATCCAGCTGCGCGAAGTGATCATCGGTTGGCCAAGCCGTAGCCCGCGCGGGCTACGCCCTCGCCCACATAGCTGAGCATCAGCCCCAGAAAGATCAGTTGGGGAGAGAAGCGAACCGACAGCAATGTGCTCACCCCCAGCAGCACGGCGGTGGTCTTTTTCCGGCGGGTGATCGAGCCGAACGTAGCAAACCGAACCCTGCTGACCATCAATAGGGCCAGCAGCGACGGCAGCAGAATCATCGCTGGCAGAGGTAGCAGGCTGGCACTGTAGTGCAGACCGGAGAGACCGGCTAGTACGAGGATAGGGCCGGCCGACCAAACGGTGAGCCCCACTGTATGATCCTCCCTACCCGTCTTGATGGGCAGCAAGTTAAAGCGCGCCAGGCGCAAGGCCCCGGCGGCCGGCACCGGCAGAATGATCAGCAGGCTGAGCAAGCTGGAGACCTGCTGCAGGCGGAGATACTGGTAGGCAAAGATGGGCGCCCCCACTGTGAAGCAGACCGAATCCGCCAGCGAGTCGAGCTGTACGCCGAGCTGTGAGGCCGTCCTCCACGTCCGGGCAAGCATTCCGTCCAGCGTGTCCGTGAGCATGCCGATGAGGATGAAGGTTCCGGCCCACAGCAGATGCCCCTCAACCGACAGCACAATGGAAGCTATCCCACAGAATAGCGTGCCGTAGGTGAACATGTGGGGCACGATAGGCAACACCTGCTTTCTCATTCGGTCTCTCTCCTACAAGGCGGCCACTGGCCCAGAATTGAGCTGCCGGCCCGGACCTTGTCGCCGAGCTGTACGCGCACCCGAGTGTCAGGTGGGAGGAAAAGATCGACGCGCGAGCCGAACCGGATTAGACCAATCCGTTGCCCACGTTCAAGACAAGTACCCACCGGTGCATAGTTGACGCAGCGCCGGGCCATTATACCAGCAATCTGCTTGACCAACACCTTCTGCTTTCCAGCCTGGATGCCTATCAAGGTGTGCTCGTTGACCTCGGAAGCCTCCGGCCGAAAGGCCTGCACGAATCTACCCGGCACGTGGCGCACCAGCCTGACCTCCCCCTCAACCGGCGAGCGGTTGACGTGCACGTTCCACAGCGACATAAAGGTGCTGACTCGTAGGGCCGGACCCCTGACGAACACGGGTTCGTCCAGATTGTCAATCGCGACTACCTCGCCATCGGCCGGGGCCAGGATCAGCCTCTCGTCCTCTGGGATTACTCGCTCGGGGTCGCGGAAGAAGATGAGAACGGTTCCCCACAGGAGCACGAACACGATGAGCAGCAGGCTGCC
>JAUVHW010000348.1 GCA_030593075.1 Ardenticatenales bacterium
CCAACCGGATGAAGGCGTTACTCCGCGGTGCCTCGGCGGCCGAACGCCTCGCCCTGGCGGTCCAGAAGCTCAAGGAGATGGAGGAGGTCATCGTCCCGGCCATCGCGCAGGCCCTCAAACAGGAGCCGGTGGCGCCCTGGCTGCTGGCCCAGCGGGGCATCGGCCCGACGCTCGCCGGTGCCATCGTGGCCAGCGGGCTAAACCCAGAGATCGACAAGCCGTCCGCTTGGTGGCGCTTCGCCGGGGTCGGCATCGTCGACGGCAAGAACCAACGCCTGCGGCGCGGGGAGAAACGGTCCTACAGCGGCTTCCTGCGGCGAACCCTCTACGTCGCCCTCGGTAGCTTCCTGAAGAGCCACCAACCAGACAAGGGACGCCCGTCCTTCTACGCCGACCTCTACTACCAATTCAAGGCAGAGAGCGAGCGTGACCGCGAGGGCCTACAGCCGATCCACCACCACAGCCGAGCGGCCATGCTTACCCAGCGAGTGTTCCTGACGCACCTTCAGCAGCGATGGCGGGAGGCTCTGGATCTGGGACCAGCCCGCCAGCTATACATAGTGGAAAGGGAACCGGGAGTTCATGAGGCGATCCCAGCGCCCTAGCCTGAGTTCTTCGATGCAGCAGTACCGTCAGAGCGAGCCTGATAACGCCGATATACCAGTCCGAAGAGAGCGAGCCGGGCAAACAAGACCCAACGGTATAAGGAGAGCGAGCCAGATAGAAGAGACACGCCTGTTCTTCAGGAGCGAGCCAGCGATCCGAGACACAACAGGACTCGGAGAGCGAGCCAGGTATCGTAGAGGCAACAGGACACCCCGAGCGAGCCAGGAAGAAGAGAGGCAACCGACTTCCTCGGAGCGAGCCAGAATGGATAGACACATCAGTGGATCAGGAGCGAGCCAAGAACCGGTCGAGACAACAGGTGTCGGCGAGCGAGCCAGCTCCAGAAAACACAACAGTTGTCGGCAAGCGAGCCAGCGTAGAACGACGCACCAGCCCTGCGGGAGCGAGCCAGCGAGCCGCGAGACAGCAGCGCTTCCAGTGCGAGCCGGGAGAGGCCGACACAACAGGATAGGAAAAGCGAGCCGGACAACCGCCATGCACCAGTGGGCCGAAAGCGAGCCAGAACACAGAGACACATCGGTGTTGTTGGAGCGAGCCAGATGAGCGTGATGCATCGGCTCTCATTGAGCGAGCCAGTCGTACACGAAACATCAGTGCCCCCGGAGCGAGCCAGTTTTGATGGAACCACCAGATCATCACGAGTGAGCCAGATGATCCTGATGCAACAGGAGCCCGCGAGCGAATCATGATGTCGCCCTCCATGCAGAAAGCGACCGGAAGGAGTACGCGATGACAAAATGTCTGTTCATTGACCAGCAGCAATGCCAGGCGGAGGCCGTCTGGGCAATCTATCCGATGGATGCCCCGTCTCACATGTGGACGGAGAGCTGCGCCGCCCACATTCACGAAATGCTGAGTGGTAGCGAGCGGGGCTTCGTGGTCTATCCAGTGGAGGTTATCGAGGGGGCAGGGACTATGGTCGGTCAGAGTTGATGGAGAAAGCGACCGCATGACCGTCGACATCATCTGCGCCGACGCCCGGGAGGGCCTGGCCCGCTTCCCCGACGGGCACTTCCACTGCTGCGTGACGAGCCCGCCGTTCTGGGGGCTGCGGGACTACGGGCTGGAGCCGACGGTGTGGGGGCCGGACTGCGAGCACGAGTGGGGGGAGGAAACGTTGCCCATTCGTGTCAATGAGCCGATAGAGCGCCCTGAGTTGGGCGAGGGTGGTTGTGCTACGTGGTCATCGCGTAATGTGACCGCTACCCCTGGCAGTGGTGCCTTCTGCCGCCGCTGCAACGCCTGGCGGGGCACGCTGGGCCTGGAGCCGACGCCGGAGCTGTACGTCGAGCACTTGGTGGCCGTCATGCGCGAGGTGCGGCGGGTGCTGCGGGACGACGGCGTGATGTTCCTGAATCTCGGCGACTCGTATGCCTCATCGCCACGCGGCAACAAGCCTGGCGACTTCTCGACGTCGTCGCTTACAAATCCGCAGCGTCAGGACTCAGTGCCTCGCGGCGGTGGGCGGCGTGCCGAGCGAAGTGGCAGCGATGGCAGAGAGCAACAAGGTTCGATAGCCGATGGTGGCGCTTCTGGAAGTCTTTGTGGTGGATGTGCAGCCGTCCTTGCCTCCCGCAATCCTGACAGCGGTGGCCGTCACGCTCTAGCACCTGCCACTTCCACTTCCGGGTCCAGCCGCTCTCGTAAGGGACAACAGACTGGCCGTTTAGGAAGTTTGAGTTCAGCATCCCAGGCCGACCACACCGGAGCCGCCACCTCGGGTCAAGGGCCATCGCCTGGCCGCGTTGACGTGCAGCCCGTCGCATCTCGGGCGTCCATGCTGCTGCAATCTGTGCCGCTACCTCGGGACGCGTGCTCGCACTGCGCCAACTGTGGCGCTTGCCTAGATGTAATCGCCTCTGCAAATCCTTATGCTCTGACGTGCGCTCGTACGGGCTGGTGCATTGACGACAACGGACAGCCCGTGTTGGCTGGCCACACCCAGGGCAGGGATGTTTCGGCCTTGGCATACCCATATTATACCACAGCGTCCCTCAAGCCAAAGGATTTGGTCGGCATCCCCTGGCGCGTGGCCTTCGCGCTCCAGGCGGACGGCTGGTGGCTGCGGTCGGACATAATCTGGAGCAAGAGAAATCCCATGCCGGAGTCGGTGACCGACCGGCCGACGCGGAGCCATGAGTATCTGTTCCTGCTGACGAAGCGGGAGCGGTACTACTACGACCAAGACGCGATACGGGAGCCGCATGGTCAAGGTACGGCCTTTGGGGACAAGTTTGTTAAGCAGGTGGAGCGCCAGCGGGACCGCGATGGGGGCCCCAAGCCCCCGCACTTCGACTCACCCGAACCAGGCGTCGCCCGCCTTGGCAGCACAACCGCTGACCGCTACCTGAATCCCGCTGGCCGCAACCGCCGCTCCGTGTGGGAGATAGCCACGCAGCCGTACCCTGACGCGCACTTCGCCACCTTCCCCGAGAAGCTGGTGGAGCCGTGCATCCTGACGACCTCCGAGTGGGGCTGCTGCCCTGAGTGCGGCGCACCGTGGGAGCGGGTGGTGGAGAAGGGCCTAACCGCCCATGATGGCGCGGCAAATAGCGGCTACCCCGAACGAGCAAACGCGCAACGCCTAGCGCTGCTGCGACAGGCTGCCCGTGAGCGTGGGGGCGAGTATGAGAACGAGTCCCAGACCACCGGCTGGCGGCCTACCTGCAAGCACGGGGCCGGGCCGGTGCCGTGCCGGGTGCTGGACCCCTTCGCTGGCTCCGGCACCGTGGGCGTGGTGGCCG
>JAUVHW010000202.1 GCA_030593075.1 Ardenticatenales bacterium
GCCGAGGCCCGCCCGCTCTACTACAACAAGACGTTGCTGGCCGAGTTGGGCTGGAGCGACGCGGACATCGAAAGCCTTCCGGACCGCATCATGAGCGGTTCGTTCACCTGGGAGGACATGTTCGATACCGCCGAGGCGGCGGTCGAAGCGGGCATCGTCGCCGAGGGCAATGGCTGGTGGCATCGCCCCAAGAACGGCGGCGACTTTTTGTACTACTACTTCACCGCCGGTGGCGAGATCGTCGGCGAGACGGACGCCCTGATCTTTGACCAAGAGGCCGCTCTCAAAGTGTACGAAAAGCTGTACGCGGCCGTGGATCGCGGCATCCTTTCAGACACCCGGCTGGACGGCGACTGGACGGGCTGGCACACCGGCATCACGAACGGTGATGTCCTCTTTGCGTTTGGCGGTTCGTGGAACTGGGCCGAGTGGTTCAGCAACTTTGTTGCTGATCGAGGCGGAGAGGAGTATCTGTGGGAGCACTTTGGCTTTGCTGCCATTCCGGGTATGGAGAACGGCACGGGCAAGCCCACCACGTTGACCCATCCGTTGATCTACATGATCAGCTCGGCGTCCGAACATCCCGACCTGGCGCTGCTGCTGATCTCCAAGGCGTCAGTCAAGGAACTCAACACCGACTATGCCATCGCCAGCGGCCACCTGGGGATCCTGAAATCCCAGGCGGATTACGGCCCGTACACCAGCGCCGAATTCCTGTTGCAGGTTCTCCCGCTGCTGGACGTCACCACCTTCCTGCCCAACAGCCCCCACTGGAGCGCCTGGTCGAACGGCTACTACCTCGGCATCCAGGCCGCGGAGACTGGCTATTCCGCGGAGGATGCGGTGGAAATCGCGGTTGACTTTCTGCAGATTGAACTCGGCGAGAACGTGATCATTCGCTGAGAGCAGTAAGAGACAAGCTGGAGAGGGGGGGGCGTCCCCCCTCTCCCCTCTGATTGAGAAAGGAGGCATACCCATGGCAGAAGCTGTTATGGGCCGCGAGGTGGCACGGAGGCCGCCCTCCCGCTGGGTGCAGTTAAAGGCTACGCTGGGCGCCTGGGGCTTTATGAGCCCGGCCGCGGTGCTGGTGCTAGTCTTTTTCTTCCTCCCCGTGATCATCCTCTTTGTCATCAGCCTGACCGACCTGTCCAGTTCCAACTTTAGTGATCCCTTGACTTTCGTCGCCCTGGATAACTATCTCCGGCTGTTTAGAGACAGGTTCTTCCCCAAGATCCTGGGCAACACTCTCTTCTACGTCGCTCTTACGTTGAGCTGCTTCAACGTCGGGATGGCGCTGGTGTTGGCCTTGCTGACCACCCACATTAGCCGCCGGGTGGGCTTTTTCTTCCGCCTGATATGGTTGTTGCCGCGCATCACCCCCTCGGTGATTTATATCCTGATGTGGAGACGGATAGCCCACCAACCCCCCTTTGGTCTCATCAACCAGTTGCTGGGACCGTTCGGTGTCGAGCCGCAGTACTGGCTCTTTGAACACCCGTGGCTTTTCGTCATCATGGTGAATGGCTTTGTGGGCGCTTCCTTTGGCCTGATCCTCTTTAGCTCGGCCATCGAGGCCATTCCCAAGGACTTGATCACCGCCGCCAAAGTGGACGGCGCTTCCACCTGGCAGATCATCCGCGACATCACCCTGCCCCAGATCCGGTGGCCGTTGCTGTTCGTGACCACCTACCAGACCCTTTCGCTGCTCACTTCCTTTGAGTACATCTTGCTGCTGACTGAAGGCGGGCCGGGCCTGTACACCACCGAAGTGTGGGCGCTCACGGCGTACAAACGCGCGCTAAAGACCTACTTTGGCCACAACCAGTGGGGCTACGGCGCGGCCTGGGGGTTTGTCCTGGTGATCATCGGGATCGCCATGTCCATCATCTACCTGCGCGTTTTCCGCTTCGGCGAGCTGGTGCAGGAACCCAAGATAGACGTGTTATAGGAGAAACCCCAATGGCTGCAACCACCTTTGAAACTGGAACGCCAGTTGGCGTGAGACGCTTGCTCGGCCGGGCACTCCCCTACGTCGTGCTTGTCGTCAGCATTTCGCCCATCGTGCTCGGCTATGCCTGGCTGGTTATCGCCACCTTTTCGTACCGCACCGAGGGTTTGTTCCCCATAGACGCCGAGGGCAACATCGGCGGGTGGACCCTGCGCAACTGGGAGTTCTTGACCGACCCGGCCATCTGGCGGGTCACCCTGAACTCGTTCGTCCTGGCGGTGGGCATGGTCGTCGGCGTCGGCTTTGTCTCCTCGATGGCGGCTTATTCGCTGTCACGGATGAACTTCTCTGGGCGCAAGGGTTTCCTCTCCCTGACGCTCATTCTGCACGCTTTCCCCAGCGTCACGCTGCTCATCGCCATCTTTTTCGTGTTGAACTTTCTCTCGAAAATCCCTGGGATCGGTTCGGGTTTCGGCTACAACACCGTCGGTGGGGTGGCGTTGGTGATGATCAGCCTGGACCTGCCGCTGGGCATCTGGCTGATGAAAGGCTTTTTCGATAACCTTTCCTGGGACATGGAGCGCGCTGCGCTGATTGACGGCGCTTCGCGCTTTCGCGTCTGGTGGGAGATCATCATTCCCCTCATCAAGCCCGGCTTGGCTGCGCTGGCCATCTTTAACTTTTTGTCGGGCTGGTCCGCCTTTTTGATCCCCTTTACGTTCACTGTGGGGACCAGAGTGGCCAACCTACCGGTCTACATGAGGCAGTTGATCAGCGACACCGCGCCGACCAACTGGAACATGATTGCCGCCGTGGGGATGTTCCAGCTCATCCCGGTGTTGATCTTCTTCGTCTTCACCCAGGAGATGCTGCTCAGTGTCTACGCTGGCGGGGCCAAAGGTGGTACGTAGGGAGTTGGAAGTCAGAGATCGAGAATTGGATTTCTCGTTCTCATTGGCAAGGAGTGAATGATGAAAGTAGAACTTGAGAACCTGACTAAACGGTGGGGCAACGTGGTGGGGGCCGACTCGATGAACCTGGATATTCAGGACGCCGAGTTCGCGGCCTTTCTGGGGCCTTCTGGCTGTGGGAAGACGACCACCTTGCTGATGGTGGCGGGCATCTACAAGCCCACCGAAGGCCATATTCGTTTCGACGGCCAGGTGGTCAACCAGGTGGCGCCCAAAGACCGTCACATCGGCATGGTCTTCCAGAGCTACGCGCTCTACCCCCACATGAGCGTCTTTCAGAACATCAGCTACCCGCTCAAGCTCAAAAAAGTCCCCAAGGACGAGATGCAAAAGCGGGCGCAGCGGGTGGCGGACATGATGGGCATCGGCCATTTGATGGAACGCAAGCCGGCCCAGCTTTCGGGTGGGCAGCAGCAGCGCGTCGCCCTGGGCAGGGCGCTGGTCAAGGAGCCCCAGTTGCTGCTCTTCGACGAGCCGCTCTCCAACCTGGACGCCCGGCTGCGCCTTTCGATGCGGGGCGAAATCAAGCGGCTGCAGATGGAACTGGGCATCACCTCCATATACGTCACCCACGACCAGGTGGAGGCCATGACGATGGCTGACCGCGTCGCCGTCATGAAGGACGGCAAGCTGCAGACGTATGCGTCGCCGGACGAACTCTACGACCGCCCAAGCACCCTGTTCATCGGTGGCTTTGTGGGCAACCCCCCGATGAACTTGCTGAAGGTGGAGGTCAGCCGGGAGAACGGCGACTTTCACGCGCGGCGGGAAGGCCTCGATCTTGTGGTCCCCCCGGATCGGGGAGAGAAGGCGGCTGGCAAGGGTAAGGTCATTCTGGGCATTCGCCCCGAGGACCTGACACTCGCCGAGCGGGGGACGGGGGGTGAGATCTATGTCGTCGAACCGCTCGGCCGGGATGATCTGATCAACGTGCGTATCGGCGAGGCCAGCGTTCACGTGTTGGCTGACCCGGCGCTGGGGCTGAGAATCGGCCAGAGCGTGAGGCTGGAATTCAACACCCGCAAGGTCCAGTTCTTTGACCCCGCAACGGAACAGTCGTTGCTTTGGGCCTGAGGTAGGGTCTGTAGACCGGAGCGTTTTGGGCTAGGCCCCGGCCGTCGTTCTTGGCGCTAGACTGCGCCGGGGCCCTGCTGCTGCTGGGCGGGGTGAAGCCCAGCATCTTTTTTTGCAGCCAGTACTTGGGTGGTTAGCCAGATTCCCCTTCTGTCGCAGACTGAGTGTGGTGTGGCACGATGAACAGTAAGCAACGCGTACTGGCGGCCGTCGGCCACGTGACCCGGTCCACTGTAGCCGTGGGTGGTGAACTGGACCGAGTGCCGACGGACCTGTGGGCCTCGCCACCCGTCACTGACCGGCTGCGGGCTCACTTTGGTGTGCAAGACGACGAGCGGGTGCTGCAGGCGCTGGGCGTCGACTTGCGCTCCGTCTGGCCAGCCTACGTAGGGCCAGAGTTGACCACTCTTGACGACGGTACCTGGATGGACTGGTGGGGAATGCGCAAGAAGATGGTCGGCGTGTTTGAGGAGGTGGTCGCGCCGCCGCTGGCGGATGCGCAGACCGTCGCCGATGTTGAGGGATATGACTGGCCCCACCCTGACTGGTTTGACTATGAGGGGATGCGGCCCACTTGCGCTGCGTTGAGCGAGTACGCTCTCGTGATCCGTGATCCGGGGCCCTATGCCACTTGCGTGCTGCGGCTGGCCATGTTCCTGCGCGGCATGGAGCAGTTCATGATAGACCTGGCGATGAATCCGGCGCTGGCCCAGGCCATCATCGCTCACGTGGAGGCGTTCTATCTGGAGCTGGATCGGCGAATACTCGAGTCTGTGGGAGACCTCACTGACATCTATTTCATTGCGGACGACGTAGGTGTGCAGAACGGGCTGATGATCAGTCCCAGGATGTTCCGCAGGTTCGTAAAGCCCAGCCTGACGCGGTTCATCGAACAGGCTCACCGGTATGGACAGAAGGTGATGTACCACACTTGTGGCGCCGTCCGGCGGCTGATCCCCGATTTCATCGAGATGGGGGTGGAGATTCTCAACCCGATCCAGGTATCGGCCGATGGGATGGAACCGGCCGCTCTCAAACGCGATTTCGGCGACGCGCTATGCTTCCACGGGGCGCTCGATATCCAGACAGTTCTCTCGCAGGGCACCCCTGACCAGGTACGCGCCGAGGTGGAGCGACTGTGTGATATCCTGGGGCCGGGCGGCGGTTTTATCCTGGCCCCCACCAACAACGTGATGCCGGAGACCCCGGTGGAGAACATCGTGACGCTCTACGAGACCGCGCGCCGCTACCGGTGAGCCATCGTCCGGGCCGGACCTACGGTTACCCCTCGATTCCCTGTACGATTTTGACCGGGCCCGACGCAGTGCTGTTGTCCGGGACGCAGCAGACTGTCAGGGGCGGAGCACCGGATGAACTTGACGAGGAGCTGACCTGATATGACTCCCATGAAAAAAGAGTTCATTCACCGCAGAGATCGCGGAGCACGCCGAGTTATTAAAGTCTGCCTTGGGATTCTACTGGTTTCCTGTGAGGCTGTGTCAAGATGTCGCACCTGTTCTCTCTTTTTCTCTGCGGTCTCTGCGTGCTCCGCGGTAAATCCGGTTTCTTCAGTGGAGTCCTGAGATGATCCACAACATCGCCCATCGCGGTGCCTCGGCATCCGAGCCGGAAAACACCCTGCGCGCGCTGGAGCGGGCCATTCAGGTGGGGGCTACGATGCTCGAGGTGGATATTCACCTCAGCCTTGACGGGCACCCAGTCGTCATCCACGACGCCGAAGTATCGAGAACCACCAACGGCACCGGCCGGGTCAGTGACCTGACCTTGGAGCAGATCAAGAGGCTTGACGCTGGGAGGGGGGAGCAGGTGCCAACGCTGGAGGAGGTAATTGACCTGGCTCGCGGCCGGGCGGAGCTGTACCTGGAGCTCAAGGGGCAGCGCACGCCGGTTCCGGTGGCGGACGCGCTCCGCGCGGCAGCCTTTGCTGACCAGGCAATCGTCGGTTCCTTCTATCCGTGGCTGCCCCAGAAGATCAAGTTCGTCGACCCGCTGATACGCACCTCTGTGTTGATCGACCATGCTGATCGGGAGGCCGACTTTCTGGAGTGGGCGCAGGTCATTGAGGCCAACTATGTCCACCCGTGCTGGAGAGAGGGAGCCCCAAAACCGCACAAACTGCTCAGCGCCTCCCTGCTTGCCGAGATGCGCCGCCTCGGTCTCGGTGTAATCCTCTGGCACGAGGAGCGGCCGGCCGAGCT
>JAUVHW010000060.1 GCA_030593075.1 Ardenticatenales bacterium
GTAGATCTATCACTCCTCGTGAAAGGCCTGGACCTGGAAGGTGTAGAGTTCGCTATCAGGCCGGCGCCAGGCATCCGACGGGAGCCGCGCCTTGCGGCACAGCATGCCCAGGAACTCTTTCGGTTCGGGTATCTTTGCCCAGACCTGCGGGAGCAGCAGCCCGCGGTTGAAACCGGAGGTGAACAGCAGCCCGTCTGTCCCCGGCCGGACTCTCTGCGGCCGCTCTTCCGGCCGGCAGTCCAGCAGGCGCGGCGGGGTGAGCACCGACACTTCGATCTTAACCCGGCCCAGCTCGCCAGCCTTGACGGGTGGAAAGCGGGGGTCCATCGTCGCGGCTCGGAAGGCGTTCTCTCGCACGTCCCGCTCCAGCGGTAAGTGCGCCTCGGGCGTCCCGATGCATCCCCGCAGCGCACCGCCGACGGTCAACGTGACAAAGGTGGCGCCTTTCTGCTGGAGACGAGGGTCCGGCGGCGGAGGGGGCTCGGTCTTTTCTTTGCCAATCCTGGTTGCCAGCGCGTGGCGGGCCAGGCGGACCAGGGTCTGGCCTTGTTCGGGCAGAAGCAGGTCCTGGTCATCCATTTCAATCTCCGGCAGTGTAGGCGATGGCAGCGTACCCCACCACCCGCCACTTGTCGCCGGCCGTGTCACCCGAATTGCGATAGTCCAGCAAGTGCGGCTTCCAGCCCAGCTGGGCGGCCACTTCCATGAGGGCTGCGATGGGGCCCCGGCCGCAGGCCCCTTGCCGGTCGCGCTCCACCGCCCGGCTATCCCCGGCCAACACGTGCTGCAGGAAGGATTGGTCCATCGCCCGCGCGGTATCATAGTCATTGAAATGGCTCAAGTCGCTGCTGACGACCACCCGGGCGTCAGGCTCGTCCCGCAGGCGGGTTGCCAGGTCCTTTCCCACGGCCCGGGCGTCAACCTCGCCGAATAGCAGCGGGACCAGCCCCAGCTGGGGGACGGTCTGCTGCAGGAATGGAACTATGACCTCCAGACAGTGCTCGCTCCGATGCGAGTCGGGCAGAGCCTGGTAGCGCTTGTCGAGCTCCCACAGCGCAGCCACGGTCTCCTGATCAACGGGAGCTTGCCCCAGTGGGGTGGCAAACCGGCCGAAGTCCCCGGTCGCTACCCCCTGAAACCAGGCCCGGTGCGCAGGCCCCAGCAGATAGACGGTCACCGCTCCCTGGGGCAGACAAGGCCGCAGCGCGCTGAACGCATAGCCGGCCGTGGGGCCCGAGTAGACATAGCCAGCATGGGGAGCGACGACCGCGCGAACGTCTGCTAGCTCCGGCGGAGACGCCTTTGCCAGGTAGCCGTCCACCGCGGCCGCCAGCGCGGCGCGGTCCCCCGGATAAAAGGTGCCGGCGACAGCCGGCGGCCGGACTTTGCCAACCATGGTCACCTCCATACCCCAGGAATCATCGTCCCACAGGCCGGGCAAGCTCCCGGCTCGTCCCCCTCCTTCCACGGCGGCCGGACCTGATACCACATCCGGCGAATCACCGTCTCGCCGCACTGCGGGCAGCGGGTGTTGGCCCGCTCGGCGTCCATCAGGTTCCCCACGTAGACGTAGTTCAGCCCAGCCTCGACGCCGATGGCGTAGGCTTCTTCCAGCAGCTTGCGCGGGGTCCGCGGCCGGTCGCGCACCTGGTAATCGGGGTGAAAGGCCGAAAGGTGCCAGGGGATGTCCGGACTCACGGCCGTCAAAAAGCCGGCGATGTCGCGCAGTTCGGCCGGGGAGTCGTTCATGCCCGGCACCACCAGCGTGGTCACCTCTACCCAGACCTTGGTTTTCTGCACCAGGTACTCTATGTTGCGCAGCACCGGCTTGAGCCGGGCGCCGCAGGTGTCCTCGTAGAACTCCTCTCGAAATGACTTGAGGTCCACGTTGACTGCGTGGAGATAGGGGGCGATGGCGTCCAGAGCAGCCAGGGTCTGGAATCCGTTGGAGACGTAGACGTTGCGGATGCCGTGTTCAACGGCCAACTTGGCGGTGTCGAGCGTGTACTCGAAAAAGACGGTCGGCTCGTTGTAGGTGTAGGCGATCATGGGGGTTCCCTGCGCGCGGCAGAGCGCCACGATCTCGGCCGGGGGCAGATCCTGCCCCAATCGAGACGGGCTGGGCGAGAGTTCGCCGGGCTGGGAGATGTGCCAGTTCTGGCAAAAGTGACAGTGGAAATTGCAGCCCAGTGTGCCGATGGAAAAGATGGGCTGGGTGGGGAGAAAGTGAAACAGGGGTTTCTTTTCCACCGGGTCCAGGTGAGCTGCGGCCGCCCGGCCGTAGACCAGGGAGACCAGCTGCCCCTCTTGGTTCGTGCGCACGTTGCACTTGCCTACCTCTCCCGGCCGGATGGCGCACCAGTGCTCACAGGCAGTGCACTGGACCACCTGATTGGAGAGGGATTTACTTTGATAGGCGTGCACACCGTCCACAGTGCCCGTCATGATAGCCCGTTTTCCCCCTTGTCGCAAGAGGATGGCCGGCCGAGCCGGCCTGGCGCCCCCAGGCGCGGCATCAGTCCAGGGCCAGCCTCATCAGGGCAAGCAGCTCGTCCCACTCTTCGCTTACCAGGTGCAGGCTGACGCCTGCCAACTCCAGGTGAAAGAGCGTCTCCCCTTCAACCTCAGAGGCCCAGACCATATAGTTCTCGGTCTCGGCCAGCAAATCGACGTCTGTCTCACTCACGGGGCACTCCTCACGAGATATCGGCCGGCGACTAGTCTTCCTCAGCTCCTTCGGCCGCGGCCGGAAACGGGTCAGTATCCAGCAGGTTGGCATAGACGTACCGGCCCAGCACGCGCAGCGAAGCAATGGTGGGCGCAGCCAGCAGAATCCCCAGCACCCCTCCCAGCAAGGCCCCGATCAGGATTCCCAGGATGACGACGAGGGGATGCAGATGAATCCGGCGGCCGATGATGCGGGGGATCAGATAGTTCAGATCAATCTGCTGAAAGACGAGGTGCAGTCCCACCACCAGCACTGCGAACCAAAAGTTGGAGAGGGGCATCCATTCCCAGGTCGAGCCAGAGAAAAGCGCCAACAGCACCGCCGTCACCAGCCAGATGCCGTGCCCCAGGCTGGGCAGCATCTCCAACAACCCGGCCAGCACCCCCATCAACAGCGCCCAGGGCAGCCCGATGATCGCCGAAACCGATCCCACGATGATGGCAACCACGATCGTCAACACAATCTGACCGCCAAAGAAACCCCTCCAGATCAGGTTGATCTCCTGGACCAGACGGCGGAGGTCATCCCGCAGGGAGGGCGGGGCGGAATCATACAACCAGTCGATGGCCTGGTGTCCATCCTTGACGAGATAGAGGGACACGATGAACATAAAGACTATGGTCACGCCGGCTTCAGCCAGGACAGCCACCACCCCACCCAGGAAACTCACCGACTCGCTGCCAATCGACTGCACGACGTCCAGCAGGGCAGTCTCTGCATCCCCCAGCAGGCCGGACAGGTCCACAGCGAAGGGGCCCAGGGCTATCTCCCGGTCCAGCAATTGCTCGAGGTCTCTCAACATGGCAGGTAGCTGGGCCATGAGGTTCCGGATCTGCTCCACGAGGGGTGGTACGACCGAAGCGACCGCGGCCGAGAGCAGGGCGATGAAAACCACATAGATGCTCATCAACACCAGGGAGCGGGGGATGCGGGCATAGCGGTTGAAAAAACCAACGACGGGATTGAGAATGAAGGCCAGAATCGCAGCCAGGATGAGCGGAGCGACGATCGACTGAATGCGCTGCAGGACGAGAGCCGCTCCCAGCACGATTAGAACCACAACCAGGAGCTTGGTCGCGGGGCTCCAGCGGGGCCGCACCGAGGGGGGTAGGCCAGGAGCAGTTGGTGGATTCATGGTGTCAAGTATACCGCGAACAACGAGACAAGCAACAAAAAAGGGCGGGTCCGCTGGGGACCCGCCCTGGCCTGCTGGCGAGCCTAGCCTGAACGCCGGCGAGGGCGCCGGTCACGGCTTTCCCTGCGCCGGCCGCCGCCACCGCCCCCCCTGCGGCCGCCGGGCCGGTCCTTGGCCCGCGCCTCTTCGAGGGTCCACCCCTCCAGCACTGCCTGCCGGGACAAGCGAATCTTGCCGGTGGGAGCGATGTCGGTTACCATCACCATGATCTCGTCCCCCATTCGGACCACGTCGCCCACGTCCTCCACGTGGAAATCCGCCAACTGGGAGATGTGCACCATTCCATCAGTGCCGGGCAGGATCTCAACAAAGCAGCCGAAATCAGTCAGGCGGACGACCTTGCCGGTATAGATCTCGCCCAGCTCCACGTCCTCGGTCAGGGTTTCGATCTCGGCGATGGCCTCTTGCGCCTTAGCGCCATCAACCCCGGCAATGAATATGGTTCCATCGTCCTCTATGTCGATGGTCACCTCGTACTTGTCCTGGAGAGCGCGCACCGTGGCGCCCCCCTTGCCGATGACGGCCCCAATCTTGTCGGGGTCAACGTGGATGCTGACCATCCGCGGCGCGTAGGGGCTCAGATCGGCCGGTTCGGAGATGCAGTCGGTGATGACGTCCAGAATCTGCAACCGCGCGTCCCGCGCCTGGCTCAGCGCCGGTTCCAGAATCTCGTAGGGCAGCCCTTTGATCTTGGTGTCCATCTGTAGAGCGGTAATCCCATCTCGAGTGCCCGCCACCTTGAAATCCATGTCCCCCAGGTGATCCTCCAGGCCCTGGATGTCGGTCAGGATGGCATGTCGATCGCCGTCAGACACCAGCCCCATGGCAATGCCGCCGACCGGCGCATCAATGGGCACGCCGGCATCCATCAGCGCCAGCGTGCTACCGCAGACACTCGCCATACTGGTGCTTCCATTGGAGGCCATCACTTCCGAGACGATCCGGATAGTGTAGGGGAACTCGGACTCGGAGGGAATCATCGGCCGGAGCGCCGCTTCCGCAAGCGCACCGTGCCCCACCTCGCGGCGCTTGGTCCCGCGCAGGAACCAGGTCTCGCCCGTGGAGTAGGGTGGAAAGTTGTAATGGTGCATGAAGCGCTTGGTCTCGTCAGGGTAGAGGTCGTCCAGCCTCTGCTCGTCGCGTGGGGTCCCCAGGGTAGCGATGGTGAGCACCTGGGTCTCGCCGCGCTGGAAAAGGCCGGCGCCGTGGGCGCGGGGGAGGAGCCCAACCTCGGCCGACAGCGGCCGGATGTCAGTGGAGCCCCTGCCATCGGGGCGGACGCCATCGTCGAGTATTCGGCGGCGGAGTTCGGCCTTTAGTTCGGCGTTCAGCACCTCGCGGACATCCGCCTCATCGAAATCGCCCTCGGCATGCTCGGCCAGCACCTCGTCTCGCAGGGCATCCACGGCCGCGTTCCTCTCCTTGCGGTCCGTGTGCTCGGCTACCAGCTGAGCGATGGGGCTGCGCACGCGGGGCCCAACCACTTCCTTGACTCGCTCATCAACACTGAACGAGACATAGTCGCTCTTGGGTTTGCCCAACTGGGACCGCATCTCGTTCTGCAGCTCAATGATCGGCTGCATGGCTTCATGGCCGATCTTGAGCGCCTCGACCACCATGTCCTCGGGCGCCTCAACGGCCGAGGCCTCGACCATGATGATGGCGTCGGCCGTGCCGGCCAGCCTGAGGTCCAATTGGCTGTCAATCATCTGGGGGATGAGTGGGTTGAATACGAACTCGCCGTCGATGTAGCCAACGCGCACCCCGCCGACGGGGCCGCCAAAGGGGATGTCGCTGATGGTCAGAGCGGCGCTGGCGGCCGTGATGCCCAGCACGTCCATGTTGTGTTCCTGGCCCGTCGAGAGGGTGGAGAGGATGACCTGCACGTCGTTGCGCAGGTCCTTGGGGAAAAGCGGCCGGAGCGGCCGGTCGATCATCCGCGAGATGAGGATCATTTTCTCGTGGGGCCGGCCCTCGCGCCGGAAAAAGCTCCCTGGAATCCGGCCCACGGCATAAAGCCGCTCCTCAAAGTCCACGCTCAGCGGGAAAAAGTCAATTCTCCCTCGCGGGTGGGCCGACATGGTGGCGGCCGCGAACACAATCGTGTCGCCGCCCCGAACTGTTACCGAGCCGCCCGCCAGGGCGGCCAACTTGCCGGTCTCGATGGTAACAGTATGCTCGCCAATAGGCGCGCTAAAAGAGTAACTCTCGTTCATGGTTATGCCTCCAGTGCATGTTTTGATGCGGAGGGCGGGTGCCGCCCTACCAACGGGGGAGGTACTAGAGGTCAGGGACTGGGGATTGGCCCGTAGCAGTATCTACGAGACACTCACCAATACCTGCCCTCAAGACGCCTGCCCGCCACAAAAGAAAGATGAGTAGCCTCTGGCTACTCGTCTATCATCCAACCTCTACTTGCGCAGTCCAAGCCGCTGCAGAACCGACTGGTAGCGGTCCGGGTGTATCCGACTAAGGTAACCCAGTTGACGCCGCCTCTGACCGACCATGTTGATCAGCCCTCGACGGGAATGCTCATCGTGCCTGTGCACTTTGAGGTGGTCCGTAAGGTGCCTGATGCGCGCGGTCAGCAGCGCGATTTGCACCTCGGGCGATCCCGTGTCATCGTTGTCCAGTCTGTATTCCTCGATGATGGCGGTCTTGGCTGCCTTGTCGAGCGGCACTCACAACCTCCTACAATACTCAAGCTCCATGGGGCCGTACTAGACGAACCCCCAAGCCAACGCGGGAAATTGTAACAGAAAAGCGGCCGGTGGGAAGGGTGTCGAAAGCCAGGGTCTCAAAAGGTGGTATAATTCACGCTGCCTTGCTGGATGTAGGTAGCTGGATGCTCGATCTCTTTGCCAATCCTCCGGCGCTGTTCCTGGGGCGCATCGTTGCGCTGGTGGTCGCACTCTCTATTCACGAGTTCGCCCACGCCTTTGCCGCCTACCAACTAGGTGACAGGACCGCCCAAATGGCCGGCCGGCTGACGCTCAACCCGCTGGCTCACCTGGACCCCATCGGCTCGCTGATGATGATCTTGGTGGGCTTTGGGTGGGCCAAACCGGTGCCGGTGAACCCGTTCAACTTGCGCGGCGACAAGCTGCGCGGTATGGCAATTACGGCCGCGGCAGGCCCCATCTCCAACGTCCTGCAGGCCGTTGTCTTCTCACTCCCTATCCGGTTGGGCCTGATGGACCTGGACCAGGGCGTTCATGGCCCCGCATACCTCTCCCCTGGCGAGATCATTCCGTCGGTTGGGCTGGTGCTCTACCTGCTGGTCTGGACCAACTTGCTGCTGGCGGTGTTCAACATGATCCCTCTAGGACCGCTGGACGGCATGAAAGTGCTGATGGGCGTCCTGCCCCAGAACATGGCGGTTCGCCTGGAGCCCATTGCTCGCTACGGCTCATTGCTGCTAATATTGCTGATGACCGTAGGCGGCGGTCTGTTGGCTAAGATGATCTTTCCACCAGCCCAGAGCATGCTGGACCTGCTGACGAAACCGCGGTGGTAGCTGACGGACAGACCTTGCCCGCATGCCGCTCCCCGCTTCATCGGGTCCGGCAGTTCATTCAGGCCTTGGTGGCGCGGCCGCTCTCTCCCACTGAGGAAGGGCGGATAGCTGGAATTCTCTCCCCCACTCAACAATCGCTCTTTCGCCAGATGCCCGCCACCGACCAGCGGCACGCGCTGAAGGTGCTGCGCACGCTACGAACCATGGGCCAGACGAACCAGGATCTGTTGGCGGCCGCCCTGCTGCACGACGTGGGGAAATCTCGCTACCGGCTGCGCCTCTGGGAGCGGCCGGCCGTGGTAGTGATGCGTGCTTGGCTGCCGGCCGCAGCACAGCGTTGGGGAAAAGGCAGCGCGACGACGTGGAAACGGCCGTTTGTGATCTACGAGCAGCATTCGGGTTGGGGCGCAGAGATTGCGGCCGCGGCCGGCTGCTCGCCGCTGACGGTCTGGCTCATCCGCGAGCACCAGCGCGATTCGGCAGGACCGGCCGCACCAGGCACGCAGAAAGCAGAGTTGCTGCGCGCCCTGCAACAGGCCGACAGCGTCAACTAGAAACGAGGAAGCGATCTCCATGACAAGAGCAACCGTCACCATCGTGGGGTTAGGAAGACGCGGCGCGTCTATCGGCCTGGCTCTCAAAACAGCGGACCTGGACTACCAGGTGATCGGACACGACAAGGACCGGGAGGCCACCAAGCAGGCTCGGGCCAAGGGCGCTGTCGACTCGACCTCCTGGAACCTGATCAATGCCTGCGAGCCGGCCGACGCGGTGATTCTGACCATCCCCTTTGACCAGGTACAAGAGACGCTGCAGGCAATTGGGCACGAACTCCGGCCGGGCTGCGTAGTGGTTGACACCTCCCTGCTCAAGCAGCCTGCAATAGCCTGGGCAGCTGAATACCTGGACCCGGAGGTGCACTTTATCAGCGTGGCGCTGGGAACCAACCCCGAGGTCGCTCTGGAGACGGCGGGCGGCCCGGAAGGAGCACGGGCGGACCTGTTCGCTGACAGCCCTTGCTGCCTGATGCCCGATCCGCTCTGCAAGCCGGAGGCGGTCAAGGTAGCTCAAGACCTGGCGAAGCTGCTGGGCGCTACCCCCTATTTCATGGGTCCAGACGAGTACGACGGGCTGGCAACGGTCGTCAACGTGATGCCGGCGCTGGTGGCAGCCTCTCTGCTGGGACCGGCCGGAGACTCTTCCAGTTGGCAGGAGATGCGGCGGCTGTCGTCCACTGACTTGCTGCGCTTCAGCCAGCCCGTCGCGGCCGGTGGACCGGCTATCGCTCAGGCGGCCGTCTACAACAGGGACACCGTGCGCCACTGGCTGGAGGCCGCCATTGCAGAGCTTCAGGCCATCCGTGAACAGCTGGACCCCGAGCACCAAGAGGCTCTGGCAGCCAGGGTGGAGGCAGTCGGCGAGGCCCGCGAGCAGTGGCTCGCTGACTGGAAGCTCAATCGCTGGGAGAAGCGCCCCGGACCCGGGATGCCCACGGCCGGCTCACTTCTGGGACATCTGTTTGGTCTGGGGTCACGGCGCAAACCTGGCGAGGAGTAGTGAACCGGCGCTACAACGTCTTGATGATTGCGCCCACTTCCTTCTTTGCGGACTATGGCTGCCACGTCCGCATCCTGGAAGAGGCGCTGGCACTGCGCCGCCTGGGGCACAGAGTCACTATCGTGACCTACTATCAAGGCCGGCCAATCGCCGACCTAGACATCGTGCGCACTCCTCCGCTTCCCTGGCGATCCGATTACGAGGTCGGTTCATCCCGCCACAAGCTCGCCTTCGACGCCTACCTGTCGGTCACCGCTCTGCGCACGGCGATCAGGCTCAGGCCGCGGCCGGACATCATCCATGCACACTTGCACGAAGGGGCACTCATCGGCGCCCCCATCGCCCGGCTGCTCCGCATCCCGCTGCTCTTCGATCTGCAGGGCAGCCTGACGGGGGAGATGGTGGATCATCGCTTCTTGAATCCGGCCGGGCCTTTCTTCAAGCCGGCACTCAAGGTGGAGCGGATCATCACGCGCCTGCCCAAGGCCATCCTGACCAGTTCGCTGCATGCCCAACAGATGCTGGAGGCTGATTTCGGCGTTCCTCCCGAGCGGATTCATCCTCTGCCGGACTGCGTGAACACAGAGACCTTCCAGCCGCGGGCCGCCGATAACACCAGTCTAAAGAAGCAGCTGGGAATCCCTCCGGAACGGCCGGTGGTCGTCTACCTGGGGCTGCTGGCAGACTATCAGGGGACTCCGCACCTGATCCGGTCGGCCGCCAGGCTGAAGGCCGCCGGCGTTGATGCACACTTTCTCATCATGGGTTACCCCGGCCACAGGCACTATGTGAACATGGCGCAGGAGCTTGGGGTCCAGGACCGGGTGACGCTGACCGGCAAGATTCCCTACGAGTATGCCTCCAATCACCTTTCCGCGGGCGACGTTGCGGTGGCACCGAAGCTCTCCAGCACCGAGGGCAGCGGCAAAGTGCTCAACTACATGGCCATGGGGCTGCCCACGGTGGCCTTTGACACCCCGGTTCAGCGAGAGTACCTGGGTGAGCTGGGAGTCTACGCGCCGGCCGGCGATATTGACAGGTTTGGCGACGCCATCGCTGGTCTGCTCGCCGATCCTGAACGGCGGGCGGAGCTGGGAACAGCGCTGCGGCAGCGAGCGATTGAGCGCTACTCCTGGGAGCACTCCGGCCGGAGAATTGTCTCGGTCTACGATCAGCTCTACTCGAGAGAAGGGAATTGATGTCATTGCACAATGACGCCGGCGTCACCGGCCGAGTGCGCGAACTGATTGACTATCGCTACCTGGTCAGCAACCTGGTCAAACGAGACCTGAAGGTGCGCTACAAGAACTCGATTCTGGGCGTCGCCTGGTCCATGCTCAACCCGTTGCTGATGGTGATCATCTTTACGGTCGTCTTTACCATCTTGGCGGGGGGGCTGGAGGTAGCCGCTCCCCCTGCCTTTATCCTGGCGGGGTTGCTTCCGTGGAACTTTTTCGCGCACACCGTGACCGTGGCCACACACAGCTTTGTACTGAACTCTCACTTGATAAAAAAGATCTACTTTCCCCGGGAGACGCTCCCCCTCTCAGTGATGCTGAGCCACCTGGTGCACCTTCTCATCGCCTTGCCGGTTTACTTTGCGCTGGCGATTATCCTGGGAATCCCCGGCGCTGAGGGAGGCTCCTTCTTTCCCCATCTCCTCTGGCTCCCGGCCATACTCATGGTGCAAGCTGCCTTTGCGCTGGGCGTTTCGTTGATTACGGCTACGATCAACGTCTTTTACCGGGACATGGGGATCATCATGGAAACGCTGATGATGGCCTGGTTCTTTGTGACCCCCATCTTCTATGACTTTGAGAAGTCGTTTGGGGCAACCCGGCTCATCCTGGGGGTGGAGGTCCCAATCAGCCGGATAGCCTTTATCCTCAACCCAATGGCTTCGTTGACCGCCGCCTACCGGGACGCGATGTACTATGGTCGTCCGTTGGCCCTTGACTTTTTCTTGCGCACCGCCGTGACCTCAGTGCTGATCCTGGCCGCAGGCTATTGGCTCTTTCAACGGCTGAACTGGCGCTTTGGCGAAGAACTCTGAGCCACCCTGGCAAAAGCTGGCAGACCTGGCCGGGGCAGCTGCTCCGGCTCTCTTTCTAGGGCGGCTAGTCCCCGAAGCTACGGGTCGACCCTGGCCCTGGTTGGCGACGCTAGCCTGCACTGCAACACTGGTAGCCCTGGTCCTGTGGCTGACCGCGCGCTTGCGGAAGCCCGGCCGCCGCCCGGGCTGGCCTCTATTGCTGCTGCTCCTCTACCTCCCATACCCGTATCCTGACTGGCGGGTGGCGGCCGGCGTCGCCGCTCTCTCCCTGGCGGTCTACATCGTGGGGTCGCCGGCATGCCAGGTGCGGCCGGCGCAGCACCTGTGGGTAGACGCTGCCATCTTTTTCGGTTTCCTGCTCCTCTACGTCCCGACCTTGGCCGGCGACGTCCTCCCGGCCGACAACGGCGAGTTCCAGCTGGTGGCGGCGCTGCTGGGGGTGGCGCATCCTCCCGGCTATGCCCTGCACACCATGCTGGGCTGGCTCATGTCGCGCCTTCCCATCGGAACCCTGCCGTGGCGGGTGAACTTGCTCTCGGCGCTGCTGGCGGCCGGGACGCTGGCGCTGGTCTCAGCCACGGTCCGCCGCTTGACCGGCCGGGCGGCAGCCGGCGTTGCGACCGCAGCAGCTTTGGGAACCAGCACCACCTTTTGGGCCCAGGCAACCATGTCCAACGTTCGCACACCGGCGGCCTTTTTCACCGCCCTCTGCGTGTACTCCCTGGCGCTCCACAGCCAAGACCGGAAGCACTCTCTTCCCCTCTTTGTGGCTTCATTCACTCTGGGCCTGACCCACCACCTGTCACTGGCCTTTATCGGCCTGCTCTTCGTCGTGTACCTGCTCCTGATCGACCCGTCGCTCATTCGGCGGCCGCGCCGGTGGCGGCGGCC
The DNA here is from genome assembly GCA_030593075.1 of Ardenticatenales bacterium. Taxonomy (GTDB): domain Bacteria; phylum Chloroflexota; class Anaerolineae; order Promineifilales; family UBA4811; genus JAUVHW01. The sequence continues at coordinate 11,942 of JAUVHW010000060.1, forward strand.
GGCGCTGGCGGCGTTCCTCTGCTTGCTACCGCTGCTCTACCTGCCGCTGCGGGCCGGAGCGCCACTGGCCCCGGAGAACATAGCGACCCCCACCGGCTTTGTCAGGCACGTGCTGGCGCTGGGTTTCTCGGGCGATTTCTTTTACTTTTCCTCAGCGGCCGATCTGCTGGCCCGCCTCCGGGTGATGGGCAACGTCCTTGCTTTTCAGTTCCACCCCCTGGTGCTGGTGGGCGGCGCGGCCGGCGCGATCATCCTCTTGCGCAAGGATCGCCGCCTGGCGCTTCTCCTGGTGGGCGGGTTTGCACTTCACACTCTGGTCACTGCAACCTACCGCGCCCCCCAGACAGTCGAGTACATGCTCCCGGCCTACGTGCTGTTGGCCCTCACGCTGGGCTATGGGCTGGGCCAGATCCCGCTCGGCAGCCCGCAGAACCCCCTGTATGCTCTGAGCGCCGCGCTGTTGATCGGTGTGGCGGTCCTGCAGGCAATCAGCCACTTCCCGAGCTTTCGCGCGCTGGCGCAGGACCAGGATACGCGGGCCTATGCAACCCCTATCCTAGAGAGCGCCCCACAGGGAGCCATCGTGCTGGCGGACCTGCACTGGGCGATGCCGCTCCGCTACCTGCAGCTGGTGGAGGGTGCCCGGCCGGACCTCACCATCCAATACGTAGCCCCCACGGCCGAGCGATACGAGGAGACCTTTGCGCGGCGCATTCGTGAGGAGCTGCCCAGCCGGCCGGTCGTCACCACCCACTTTCACGAACTGGCCTACGCAGACATCCCGGCCGTCTTTGAACCACTGGGCGAGGCCTTTTTGGTGCGGTCCGAAGCGCGTCGCGAACTGCCGGATGGATTCACGCCCGCCGAAGTAACCTTCGGCGATGCACTCTCGGTCCTCGGCTCTGAGGTCGATTCGTCGCCCTCCACCTCCGCCATCATCGTCACGCTCGCCTGGTCTCCACTGGCCTCCGAATCCCGAGCCCCGGTCTCCCTGTACGCCCATCTCGTCGGCCGCGACGGCGGCCTCTACGCTCAGCAGGACCGCGTCCTGGACACGCGCTTTGTGGCTGCCGGGGAGATAGGCCTGACCCGCTTCCAACTGGAGCCCCGGCCGGGAGCCCTGGCTGGTCGCTACAGCTTACAGATTGGCGCATATCGCACACCGGCCGAGCCACTGTTGACCGCCTCTGGCGAGAGCCGAGTCGAACTCCTGGCCTGGGAGGTAGGCCCCGCAAGCTCCCCACTCTACACCCGGCGGCCGCGGTTCCAGCCGTTGCAGAACGGGCTCGTACTGACCGGCGTGGACTGGGACCTGACGTTGGTGGCCCAGCCGCGCCTCTATCTGCACTGGCAGGCGCGGCGGGATACGACTCCTTTCACCTTCGGGCTGTCAGAGGCCAGCGTGCTGGACAAGGAGACCATCCCTGCTCTGCCGGCCGGCGCTCGCCAGACCACGGTGCACACCCTAACCGAGCTGCCCGGCCGGCTGACAATCGTCCCCGACTCCGCCTCCTTTGCCGGCCCCTGGGCAATTCGCCAAGATGCGCTGCGCCTCCCCATCCCGCGGACCGCAGAGCAGTACCTCCCCTTTGGCTCCGGAATCATTTACCTGGGCACCCGCCCCCAACTGCCCGGCCAGCTGGGCAAGCGTCTCAGCCCCCGACTCGTCTTTCTTGCCTCTCGGCCAGTGCAGCGCGACTATGCTGTCTCTGTCGCTCTCATCGGGCTCTACCCGGACAACACCTGGGTGTGGCGCGAAGCGGACGACGGAATCCCGGCCCTGGGGGCGATTCCGACTCTCAAGTGGACTGCCGGTTCGCGGGTGAACGACCCGCGGGAGCTTTCCGTTCCGCCGGACGCGCCTGCGGGCCAGGTCATCGGCACCCTGACGCTGTACGACGCGTTCACCGGCCGGACGCTTCCCCTGCTGGACGAACGACTGGCGGCCCTGGCGCCCTGGGCGCCCCTGGGCTCGTGGACCCTGCAGCCATAGAAGCCCGGCCGGGGTGCCCAAGTCCTCGATTGCTGCTCGGCGCGTCGCCCACGGCCGCGTGTGGATAACCCCTCCGAGATAATAGCTCATTCACCCCTGAGAGCGCGGGCTTTTTCAGGTCTGCCTCGAGTGTCCCGTAGCCTCTTGTGGTGCTCTCTAGAGGCCACGCCTGTTCTGTTGTTCTCTGCGTGCTCCGCGGCAAGCCCAGTCCTTCGCTGGGCCCGTGGCACAGCTTCGGTTTGACGGCCGCTCCCTCCGGTGATAGCATTGCGGCCCAATTCGTGGGGCGAGTATGATGGAGTCTCCAATGCGCCGTTTTGCCCTCATCGGTCTGATCTTGATTCTGGTCGTCGCCCTGGCCGGGTCCGTGACCAGCAACGTGATAATGTTCGTCTCCTATCGAGACGAGCAGGCAAAAGTCCGCGAGCGCCTGGACAGCCGTGCAGCTCGCGTCGCTGAACTGGAGGAGGAGCTGGATGATGCCCAAAGCCAGCTGCAGGAAACAGAGCGCCAACTGGGCGATTCGGAGCGCCAGATATCCGCCCTGGAGGAGGCCAATCAGTCACTCCAGCACGACTTGGCGGAACGTGACGCACAGATCAGCGCCTTGCAGGCCGGGCTCGCCGAGCTGAGCACGCCCTCGGCCGCGCCCTCGCAACCGGCCGTTTTTGTCACCGCCCCCATCGCCGGCCAGGAGTTCCTGGAGGGGGACGCAGTGGTCGTCCGGTGGAATTCGTTCGACCGCGCCGGTGTGGCGCGGGCCAGGCTGGAGGTGGATGGGCAACTGGTGGCCGAGATGGAGGCCGGAGAGCTGGCATCAGCCGAGGGTGAGTTCGGCTGGACAGCGGCCGGAATAGGCGAGCATCGCCTGGTGGTTACGGCCGTGAACACAGCCGGGGTCGAGAGCGAACCGGCCGGCGTGACGGTGAACGTGATTGAACCTCAGTCCCCGGCCGGCGCCGAGAACGCCGCCATAATGAACGCGATTGAGCCCGCGGTGATTGAGCTGCGAGGGTTGGAGCCGATCCGGCCGGTCACTCGCACTCTCTTCACGCAGAGCGACCTGGAGGAGTATGTGGTCGAAGAACTGTACGAGGAGTTCCCGCCGGAAGAGGCCCAAGCCGACGCCCTCGAGATGGCTGCTTTCGACCTAGTTCCGCCTGACATCGACCTGCTGGAGCTTATGGAAGCGGTGTACACCGAGCAGATTGCCGGCTTTTACGACACCGACACCAAATCGTTCGCCGTGATCAGCGAGGACGAGGTCATGGGGGCATTGGAGAAGACCATATACGCCCACGAGTTCACGCACGCGCTGCAGGACCAGCACTATGATCTGGAGGCTCTGGACCCTGACGAGAACAGCGACGATGAATCGCTGGCAGTGACGGCCCTCGTCGAGGGAGACGCCACGCTGCTGATGCAGCAGTACATGCTGGGGTACCTAGAGCCGGAGGAGTTGTTCGATCTGCTCTCCGAGTCGCTCGAGGTGCCCACCGAGGTGATCGACAATGCCCCGCCCATCATCCGGGCGCAACTGATGTTCCCCTACGAGGCGGGGTACGTATTCGTGCAGACGCTGCACCAGGAGGGCGGGTACTCTCTGGTGGACAGCGCCTACCTGAGCCCACCTCAATCTACCGAGCAGATCCTTCACCCGGAGAAGTATCTGGCGGGCGAGGCGCCCCAGGTGGTAAGCCTGCCGCCGCTGACAGAAACGCTGGGCAGCGGCTGGCAGTTCGTAGACGACAACGTGCTGGGCGAGTTCACCCTGCGCGTGTACCTGGAGCAACAGGTGAGCGATGATGAGGCGGCCGCGGCCGCCGAAGGATGGGGCGGCGACCGGTACGCTGTCTACCACAGCCAGGAGACCGGGGGGCTGGTGATGGTGCTGCGGGTGGTCTGGGACACGGCCGATGAGGCGGCCGAGTTCATGAGCGAGTATCTGGCCTTTGGCGAGGCTCGCTTTGACTCGCCCCCAGAGGGAAAGAAAGAACAGCCCTGCTGGAGCAGAGAGGACGCCATCTGCGCCTACCGGGCGGGAACGGAGACGCTAATCATCCGCGCACCGGACCTGGAGACGATTGCGGATTTGGAGGCGTTGTTTCCCGACTTCTAGGCGCCTGGCCGGAGACGCGGGCAGCGGCCGCCGCGCTGCATTGCGGCTTCCACAGCATGACGGCCAGGGCGCCTCGCCCGAGACCCAGGGCAATGGACTCCGCGGCACAGCTCGGCTGCACCCCAGTGTGGCGTCCAAGACAT
>JAUVHW010000094.1 GCA_030593075.1 Ardenticatenales bacterium
GGTGGCAATGGACTTTGACCGGCGCCAGGGAGTGGTTGTCGGCTCGGCCTATGGCGGCAGCGTGAAGAAGCTCATGTTCACCGTCATGAATTACGTGCTGCCGGCCGAGGGGATCCTTCCGCTGCACTGCTCGGCCAACGAGGGTCCAAAAGGTGACACGGCGCTGCTGCTGGGGCTTTCCGGCACAGGCAAGACGACCCTATCGGCAGACCCGGACCGGGCGTTGCTTGGAGACGACGAGCACGGCTGGAGCGACGAGGGCATCGCGAATTTCGAGAGCGGCTGCTATGCCAAGCTGATCAACCTCCGGGAGGAGAAAGAGCCGGAGATCTGGAACGCTGTTCTGCACCAGGCTCCCTATCTGGAGCATGGCGCTATTGTTGAGAACGCAATGATGTATGTCAGCGGCCGTTTTGACCTGGACGACGACCGGCTGACTCCCAACTCGCGCGCCTCGTACCCGCTGCGGTTTCTCTCCAACATCAAGACTCCGCCCACCAGCGGTCATCCCACTACTATCTTGTTCCTGACGGCCGATGCCAATGGCGTGCTGCCCCCGGTCTCCAGGCTGACCTCCGAGCAGGCCATGCTCTGGTTTCTGATGGGTTATACCAGCAAGCTCGCGGGCACAGAAACCGGCATCGTAGACCCAGTGAGTACCTTTTCGCGCTTCTTTGGCGAGCCCTTTATGCCGCGCAACCCGCACGTCTATGCGTCAATGCTGGGTGACCGGATGCGCCATCACGGAACCCAAGTATATCTGGTCAACACTGGGTGGAGCGGTGGTCCCTTTGGCGTCGGCCGGCGTATGGACATTGACGTCACCAGGGCGATTGTGCGGGCTACGCTCTCGGGAGCGATGGACGGGACAGAGTACGATGAGGACCCACTGTTCCACATCCTGGTGCCGCGTGACTGCCCAGGCGTCCGCTGCGATATCCTCGACCCGCGCAGCACATGGGAGGATCCAGAGGCCTTCGAACTCCGGGCCAGGAAACTGGCCAATGACTTCCTCTCTCACTTTGACCGGGCCTACGGTGACAAGGGAATTGACCCGGCCGTGATTAGCCAGTGCCCTGGAAAATAGGGCACAGCTGCAGACGCCGGCCGGAGTCATGATGCTGTCTTTCCCTCTGACGGTCCGGTCCAGGCACGCCGCCCTCCAGGCCACTGCCAGGGCTGTGCAGGCGAAAGCCGAGTGCTTTGTCAACGATGCTTTGACGCGTAGCCTAGCCCCTGTGGGCGTCGCCATTGAGGCAGACTTGCACTAGGCTACAGCCATCAGATGATGCCAGACAAAGCACTCGGTAGTGCTGGCAGCTCCGTGACACAACTGGATTCTTCGCGGCAATGGGTACACTGTTGCCCTGGTATAGGAGCTGTTCCTTGCAGGCAGTGCCGTAGGCCCCCGAGTCGCTGCGTGTGGGACATCGCAGGTTGATTTGGTGGCGAGACTTTGGATTGCTGAATGTAACCGATGGTCAAGCTGACGTTCCGAGAGCAGGAGTTCGAGGTCCCGGCCGGAATCACGGTGGGCCAGGCACTGGCTAAGTGCCAGCTCAACCCACATACGGTGCTCGCAGTTCGGCAGGGCAAGCTGATTACCGATGACGTGGTTCTGAATGAGGGGGATGAGATCAGGCTGCTTGCGGTCATCTCTGGCGGCCGAGAAGCGGGCTGATGAAGTGTACCAAGTGTGCAGCGCCGGCTGCCATCAACATGCGCCAGCACAGGCTGGCGCTTTGTGGCGACCACTATGTTGAGTGGTTTCGGGCGCAGACTGAGCGCGCCGTCAGTAAGCACCGGATGTTCTCCCGCGAAGAGCGTGTGCTGGTGGCGGTCTCTGGTGGAAAGGATAGCCTGGCCTTGTGGGACGTGCTGCTGCACCTAGGCTACCAGGCAGATGCCCTCTACATCGACCTCGGGATCGACGATGGGATTCGGTATTCAGACCGGTCCCTGACCCACATCCACCGCTTCTTGGCCGGCCGGCCGGAGGCCAACCTTCAGGTGGTGGACATCGAGCAGGTTTGCGGGGCCAGTATTCCAGATGCTTCCCGCCTTACCCGACGCGGGCGGAGCAAGCCCTGCTCGGTCTGTGGGCTGGTCAAGCGCCACGTCATGAACCGGGTGGCGCGCGACGGTGGCTATGACGTCGTCGTCACGGGCCATAACCTGGATGACGAAGCGGCCGTGCTATTCGGCAACACTCTCCGGTGGCAGCTGGGTTACCTGTCGAGGCAGGCTCCCGTGCTGCCCGCCAGTTCCCAAGGTCTCGCTCGCAAGGCCAAGCCTTTTCATCGTTTCTACGAGCGAGAGACGGCTGCCTATGCCCTCGTCCGGGGCATTGACTATATGTATGACGAATGTCCCTATAGCGTTGGCGCCACCAGCCTACGTCACAAAGCTGTGCTCAACGAGTTGGAGCGCCAGGCTCCGGCCACCAAACTGCAGTTCTACCTCGGTTTTCTGCGTGCGCGCGAGGAGGGAGCTTTCGAGGGGCTAGACGCTGCCCGGCCCGATCTCAGTGCTTGCCTGGAGTGCGGCCAACCTACCACCGCCGGCCAGCGCTGCGCGTTCTGCCGGATGTGGGAGCAAGTCAACGCGCGCAAGGGACGACTCGGAGAACCAGCCCGTGCAGAAAACAGCAGATGAACTGAGCGGGGCTGGTGCTGAGCCCGGGTGGACCGAGGCCGAGCTGGACCTGGCAACGCTGGCGGATGAGCACTTGCCGGCTGGGCACCGGTCTGGCTTTGTCGCCGTCGTCGGCCGGCCCAACGTGGGCAAGAGTACGCTGCTGAACGCCTATCTCGGGCAGAAGGTCGCCATCGTCAGCGCCAAGCCCCAGACCACGCGCCAGCGCCAGCTGGGTATCCTCACCACTCCCGACTACCAGGTAGTCTTTGTAGACACGCCCGGCTGGCACAAGCCGCACCACAAGCTGGGCGAGTTCATGGTCGGCATTGCTGGCCGTGCGATCCGCGATGCGGACCTTGTTCTGTTCATGGTTGATGTTTCCGAGCCTCCCACGGCCGAGGACCGGAGTCTGGCCGAGCGGATCATGGAGCGGCCGCCAGGAATCCCGGTAATCGTCGCCATGAACAAAGCTGACCTTCTGGAGGTGGGGGACGTGCGAATGCGTAGCGACGCTTTCCGATCCTTGCTGCCGGGCGTGGACGCGGATTGGATGCTCATCTCCGCTACTCGAGGCGACAACCGGGACAGGTTGCTGGAAAAGATCGTGCAGACACTGCCGGAAGGACCGCGATATTACCCGGCCGACCAGGTAACCGACGTCAGGGTGCGCGACCTGGTCGGCGAGCTGGTGCGCGAGCAGGCCTTGAAATCGTTGCGCCAGGAGGTGCCCCATGCCCTGGCTGTGCTGGTGGACGAGTTCAAGGAGCGACGGGAGGACCTGGCCTACGTCAAGGCCACCATCTTCGTCGAGAAAGACTCGCAGAAAGGCATCCTGATTGGCAGTGGCGGCAAGATGCTGAGGGGAATCGGCGCGGCTGCCCGTGCCGAGATCGAGAGGGTACTGGGAATCCGCATCTACCTTGACCTCTGGGTCAAGGTTCGCCGCAAGTGGCGGCAAGAGGCGGATGCACTGCGCCAGCTGGGGTACGTCGTTTCCAAAGAGTAGCCGCGGGAGGCGAGGTGTTGCAGAACGATCACCGCCCTCCGCAGGGACTAAACGAGCCGCGGAAAGAAGGTCACTGAGCGAGGCCAAGTGGGCTCAAGCTTCTCAGACTAGAGCTGGGTGGCGGTCGTGAGGCTGGGTGCCGCGCAGCCGGCGCGGCGATCAGTGTGCTGGTGGTTTCCGGCCCCTACTCTATCGTGATCTGCCATCTCTCCCCGGCATGGCCCAGCACGGCCCAGATCTGCTCCGGCGTAAGGCGAGTGTCATAGAGGAACTTCCAGTGTGGGGGTTGGGGGTCCCAGCGGACAAACCGGCACACACCATATTCGCTCAACCTGACCTGGGCGTCCTGACAGCCTCCCCACCTCCCGGCCCCGCGAATGATGAAGGAGTTGCTCAACCCGTAGGATGATTCTGGCGTGTCGTCGGCGCCGCCGACCTGGCTCCGGTCCGGCCTGTACATGGTTCCTAGGTCTGCACCCGCCGACGCGCTGACCCATTGCCGCACCAGGGCAGACTCGGTCGCGCGCGCCGATACAGGCCTCCCCCAGGGAGTCGGTGCTGCCGAGCCGGCCGCCGGTCAGGTATGCGGGATTGCCCAGCCTGCCGGCCGCTGGATGCAGTTTTGGGTCGGGTTGGCACGTTGGTTGTTGCGGGCGAACGTCGCTCCTGGAGCAACTGAGTCGGTTGCAGGTGCCCAGTACTGAAACCTGGTACCCAGCCGCGTGCTGATAGCCCCAGGCAGCCAGGAATGCCGCTATCAGGTGTCAAGTTCTCGACTGAGGACTGCCGCGAGCCTTGACACACTCCTGCCCATGGCGGAGGAGGTCAGTCCGATTTTCGCCCGCTTGCTGGCAACTGCTGCCAGGGCGGCATCGGTGCCGCCAATAGGGCGGAGGATCATTGCGCCGCTCTCGCCATCGATGATCAGCTGCTGCCAGTTGCCGGCATCCAGGCGTCCCAGCGCCGTCCTTGCCATCGAAATGGCACTGGCGGCCGTGGCCGCAATCTGGAGGCCGTTGGTCGGCGTGTCGTCTTCTTCGTCGTCGGGCGATGGGGGATAGGAGGCGACCACAAACCCATCCAGGCTGACCACTACCACCCGCTCGAGTCCGTCTACTCGATGAAAGAGAGCAGAGATCTCGTCTTGCAGCAAATCGGCACGATAGCGCTTCACCATGGTAGTCTCTCCTGTCCCAGGAATTCAGTGACCCAAGTTTACTAGCCAACGGACGGTAAGGCAAGCCTCGTGTCTGCTTGCTCTGGGCGTCCACGAGGCCGCCTTGGCGGAGAAAGGCCCTGGTCTGCGCATGTTTGACCGCCCGTGCTCTGCCGTGGTAGAATGCTCGAGCGAACGCAGGAAACGTCGATGAGCAGAGATCAGGCTCCTTCGTTAGGGCAGTCACCGGTTTCCGATGGTGGTTCTCGTCCTTGCCACACAGCCGTTTGGCTGGCTCGCATCATCGTCGCCCTCGTGTGCTTTTTCAACTTGACTGCTGCGATCCCCTTTGTGATGCGTCCGGGCGCCCATCTGCGCGCTTTCGAGGTGGCGGGTTCTGGAGAAGGTGGAGAGGCGCTAGTACGGGGGCTCGGGGTGGCCTTCTTGATGTGGCAGGTTCCTTTCCTGCCGGTGATCTGGCGCCCAGACCGCTACCGAGTCTGCTTTGGCTGTCTGTTGGGGATGCAGTTCGTGGGTCTGGTGGGAGAGAGCCTGATGATGTTTGGGCTCCCGTCTGGGCACATCCAGCTCCGCGCAACGGGCTGGCGTTTCATCGCGTTCGACGCGGTAGGGTTGGTGGGGATGGGGTTGGCCTTCGCCGTTACGCGCAGCGGCAGGAGCGACGGGTCAGCAGGTCGGAGGGCCCTGGCCGATCCAGCGGAGCCAGCAGCAGCTCCCTGAGCCGCGGCTGGGTCACGGCTGCTCGGCCAGGCGCTGCGCCCGTTCGCGGGAATAGCATAGCAGCTCGGTCAGGATCTCCTCGGTGTGCTCGCCAAGCAGCGGCGGCGGCCGGCGAATGGCGGCCGGTGTGGCAGAGAGCTTGTACGGGAACCCCGCCAGCTTGATGGCGCCGGCCGTGGGGTGGTTCACTTCCAGCACCATCTCCCGCGCGAGCGCCTGGGGCAGGTTGAACGCTTCTGGGACTGTGTTGATTGGAGCGCAGGGCAGTGCGGCCGCGCGCAGGTCACGGACCCACTCGGCCGCAGTGCGACTGGCAAATGCTTCTTCTAGGGTCTCGGTCAGCTCTGTCAGGTTGGCCATCCGGTCAGCGTTGGTGGCAAAGTGGGGGTGCTCGCGCAGTTCCTCCCGGCCGATGACGGCACACAGTGTCTCCCACTGAGATTGGTTAGCAGCCGCCAGCGCAAAGGGGCGGTCGCTGGCTCGAAAGGTGGCATAGGGCGCAATGTTGGGGTGGGCGTTTCCCAGACGCCGCGGTTCCTGGCTCCCTATGAGGTAGTTGCTGCCCACGTTCGCCAGCCAGGCAAGCTGCGTCTCCAGCAGGGAGAGATCCACTCGTTGCCCTTGCCCCGTCTGTTCCCGCGAGCGCAGAGCGGCCGTTGCCGCAAAGGCGGCGAACATCCCCGTGGTGATGTCCACGATTGGAACTCCTACCCGCGCCGGGTTGCCATCCGCCGGCCCATTCAGGCTCATCAGCCCCGCCTCTGCCTGCACCATAAAGTCATAGCCGGGACGTCCAGCATCCGGCCCGGTCGGCCCATACCCGGTGAGAGAGACCCAAACCAGTGCCGGGTTGATCTGGCATAGCTCCGCGTAGCCCACACCCAGCTTCTCGAGGCTGCCGGTCTTGAAATTCTCCACCACCATGTCCGAGACGGCCGCCAGGTCGCGCAGGACCTGCCTACCAGACTCCGATCTCAAGTCCAGGGCGATGGACTGCTTGTTGCGGTTAACACAGAGGAAATATGCGCTCTCCCCGCCGGCAAAAGGCGGTCCCCAGGAACGGCTATCGTCCCCCCGGCCGGGGCGCTCCACCTTGATCACGTCGGCCCCCAGGTCCCCCAGCATCATGGTGCAGTAGGGGCCGGCCAAGGCGCGGGTCAGGTCCAGAACGCGAATCCCTTCAAATGGTAGGGTCATCTCGCATCTCCTATCTGGTCGGTCGAAAGAGCGATCGTGCTGCTGCGAATATGATACCCTTTTGCGTTTGCCCGGCAAGCGATGCCGGGCTATAATCGCCGGGCGATGCAACTGCAAGGAGGAGCGGAGAGCTCGGTCTCTGGCCGGTTGGCACTCTTGTTACCCGCATGAGTCTCTGTTCCGCTGGCTGGAGCGGGGAGAGCGGTGGACGCGTCCGCGGACGCTGGCCCATCGCCCGAAGGCTGGCCCCTTGCGCTACCCGGCACGGGCACTCTGCCGCCGGCCTGCAGATTGGCTCCTTACACCGGCATCCGACCGCTCTGGCCGGACGACGGCTTTCACAAGAGGCAAGGGGGTCGCGGGCCGAGCGGCCCGTTCATCGGCCATGCGCGATGGAGCGATCCGTTCACCAAACGAGACCATAAGGAGATCCCGTGAATCCACCAGAAGCAGAACTGCGGGCCGAACTATTGCAGCGGCGGGAGGCTGTTCGGCAGGGCGGGGGGGCCAAGCGGATCGAAACTCAGCACGGCAAGGGAAAACTGACCGCCCGCGAGCGGATTGACCGTCTGCTGGACACCGGCAGCTTCCAGGAGGTGGACCCTTACATCACCCACCGACACACTGCCTTTGGCCTGGATGAGAAGCGGTTCCCTGGAGACAGCGTAGTGGTGGGATTCGGAACCATTGACGGTCGGCGAGTGGCGCTCGCTGCCCAGGATTTCACCGTCGTGGGTGGCTCTTTCTCCGAGGTCCAGTCGCAGAAGGTGTGCAAGATACTGGACCTGGCTATGGGATCCGGCGTTCCCTCTGTCTTTTTGAATGATTCGGTGGGTGCGCGGATTCAGGAGGGAGTGTGGAGCCTGGCCGGCTACAGCGAGTTGTTCTGGCGCAATACCCAGGCGAGCGGCGTCATCCCGCAGATCAGCGTGATGCTGGGACCGTGCGCCGGTGGTTCGGTCTATTCGCCCGGCCTGACCGACTTTATCATCATGACCGAGGGCATCAGCCACATGTTCATCACCGGCCCGGAAGTGATCAAGACGGTGACCGGTGAAGAGGTAGATTTCGAAACCCTGGGCGGGGCTCAGGCCCACGCCGCTACTAGTGGAGTAGCGCACTTTGTAGCGCCGGACGAGGATGGTGCGCTGGACCTGACTCGCCGGCTGCTGAGCTATCTGCCCTCCAACAACGTAGAGTCGCCTCCAGCAGCAGCCCCCGCCGCACCGGCCGGCAACGCTGATCTAGATTCCCTGGTGCCTCCCGACGGCGCCATCGCCTATGATATCCACCACGCCATCACCGGGGTTTTCGATGGCGACAGCTTCTTCGAGGTACACGCCGCCTATGCTCCCAACGCCGTGGTCGGCTTTGGCCGCCTTGACGGGGCGGTGGTCGGCGTGGTCGGCAACCAGCCCACTCACCTGGCTGGGGTCCTGGACATCGACGCCTCGGACAAGATCGCTCGCTTTGTCCGCTTTTGCGACTGCTACAACATCCCCTTGATCACCTTTGTGGACTGCCCTGGTTTCATGCCCGGTAGCCGCCAGGAGCACGGCGGTATCATCAGGCATGGCGCCAAGATCGTGTATGCCTATTCGGAAGCCACGGTTCCCAAAGTCGCAGTCATAACCCGGAAGGCCTACGGCGGTGCCTACATTGTGATGAGCAGCAAGTACATCCGTACCGACCTGGTCTATGCCTGGCCCACGGCCGAGATCGCCGTGATGGGAGCCGAGGGAGCCGTCAACATTCTCTACCGGAAGCAGCTGCAGGAAGCGAAAGATGCGGCGAAGATGAGAGCCGAGCTGGCTAGCCAGTTTCGGGCCGAGTTTGGCAGCCCTTACGCGGCCGCCGCCAGTGGTCACGTGGACGATGTCATCCTGCCCAGTGAAACGCGGGGCAAGCTGGCTGCGGCGCTCCGGTTCTTGCGAGACAAGCAGGCCAGCCTGCCGCCCAAGAAACATGGCAACATGCCGCTGTGATGTCCGATTCGGGGTCGCTGGGCTGAGAAGCCGGGTTGCTTTCGGGATCAGGGATGGATAAACCACTACTAGACTCGCTCTTCATAACGATAGTTGGCATGGCGGTCGTTTTTCTAGCCATGGCGCTGATCTACTTGAGCATGCGACTGTTGACCGCCATGGCTAGGGACAAGCCACGCCGTGAGGCTGTCGGCCAGGCCGTCTCTCCGGACCCGCATGATGAGCGGAAGGAGAGCCGCTTGCGGGCGGCCGCAATTGCCGTGGCGCTGGCTCGGGCCCGACTGACCACCGAGGAGACGGTGGAGGGTGCGGCAGCGATGACTTCCTGGGGGGAGTTCTACCGGCATCGGCAGCTCCGGCCCGGCGGCCGGAGAAGGATTCCCTCATGAAGAACTACCGCATTACCGTGGACGGACAGACCTTTGAGGTGGAGGTGCTGAGCGACCCTCGCTTGGAGAAGGTCCAAGTTCGAGTAGATGGCGAGACCCTAGCAGTGCGGGTCGGCTCCACCGAGCGGCCCCGACCGGTAACGACTGCCGCCCAACCAGCAGAACCCCAGGCTGACGAGGTACCCTCCAGCTCACCCGCGGCTCCTCTCTCCGGCGGTAAGCATCTTACGTCGCCCCTCCCTGGCACCATCGTCCAGGTGCACGTTCGGCCAGGTCAGGCGGTCAGCAAGGGTGATCAGTTGCTGGTCATTGAGGCCATGAAGATGAACAATCAGATCCGCGCTCCGCGCAACGGGAGTGTTGGTGAGGTGCTGGCACAGGTGGGACAGCAGGTTGGACACGGGGACCCGCTGCTGACCTGGGCAGATTGAGGGCGGCGGGTTCCGTACAGCCCGCTTGTAGACGCTGAGCTTGTTCCATTGAAGGAGGTGCAGAGATCATGAAGATACTCGACTTGACCATTCCATTGGGCATCGGCACGCCACCGTGGCCGACCTACGAGCCGCTGCAGGTCAAGTATTTCAAGCGGCTGGCCCCCAACGGGGCTAACGGGCAGTTGCTTACCCACTCTAACCACCTGGGGACGCACCTGGATGGCGAGATTCACTTTTTCACCCCCGGCAAAGACATCGCCGAGTTGGAGATGGATTTCCTGGTCCACGACGCGGCCGTGGTGGATCTGAGCGACGTCTGCGGCAACTATGACGTCTACACCTCCGAGATGGTGGAGGAGCGGGTGGAGGTGAAGGAAGGTGACATCCTGGTCATCCACACCGGGTTTCATCACTTTGGCTGGGATATGCCCACGGCCGACGAGATTCGCTACATGGTGGTGCATCCGGGCCCAGACCGCGAGTTCGCCGAGTGGGCCAAGGAGAAGAAGCTGCGCTGGATCGGTGTGGACTGCGGCAGCGCCGACCATCCCATGAACACCATCATCCGCGACTGGATGCCGCGCCAGGCCCGCAGTGCCGAGAAGCACTTCCAGGAAAAGTATGGCGTGAGCCTGGCCGAGTTCTTTACCGATGACAAATACCAGTTGATGCACATCGAGATGTTCCCCCACGGCATCATTCACGCCGAGTGCCTGGGTGGCGACATCGATCTGATCCTCAACCGGCGCGTCACGGTAGGCTTTTTTCCGTGGCGATTCGTGGACGGCGAGTCCAGCATCGGCCGCTGCGTAGCGTTTGTCGAGGACGGTGAGTACGAGAAGCTCGTGGCTCGCAAAGCCGAATTGCCCACAACCCGCTTTGGCGATTGCTACGACCCGGAGCACGTGGAACGGATCAACCAGTTGAGCAAATACCGCTAGAAGCCCGGCCGAAAAGCCCCAATTAACGATGGCCTGTCGGCTCATTACCCACTGGCGCCTGCGGGCTGGCTTCTGTAAGGCCTGGCCGGCCTACCAGGGGCACGCTTCCGTGTCCAACAGCGTGCCGACTCCCCACAGGGACCCGGCAGGCAGGTTTCCGGCCAGGCCCCTAGGGTCTGGTCCCGGCCCAAATCGCTCCACCCGATTGGCCCAATCACTGGAGAGAGCATGACAGCTGCCCGAGTAGAAGTCCGACGCGGCGCCTACTATGACTCTGTGATTCTCATGCAGTTGCAGCGTTCCCTCGCCACCCTGGATGGCGTGCTCGGCGCCGGCGTGGTGATGGGCACCGCCGCCAACAAGGAAATCCTGGCTCAGACTGATCTACTGCTCCCCGAGGCAAAGGACGCCGCGGCCGACGATCTGGTGATTGTGGTCCGAGCGGCAGACGAGGGCACTGCTGAGGCAGCTCTGGCTCAAGTGGACGCCCTTCTTACCCGCCGTCGTGCCAGCGATGTGGAGGATTATCGCCCCAGGAGTCTCGAGACGGCGGTTGAGATGCTGCCGGATGCCCGTTGGGTGCTGGTCTCCGTCCCCGGCCGCTACGCTGCCGGAGTGGCTCGCGAGGCGTTGCGCCTGGGCAAGAATGTCTTTCTCTTTAGCGACAACGTGTCGCTGGAGGATGAGGTCTCGCTGAAGCAAACGGCGCTGGAGAATGGCTTGCTGGTTATGGGGCCAGACTGTGGCACTGCGATTGTCAATGGGGTAGGGTTGGGCTTTGCCAATCGCGTGCGCCGGGGTCCCGTCGGCGTCGTGGCTGCCTCGGGGACAGGGCTTCAGCAAGCGAGCTCCCGTATCCACCAGTTGGGGGGAGGGCTGACCCATGCTATCGGGACCGGGGGGCGCGACCTCTCCGAGGCGGTGGGCGGCGTGACAGCCCGCCAGGGGCTCGATCTCTTTCGCCGGGACCCCGAAACCAAGGTCGTCGTGTTGGTTTCCAAGCCGCCGGCGGCCAAGGTGGCCGAGGAGTTGTTGCGAATTGCCCAGTCGGTCGGGAAACCAGTCGTGGCGAGCTTTATCGGGTACTCTGCTCCGGCCGACCGCGTTGGCAATCTGCACTTTGCGCGCACCTTCGACGCTGCCGCTTCACTGGCTGTGCAATTGGCGGCCCGTGTGTCCAAGGAAGAACCGGGAGCCGACTTGGGCTTTGCGCCCGGCCAGCGCTGGCTGCGCGGCCTGTTCTCCGGCGGCACGCTGGCCTACGAGGCCCTCGTGATCTTGCAGGACTATCTCCCTGTCGTCTGCTCCAACGCCCCGCTCACCAAGGGTCAGAACGTTCTGAAGAACTCGCTGGAGAGCAAAGAGAACACCATCATTGACCTGGGAGCGGACGAGTTTACCGTGGGGCGTCTGCACCCAATGCTGGACAACACGTTGCGCATTCAGCGTCTGTTGGAGGAAGCAGAGGACCCGGAGGTCGCCGTCATTCTGCTGGATGTGGTGCTGGGCTACGGATCGCACCCCGACCCGGCCGGCGAACTGGCCCCTGCCATAGCGCAGGCCATTGCCATGGCGGAAAAAGCCGGAAGACACCTGGAAGTGGTGGCGGTCACAGTGGGCACTGATGAGGACCCACAAGGCCTAGAAGAGCAGATGGAGAAGCTGCGGGCCGCCGGAGCGCGGGGCGAAACCCGCAACGAGTCGGCGGTGCGCCATGTGGGCCGGTTGGTCCAGGAACTCGCACCACCGCCTGAGCAGGCGCTGGTTCAGCCTTTGGCGCGGCCCGTCGACCTGGCCGCGATCCAGCAGCCTCTGGCTGCCATCAACGTTGGCCTGGAGTCGTTCGCCGAGAGCTTGACTGAACAGGGCGCTCCGGCAATTCAGGTTGACTGGCGTCCCCCGGCGAGCGGGGACGAGAAGCTGATG
>JAUVHW010000393.1 GCA_030593075.1 Ardenticatenales bacterium
GCTCCTACTCTACGATGCAGAAAGCCTCCACCCGCTCTTTGTTGATGAGAATCAGCTTGCCCTCGAAAGTGATATCCGGGAAAAGCGCAACTGAGGCAGATGCATCATAGATAGGAACAAACCTGCCCATCGAGTGCACCAGGATTTCGCGTGGAGAGGCTTCTTGCTCCACCTCCGCTGTGCCTCGAATCTCAAATGATGGGATTGTCACAAAGGTCTCCTTGGCGACGCGAGCCACATAGACCCCGGGTCCTCTGGGGGGATCGCCATCTTCACGACGGGTCAAGACAATAAAGAGGATGTTGTCCTTGCGTATTGCCGCCCGCTGGTAGTGAGCCACGATTTCGCCTGGAGTGTTGATTCGTGATACGTAGGCATCACCTAGTTCGAGGAAGGGATTCAAGGGGTCCAGCAAGAGCGCGTGCAGCCCGCCGGCCGGCACGCCTATCCTGCAAGAGATTCGATAGCTGGGGGTGAAGAAGTCTGCCGGAATGGCTTTCTTTGTGTGAGGGAACCCCATTTTGCACTCCGGCTAGGTGCGGGCGCGCCTGGCCAGCCGGCCGCCTGCCGGTCCGCCCCGGGAACCCGGTGATCTAGCGCCCCGCGTGGCCGGATGGCCCACCACGACTCGGGCCATCCACGCGTGCCATCGCAAGGTCCGCCCGCACCCCGCACGCAGGCCCAGGACGACCACGTCCCGGCAGTGTAAAGTCAGGGGCTGCAAAGTCATCCTCCCGCTGGAGCCAGGGGCAGGGCGAAGCGGAACACGGCGCCAGCCCGGGGAATGTCCTCTACCCAGATGCGCCCGCCCATGGCTTCGACTGCCATCTTGCAGAATGCGAGCCCCAGTCCCAGGCCGCGCCGCTGCTGTGCCGCACCAAGTTGCGTGTACTTTTGGAATATCCGTTCACGTTGGTCCGGCGGAATCCCCGGACCTTGGTCTGCCATGTTCACCACGACCCAGTCCTTCGTGGCCTGTGTCCAGATGCCTATCCTGCCCCCGCGGGGGCTGAACCGCACGGCATTCAGCAGCAGGTTGTTGACCACGCGCTCTAGCAGCTCACCATCTAAGTTGAGCTCGAACACTGGCCGATCGGCCTTGACCTGTATCCTGACTCTGCCTTCTTGCAGGAGGGGCCTGATAGCTTGGACCGTTTCCTCAATGACCATACCTATGGATAGGGGCTGGAGCCGGACCGGCATTTTCCCGTCCTCCAGACGCTGCAGGTCCAGCATCGCCTCCACCATCGTCATGATTCTCTGGCCCGACAACAATGAGCTGGCGACCAGCGCGCTGCTCTCCTCCGCGGTCGGCGGATCTTGCTCCTCCCTCAGCAACTGCAGACTGCTGATGATGGAACTTACCGGTCCGCGCATGTCGTGCACGATCATGTAGGTCAGATCGTGCTTTGCCTCTTCCAGTTCCTCAAGTCTCTGGTGGCTCTCCTGTACCTGATCGTAGAGCCTCTTGGTCCTCAGCAGCGACCTGATGCGGATCAGCAACTCCTGCCTGTCGGGGGGTTTGCGCATGAACTCGTCGGCGCCTACCTCCAGTGCCCTGAGTTTGTCGTCCCTGTCCGTCAGCGCCGTGAGCATTATCACCGGGGTGAACTGGGTTTCGACTGCCGCCTTGAGCTGGGCGCAGGCCGAGTAACCGTCCAGCTCGGGCATCATTACGTCGAGCAGGATGAGGTCTGGTTGCACGCGCTGGGCCGCCGCAATGGCCTCTTGTCCATCATAGGCGGCGGATATCTCGTAGCCGGCCATCGAAAGGGACTCGGTCAGGATTTCGACCAGGATGCGGTCGTCGTCAACCACCAGTATCTTGCCTGGAGAGCCGTGAGTTTCTGGATCCATCTCTACCATCGGGTCACCAACTCACGCTAGAGGCTGGGGGGCTGGAACTGCGTCCTGTAGAGGTCGATGGCATGTTCGACCTTCTGCCTCGCTACCTCGGCCGGCGCCCAGCCGATTGGCTTGGTTCGCGCACCTTCGAGGTCCTTGTAGACCTCAAAAAAGTGGGCCACCTCCCGCAGAAAGTGCGGCGGGATGTCGGAAATGTCGGTATAGCCATCAAAGAGTGGGTCCGTTGCGGGGACCGCCAGGACCTTGTCATCAGGCAAGCCCTTGTCCACCATCTCAAAGATCCCAATCGGCCGGGCCTCAATGACACAGCCCGGGAAGGTGGGCTCGTTGATCATCACCAGCACGTCCAGCGGGTCTCCGTCCTCGTAGTAGGTGCGAGGTATGAGCCCGTAGTCGCCTGGATAGTGCAGTGACGAGTAGAGAACACGATCCAGCTTGATGATGCCGGCCGCCTTGTGATACTCGTACTTGTTGCGCGATCCCTTGGGGATCTCGACGATGACATAGATGGTACTGGGCGCGTCTGGCCCTGGAGGAAGGTCATGCCATACATTCATGCCGGCGATCTCCGGTATCTAGTTGAGGCTCGATTAGTGCTGCGCAGGCACCGCGCCCGGGCCTCCGGTTCTCGTATGGCTGCCAGACCAGGTCCGTCTACAATCTCCCGGAACCACTGTCGTTTCTGAGGCCGCTCCATTTGTCTTCCCAGGCAGATCTGCGGCCCGGTCAGCCACCGGCCGCCTGGGTTCCGGCGCTGCCAGAGGCAAAACCGTAATGCGGGACGGTTCCCCAATCTCGCAGCGGCCAGTAGATAACCCAGGCCCTACCTATCAGGCGATCACGGGGCAGCACACCCCAGTTGTGAGAGTCGCTCGAGTTGTTGCGGTTGTCACCCAGGACGTAGAACTCGTCATGCCCTA
>JAUVHW010000268.1 GCA_030593075.1 Ardenticatenales bacterium
GAGGGCAGCATCAGATGAGCCCTCCGTCGCCCTCTTTGACCGAAAGGGGTTCTTCCTTTCCCAAGCAGCACAACAAGTGTACGACGGAGTGAAGCATCTTCCCCACATCTACGTTGCACGGCTTGAGTCGAGAACAGCCTACTATTTCGGGATTTCAACCCAGCGTGGAGGGAGGTGGAAACGCTCCCACGCTTACCATCTAGGCGGGCTGGCGTACGAGATTCTTGGAACGACACGATATCATGACCAAGACCACAGCCATTGGGTGCACGAATGGTTCGAGCCTTTCACAAAAGAACGGCGCGAGAAGTGTTTCGCCATTCGCATGAAGGAGATGATTGTGGTTTCGTTTCTCGTGCCACGCCCGCAGGCAACCAGAGGACAGCTCAAGGAGATGGAGTCCCGTTTGATAGCCCTGGCACGAGAAAGGGGATTAGTCGTTTTGAACAAGACACGGTAACCGCGTTGGATCACACTGATGATGCCAGCCTGCCACGGTTGATTTAGCTCCTGTCACAGGGAGAGCCGCCCCAGGAGAACTACGGCGGCTGATTCCTTTTAATGAGGACCGCCACAGCGGACATCCGCCGGTCTTGCCCCGCCCCGAACACCGCGCTGCCCGCCGCGGGCGGCGGGGATGATCGCGGTCACAAACCGCTCCTACGGCCGCGTCCCGCGTTTGGTGGAAGGTTGCGGTGGTGGGCGCGGAGAGGGCGCTCTACCCCTTGACGGCCATGGCACAAATGTGCTACAATGGTAATGGTGTTCAACGTCAAATCCGTATCACCCTGCGCGGGCGGCCGCGGCCACGGCCGCCACTCACCACACTGGCGGCGCGGCGCCCACGAGATTCTGGAGGCCCACCAGCGGGTGCACACGGCCGCCAGGGTGAAAGGGGTACACTACAGCGTCCGGTCGCAACTGCCGCCGGATGTGCTGGGAGTGTACATGCCTCTGCCGGTCGTAGAGTGAGACGTGAAGCGCAAGGTGGAAGACGTGATGCGTAGACTATTCGTTATCCTGGACCAGGAGTGAGGTAAATGGGACCCAAAGATGTCATTTTCCAGCTGCTGGACGCAACGGTGGAAAAGATGCCGCAACGCTTTTTCACCAGAGATGTGTCTGAGCATCCCGATATGGTGGCGGCGCATCCAGTGCTTTCAAAACACAGCCATTACCATGCCTTTGTCGGCCGGCGACTGAGCATGGAGTATCGCGGCCGCGCACTGGTCGAGATAAAGAAAAAGACCTCCAGGGGATCTCTCTGGGAGAAAACGGGGGGCCATCGCCCGCCCGCGGGGGGAGCAGCGGGCTGACCGGCCCGGGGGCAAAACCCCCCCTGCAGCTCAGGAGTGGTGCCGTCCAACCACCCGCAATCCCGGCCGCGCCGGCCGAGTCGATCGACCTTGGGCCACAGTCCACGGGAGATAGCCCCTTTGCCGCCCGCATGCGCCGGCACCAGAGCTGGTACCGGGCACATGTTCTCGGCGTTCCCTGCGGCACCGGTCCGAGGCCAAGCAGCACCGCGCGCTACGGCAACATGCTGCGCCGCGAGGATGGGGCCCAGGGGCTCAACTTCCTGACGCCGACCATCTTCCAGGTCGCCCGGCGCAGGATCGCCGAGGGCAAAGGGACCGTCGAGCCCTTTCGCCTGCTGCACAACATGCTCTCCAGCCAGCCGATGTGCTTCAACCTCTTCGGCCCGCTGGTCGACGATCTCGACCTGGCGACGACCTTGTGGCAGGCCTTGCTGCCCGGCGAGGTCAAGCGGGTGACGCGCGTGCTCATTGAATATGCCCCGGAACCGGCCGCCGAATACTTGAACGATCGGACTGCTTTTGACGCCTATGTGGAATACCTGGACAAGAATGGCAAAAGCGCCTTTACCGGGATAGAGGTCAAGCTCAGCGAACTGTTCTCCCAGAAGCGTTACGATAGGCCCGCCTACCGGCGCTGGATGGATGGCTCGGATTCCCCCTGGCGGCCGGAGGCCTGGGACCAGGTGGCCGCGGTGGCGCACAACCAGCTGTGGCGCGATCACTTGCTGGCTGTGGCGATGGTCAGCCACCCGGAGTCCCGATTCGATCACGGGCGGCTGATGTTGGTGCGGCATCCGGGTGATAGCCACTGCCTTTCGCTCGTGCAAGGCTACCAGGGCATGCTCATGGATGGGGACAGGACCTTCCTCGACATGCCGCTGGACAGGCTGGTGGGAATCTGGCAACGAGTCACTTTGCGCGACGAGTTGCAGGAATGGCTGGGAGAGCTCTACCTCCGCTACCTCGATCTGGATACCAGCAAGGAGGGCAAAGGGCGGGCTTGAGGAAGACCGAGAGACAGTTTACGGGAACGGGAAGCAAACATGGCCTTTATTTTGCAGCAGACTCGACAATTCAAGGGCAACCTGGACCAGCTCCTGGCCAAGGTACCGGACCTGGCTATGGAAACCGTCTACCACCGCCTAGAGGATAACCCAGCCACGCACTCCAAGAGCCTACACTCGGGTCATCTGAGGCGGTTGGGCAAGAAGGGGTCCGGTATCTGGCATTCTTGGATCGATAATCGATACCGCCTGGCTTGGCGTTACGATGACCCCGGCTTCATCACCCTCCTGGACGTGGGAGATCATGACTATATCGACGATTATGCAAGCTTTGATGATGACCGGGTGATTGGCCTGGTACGAGCGATTCAGCGATCCGACGATGATACCAAGCCCAAGCCGAGGACCTGGCAGTGGTCGCCGCCACCGGCACCTGCGATATTCGGCCACTGTCCGCCACGCTTCTTGCAGTTGTTGGGAGTGCCCGAAGAACAGGTGGATGAGGTGAAGCGGGTGACCGAGATTGAGCAGGTGTTTGAGCTCAGCCTGCCGGACTATGCGGCTCAGAATCTGGCCCAGGTGTACACATCACCTGATTGGTCGCTGGATGATTCCTTTGACGTCCGCTCTGTCTTTTACCGCGCCAATGCCGACGAACTGGAAGCCTACTGCAAGGGCGAGATCAAGGATTTGCTGCTCAAGCTCTCGCCGGATCAGGATAGGCTGGTCGAGATGAAGACGACCGGACCAACGCTTATCAAGGGGGTCGCCGGATCGGGCAAGACGACTGTGGGAATCTATCGCGCCATGGTGCAGACCTACGTCCGCGAACTCTTTCGGACCGGCGATCCGCGGGTTCTGTTCGTGACCTACACCGAGACACTGGCCAAGGTGGTGGAGCAGATGTTCGAGGAGCTTTACGGGCAAGAGAAAGCCAGGCGGGTTGAAGTGTGGGTCCTTCGGGAATGGCTCAAGACCTACATGAGTGACCGGCCCGGCTCCCGGCCGGTGGGGAACGACGGCCAATTGAACGACGCCATCGCCAAAGGTATCCGTAGGGCGCGGCGATCGTTTCCTGACAGCACCCTGTGTGCCCGCGGCAACGACTTCTTCTGCTCGGAGATCGACGACGTGATCAAGGGGCGTGACCTGCGCACCTGGGAGGCCTATGCCGCAGCCAGGCGGACCGGCCGCAAAACGGGGCTGCAGCAGAGCTACCGCCGTTTTGTTTGGATTGCCTATCAGGAATATCAGCGCCAACTCGAGATCAAAGGAGTCTTTGACTACCTGGACCTCGCCCTGCATGCGCTCCAGGTCATCCCGCAGGACCCCCATTTCGAACCTTATGACGCGGTCATCGTGGACGAGGCGCAGGACCTGCGGCCGGTGCAGTTGCAGGCGGTCAGCCTGTTGGCGGGCGGCAGCAAGGCTCGCAGCCTGATCCTGCTGGCTGACCCGGCCCAGAGCATCTACTACAAGGGGGTCCCCTGGAAGGACGGAGACATTCACATCGCTCCGGCGCGCAGCTTTTCCCTGAAAAAGAACTTTCGCAACACGCGACAGATTCTGGCGGCCGGCTGGTCACTGGCCCAGGCCGGCGTTTCCGAGGACGAGGAGACCATCATGCCGGACGCGGCCGACAAGCGTGGTCCCCGGCCGGTAGTTGCCCTCTGTGCCGACAGTGACCACCACGACAAGTTCATCGTGGAAACCATCACCGATCTCTGCAATCGGATGCGGTTCCGGCCGGGCGATATAGCAGTGCTGGCGCGCAGGAATGACCAGGTCGATCATTTGCGTTTTGTGCTGAAGCGGGCCGGCATCCCGGTGGTTCACTTTCGGGAGGACGCCTTTGACATCTTTGAGAACACGGTCAAGGTGGTAACCATCAACTCGGCCAAGGGGCTTGAGTTTCCGGTGGTCTTTTTGGCGCGGCTGGACGAGGGCGAGCTACCGCGGACCATCCGGGCTGATGATGAGGAGGAGCTGAAGGCCGAGTTGCGGGGCGAGCGCCGCCTGGCCTACGTGGGCATGACCCGCGCCGCCCAACGGCTTTACCTGGTCTCTTGCCGGGCCAAGTGCTCCCGCTTTCTCCAAGAGATTGATCCGGACACAGTGCGGCGGCAACGTTACCCATCCGAGGAACCGGTTGGAATCCCCTTCTGACGGCGGTCCCGCCCCTGGCGCCGCGGCGCCGGGGGCGCTTTTCGGGACGTGGGCTATGAGGTCTGCTTTTCCCCGGATGCTGCCCGCCGGGGCCTGATCGCCGGGGGCTGATCGCCCCTGG
>JAUVHW010000011.1 GCA_030593075.1 Ardenticatenales bacterium
CATCTTGTTAGCCTCGCAGGGGGCGCTGACGGAAAGCAGCTCAACTTCGGCCACCTCTTCTGGGCTGACCAGCGACGTATAGTCAAGGCCGTACCACTCGAGCGAGAGTTCGACCAGGGTGCCATCGTTGTGCATGGCGGCGATGATCTCGTTGAGTTCGGCCACCAACTTGTCCGAGGGGCCGCGGCTCTTGTCGAGAGCAAAGACCAGCGGCTCGTAGAAGGCGGGGGTGCCCACGTACTTGAGCGCCACGCCGCTGTCGATCGCCGTCTGGAGGGTGGGCTGGGCGGACATCACGGCATCCAGGCGAACGCCGTCGCCCAGGTCCAGGTCCGAGATCGCATCGCCGTCGGTCGTATAGGGACTGACGTCAAGGCCTGACGGCGGGTCATACATGACCTCGCCACCCAAGATGGCCAGCGTGCCACCGAGATAGTCCTCGTAGGTGGTAGCTGTGCCGAGCCCCACCTTCTTTCCCGCCAGGTCTTCCACCGACCGGACGCTGGTGTTGTCCTTGTGGACGGCAAAGGAAGCGGGGACATAGTAGTAGGCATCGGTGAACCAGAGGACCTCGGAGCGGGGCTCAGTGGGGGTCATGGACCCGATGCTGATGTCCCAGCGAGCGCTCCAGTTGGCGCCGACGATCATGTCCCACTCGGGGGTCATGAATTCGGCTTCGACACCCAGCCGCTCGGCGACTTCCTTGGCGACGTCGACGTCAAAACCGTCCAACTCGCCATCCTCGTTCAAGAAGCTCTGAGGGGCATAGTTGGGATCACTGGAGACTACCAGCACACCCGCCTCCAAGATCTCGTCCAAGAGATCCTTGGCTTCCGGCTCGGGTGCTTTGGTCGCGGCCGGCTTGGGTGTCGCGGTAGGCTCTTTGGCGCCACAAGCGGTCAAGACCATTGCGGCTACCAGCAGAATGCAAAGTAACGCACTAACCTTCTTGTAGACTGACATTCTCTCCTCCTAACATGATTGGAACGGTTTCACTGTGAGTTGCTAATCTACTGAGTGTCTGTCGGGCAGCATCACCTCCTCTTTTCAATAGGACCCGGCTAGGCCTCACCGAGGTACAGCTTGCGAACCTCGTCATTCTGGCGCAGGGCCTCGGCCGTGTCGGCCAGCTGAATCTCACCGGTCTGCAGTACATAGCCCCGGTTGGCTACCGAAAACGCCATGAGTGCGTTTTGCTCCACTAACAGCACAGTGGTGCCTCGAGCATTGATCTCACGGATGGTGTCAAAGATTGCCTCCACCAGAATGGGGGCCAACCCCATGGATGGCTCGTCCAGCAGCAGCAACCGGGGACTGGCCATGAGCGCCCGTCCCATCGACAGCATCTGCTGTTCACCGCCCGACAGGGTGCCGGCTACCTGTTTGGATCGCTCTTCCAGACGGGGGAAAAGAGTGAAGACCCGCTCCATGTCGCGGCGGATGCCGTTATTGTCCGATCTAGCGTAGGCTCCCATCTCCAGGTTTTCAGTCACAGTCAACCGGCCAAAAACCCGACGACCCTCCGGGGCCTGAGACACGCCGCGCATCACGATCTCGTGAGCCGGCAGCTCGTGGATCGCCTCGCCTTCCAGGTAGATCTCACCCTGTGCAGGATGCAGGATGCCGCAGATAGTGTTTATGGTTGTGCTCTTGCCAGCTCCGTTGGCGCCGATCAGCGTCACGATCTCGCCCTCATCTACGCTGACAGAGATACCTTTCAGGGCGTGAATCGCACCATAGTAGGTATGAATACCGTTGACTTCCAGTAAAGCCATCTTATGCCCTTGCCTCCCTTCCCAGGTAGGCCTCGATTACCTTGGGATTCCGCTGGATCTGGGCTGGGGTCCCTTCGGCAATCTTCTCTCCATAGTCCAGCACAGTCACGACTTCGGAGATGCCCATCACGACGCGCATGTCGTGCTCGATGAGGAGAATGGTAATGCCCAGCTCGTCGCGCAAACCGCGGATGAACGCCATCACATCCTGAGTCTCAGCGGGATTCATGCCGGCCGTCGGCTCGTCCAGCAGCAGGAGCTTGGGCTGGCTGGCCAGCGCGCGAGCAATCTCGAGACGGCGCTGGTCGCCATAGGGGAGATTCCTGGCGAGGACGTCCCCTCTGCCGCTCAGGCCAACGAAGCGCAACATCCGTCGGGCGTCCGTCACAGCCTTCTCTTCCTCCTCGCGTGTCCCCCTGGTCCCCAGGATGGCACCGATCCAGCTTGATTTGAGCCGTGAGTCTTGGCCAACTAACGCGTTCTCAATCGCAGTCATGTTGGCAAAGAGCCGGATGTTCTGGTAGGTCCGAGCGATGCCCAGACGTGTAATGCGGTCCGGAGAAAGACCGTTCACCGGACGGCCCTGGAAGAGGATCATACCCTCTTGGTGGCGATAGAAACCGGTAACGCAGTTGAAAAACGTCGTCTTGCCTGCGCCGTTCGGGCCGATGATACTGTGAATAGACTGCTCCTTGACCTCGACTTCCAGGTCGTGAACGGCCGTCAGGCCGCCGAAGCGCTTGGTCACGTGATTTCCAGTAAGAATAGCCATGGGCAAGACCTCTAGCCGGTCTGTCCGGCGGCTAGATGAGCCAGGGCTTCAGGCTCTTCCATGTGGAGCTCACGCTTGTGAATCGCGGAGGGCCAGAAGCCTTCCGGCCGGACCAGCATCATCACGATCAACAACGCACCGTACATCATGAACCGGTATTCGGCAAACTCCCGGAGCAGTTCGGGCAGTCCAACTAGAATGAGAGCTCCGACCATGGCACCGGGAAGGCTGCCGATTCCCCCCACGATGATCAAGCAGAGGACATTGATCGAGACTAGAAGCTGGAAGCTGTGGGGAAAGATCGAACTGAGCTTGCTGGCAAAGATCGCGCCGCTCAGGCCCGAGAAGCCAGCACCGATGGCAAAGGCCAGCAACTTGGTCTTGACCAGGTTGATGCCCATCGCTTCCGCCACATCCTCGTCCTCTCGCATCGCCATCCATTGCCGGCCCAGGCGCGAGTCACGCAGCCGCCAAGAGACGAAAACAGCGAGCAGGCAGGCGAGGAGGATGACATAGTACAGTGACTCTGGTCTGACGAACTCAAAGCCGAGGATGCGGGCTTTCGGAATCAGCAGGATACCCTGGGCACCTCCGATGTACGGAGCCAGGAAGTCTGAGAGAGCCAGGATGCGGATGATCTCGCCGAAGCCAAGGGTGACAATCGCCAGGTAGTCGCCACGCATTCGCAGCACCGGGATCCCCAGGATGATACCCGCCGCTACAGCGGCAAGCACCGCGAAAGGCAAGGCGGCCCAAAACGAAAGACCGCCAACGCCCAAGTCGCTGTGGGAGGTGAGCACGCCCATCGCGTAGGCGCCGATGGCGAAAAAGGCCACATAGCCCAGGTCCAGCAGGCCGGCAAAGCCAACCACGATGTTTAGGCCGAGCCCCATCAGGATGTACAGGCCAATGTTGTCAATCACCTCCGATAGATAGGTCCGAAGGATGAAAGGCAGAACAAGGAGGAGCAGTACGCCGAGGGCGATCATGCCCCGCCGAAGGCGCTGCTGCTGCTCAGGCCCAAGCGTGCTCAAGCGCTGCTCCACTCGCTCCTGCTGGCCGCTCCAGGCGACATTCGACCCGGCAGCAACCAGGAACACCAGGCAGGCGCCGGGCACCAAGAGGCCCCTCGCTGCGAACATGAACCGCCTGATGATCAGGCCAATCCCCCTGTTGCCCCAGGCCAGGATAATGATCTCGGACAGCAGCCCAATCAAGAAGACCGAGATCAGGCCGACCAGCAGCGGCCGCCCCAGCCGTGGGGGAAGCAGGTACACACCAGCCCCCACGAGCCCCAGCACGCCGGTCACTGCTGCCAGAATCAGAGAGCCGGCGATCTGACCTTGGCCAAAGGCCAGCAACTTCAGCAGGCCGGGCGACACGTTGATAAGGAACCGGCGAAGCAAGATCCCCCCCTCGGCGTCGGTCAACCCACCCGCGACCAACAACAGGATGAGAGGCAAGCTGGAGATCAGGCCAAGCGCAAGACCACCCAGGAGCACTCTGCCTAGCTCCTCGCCGGCGCTCCGTCGGGCGGCCAAGTATCCGCCGCCAATGGCCGCTCCAAACAGAAAGACCTGCCCGAGAGAGAACACTCCACCTATGATGTCGCGTTCGCTGAATCTCTCCACCATGCCAATCAGGCTCAGCGACAAGGCAACGACGCCTGCAAGGAGCCCCAGCCGGACGGTCGCCCCCCAGTCGAGACGAGTCTGAGTTCCCATCATGCTCCTCAGGCTTTCTTCTCCGCAAGCCGCTCACCCAGGATTCCTTGCGGCCGCACAATCAGCACCAGCACCAGCATAGTGAAGGCGATCACGTCCTTGAGTTGGTAGGCGGCCGGGATCCCCAAGCCTTCGAGGAAGAGGCTGGGCCCTATCGATTCGAACATCCCCAGGAACAGCCCACCCAGGGCAGCGCCCGGGACGCTGCCGATGCCCCCCAGCACAGCGGCCGTGAAGGCTTTGATACCCGGGAAGAAGCCCATGAAAAAGTGCACCTGCCGGAACAGGAGCGCGTAGAGAAGCCCGGCCGCCCCCGCCAGCGCCGCGCCAGTGGCAAACGTGATCACGATCACTCTGTCCACGTCAATCCCCATCAGCGCAGCGACCTGTTTGTCTTCGGCCACTGCCCGCATGGCCTTGCCTGTCTTGGTGCGCATCACAAAGATGTACAGACCGATGAGCAGAAGAACAGAGGCCACAATCACGACCACCTGCGTCCACAAGATCTCCAGGCCCCCAACGATCAGGGAGCCCTTTAACATCTCCACGGGGGGGAATGCCGTGATGCCGGAACCGTACAGGCCCCGGAAAAAATACTGCCAGAAAAAGGAAGCGCCAATAGCCGTGATCAGGGGTACGAGGCGCGGAGCGTGTCTGAGGGGGCGATAGGCGACTCGCTCGGTCAGGACAGCGATACCCACGGATGTTGCCATGGCCACCAGGGCGACAACGAGCAGCGACAGCACCGGATGGCTGTCCCAGAACGCGGTCTCGCTCAGAGGGATGGCGACAAAGACCGTGGCGGTGAAAATGCCCGACATGAAGAACTCGCCGTGAGCAAAGTTGATCATGAACAGAACGCCGTAGACCAGCGTATACCCGAGAGCGATAAGGGCGTAAAGACTGCCCTGAGCCACGCCAAAGACCAAGAAGTCCAGCCAATTCTCGGCAGAGTACGGATTGTTGAGAATCGTAGCCACAGTCCCCCACAGGACAGCCCCAAGTATCGCCGCCCGGAGCAGCCATAACACGACGCTGAGGGGGTCCAGGTTCTGCAATCGTTCACGCATGCTCTCTTCCGTCCAGAGGTGTCTTCACGGAACGCCAGGCCGCTTGCGAGAAGCTCACCATTCCAGCGCCCTGCCGCAAGCAGCCCCGTGTAGGTAGCGCTCCAGCACGTAGCTCTCTGCTCCGCAAGTGACGGGGACGAGCCTGGGCGGCGCCAAGCGAGCCCAGGCTCATCCCCAGAGGTGACGTTAGCCGATAGGGTGTCTACAGACAGACGCTAGAGATCACTAATCGGCCGTCCAGACCGGCACGTACTCGCCTTCCTGGATCTGGTTGACCGTGATCAGTGGGTCAGCGCAGTCTCCGTACTGGTTGCAGGTCAGTGTTCCCGTGATGCCCTCGTGGTCCTTGGTGGCATAGAGCGCGTCGCGCAACGCCTGGCGGCCGATGTGCAGCGTCCCATCCTCATCTTGTACGGCGACCTTCTCGATCGCGGCGATCAGCATCATCGTCGCATCGTACGCGTGAGCGTGGAAGGCGCTCAACGGATCTTCGCCGTATTTTGTCCTGTGCTTCTGGAGGAATGCCTGGCCAAGGGGATTGTCGAAGGCGAGATCGGGACCCGAGATGTACATCCCGTTGGCCTCGTCGCCAGCAGCTGCGATAAAGTCAGGTGAGATCATCCCGTCAGCGCCAGACAGAATCGTGTCCTCCAGCCCGGAGATCTCCTTGGCCTGCACGGTGATGTGCCCGCCCTCGGCGATAAAGATCGGGTAGTAGATCAGCTCAGGGCCGGTGACCGCGATCTTGGTGAGCACCGGACGCATGTCAGTATCACCAGTATTGATGGCCTCCTGAGTGGTGATCTCACCGCCCAGCTCGACGAACTTGTCAGCGAACACCTGCTGCAGCTGGTCAGCGTAGGGGCTGCCATCGTGGATGGTGGCGGCCTTGCGCACGCCGAGCTCGTTGTACGCAAAGTTGGCCATCGCAGCGCCCTGGATGTTGTCGTTGTGGCAACTGCGCAGGTAACCCGGGTTCCAGGTCTTGTCCGGATTGGTCAACGATGGGGCCGTATTGGAGGGGGAGATCAGCACCATGCCAGCGTCGGAAGCGATCTTTGACGCGGGTTCTCCTGCGCTGGAGCAGTTGGTGCCGACAATCCCAATCAGGCTGGGGTCAGAGGTCAGCTTGGTGACGGCCGTCTGGCCACCCTCGGCGCTGCACAGCGAGTCCTCCCCCACCAGCTCGATCGCGTGATCGAGGACTTTGCCTTTGTCTTCAGCGGCGATCTCGACACCACGCTGGGAGTCCACACCCAGTGTCTCGTTCGGCCCGCTGATCACCAGGGCCCAGCCAATGCGGACCGGGTCCTCCGGGGCGATGTCCACGCAGCCGATAGCGTCCTCGCACTCGAACTGGGGACCCCCACAGGCTGTCAAGAGCATGACAGCCAGGATACTGACTATTATCAAAGCACTGATTTTCTTCATCTCTTGCTCTCCTCCATGGAATAGCGGTACTATTAAACAGTGTTGCGATTGGAATCAACCACGAGACAACCTACGTAGCACGTGTTTCTTGCAGGCACCTCCTTATCCGATCAGACTCCGGACCACCAACTACCCACTCAAATGGCCGGCGCAAAACCCGCACCCAGGTTCTGCCTGGCCGCGACGAGCCAACCGGCACGATTCTAGCAAAGTCTGCGAATTTGGCAAACCGCGCCGGCAGCTGCGGGAGAGGGTCCGCCGCACACTAGCGGCCACAGACTTGGCCGGCAGCAGCCAAGACAGACGCGCCGGCAGCTAGAACATACCTCACGAGCCGCCCGGTCACCCGCGCAGCGCCGCCCGACAGACCCTCGAATCGCGCGTGTGTGCTGCGCACATGCCGGGCATCAGATCACATTATACTCCACCAGGCCCTCGCCGGTCCGGAAGCGCTCTATGGAGAGACCGCTCACATCCAGAGTGCGGGCGGCGCCGTCCAGGATTTCCTCTGCCAGCAGCAGGCCACAGACGGGACCGTGCATAAAGCCGTGCCCGCTGAACCCGTTGATGCAATAAAAGCCCTCCAGCTCCGGCACCCGACCGAGAATCGGATGGGCGTCCGGCGTGACCTCGTACAACCCGGCCCAGCGGCTGAGGAGGCTAGCTTCTTCCAGGAGCGGCATCCGCTCCATGGCGGCTTCCAGATGCACCAGTTCCCATTCCGAGTCGACCACCTGGCTGAATCCCGGCGATTCGTCAGGGTTGGACATGCCGGTGAGAATGCCCTCCCCCTCGCGGTGGAAGTAGAGCGATTGGGCAAAGTCAATCACAAACGGCAGATCGGGCGGGACCTGAGGGAGCGGCGCGGTGACCACTATCTGCCGCCTCACCGGCAGCACCGGGATCTCCAGGCCGGCCATCTCCCCAACCGCGCCCGCCCAAGGCCCGGCCGCGTTGACCACCTGCCGGGTGGAGATCACTCCCTGCGCCGTTTCTACACCCGCTACCTTGCCGCTCGCCGCGCGAATCCCGATCACCTCTGCGTCACCGATCAGCCGGGCTCCCAGGCGCCGTGCCCCATTAACGTACCCCTGGGCCACGCTGTTGGGGTCGGCCAGCCCGTCGCCGGCGTGCCAGGAGGCCCCAAGGATGCCGTCACTGTTGATCAGCGGCACCATGGCGGCCGCATCACGAGCCGGCAGCCACTCAGAATCGACCCCTAGCCGGTTCTGAAGGGCGATGTTCCGCTGGAACTCGGCCCGGTTCTCGTCGCTGGACGCCAGCATCAGATAGCCGACCCAGCGGAGATCAATCGGCTGGTCCAGCTCCTCCTGGAACCGCTCCAGCATAGGCAGGCTGAGCTGGGAGAGACGGACGTTGATTTCGGTGCTGAACTGATACCGGATGCCGCCGGCGCAGCGGCCGGTAGCCCCCTGCCCAAAGAAGGTCTCGCGCTCCAGCAGCACCACGTCCCTACAGCCCCGTAGAGTCAGATGGTAGGCGGTGCTGGCGCCCATCACCCCACCCCCGATTATGACAACCTCGGCCGTGCTGGGGAGAGCCATTGAGGACTCTGGTCAGAGGACTCTGGTCAGTAGAATACAGGGAGGAGAGGGGTAGCTCGCTACCCCTCCCCGAGTGTAATCACGGTATGGTGCGCGTGCGGCGCGGCTGACGACCAAAGCTGGCAGGGGTTACTCCTTGTCCTCGCCGGCCGCCTCTCCGAGGCCGGGCAGCGCTTTGAGCATCTCGACCAGGTTGACGCCGGTCAGCGCCTCCAGTGTCTCCGGCACCTGAGCCACGATGCTGTTGATGTCGGCCGTCAAGCGGGAAGCGCCTCCGCCATCACTCCCGCTGTTGATGATGACGAGCCGGTCGGTTTGGGCCAGCGGGCTGGCGATTGCCTCAGCCACCTTGGGAAGCGCCTCAACGAGCTGCTGGATGATGGCAGCCTGGTTGTACTGCTGCCAGGCGGCCGCCTTTTTCTCCATTGCTGTGGCCTCGGCCGACCCCTGAGCGCGAATGACGTCAGCCTCAGCTAGACCGCGCGCCTTGTTGGCGTCTGCCTGTCCCATGCCGATCTGCCTGGAGGCTTCCGCCTCACCGGACGCCTCGGTCTCGGTTTGGAACTTTTTCGCTTTGGCCAGAGTCTGGATGCGGTATTGCTCCGCCTCGGCCGGCTTGCGAACCGTGGCCAGCAGCTCTTTCTCTTTGCGCAGCGC
The DNA here is from genome assembly GCA_030593075.1 of Ardenticatenales bacterium. GTDB lineage: Bacteria > Chloroflexota > Anaerolineae > Promineifilales > UBA4811 > JAUVHW01. Next base: position 8,995 of record JAUVHW010000011.1, read on the forward strand.
CTCCTGCTCCTGGACCTGGATCTGCTTCTGCTTCTCGATGACCTGGATCTGGACAGCCTCGGCCCTGATCTGCTGCTGCGACTTGTTGTCCTGCAGATCGCGCTCCAGTTCCGCGATCACCTGCTGGCGATTGGTTACCTGGTCATAGGCTGCCTTCTGAACTTCATAATCCCGCTGGGACTCGGCGATCTTGGTCTCCGCCTGGAACTTGGCTGTCTCCCCCTTTTGCCGAGCCGCAGCAGATCTGATGGTGGCGTCCCGCGCCGCCTCCGCTTCACCGATGGTAGCGTCTCGCTTGACCTCAGCGGTGCGCGGCCGGCCCAGGGCGTCCAGGTACCCTTGATCATCCTGGATGTTCTTGATGACAAAGGAATCGATGGCCAGCCCCATGTTGGCCATGTCGGGCCCAGAGGTCTCCTGCACCTGCTGGGCAAACTTGTCCCGTTCCCGGTAGATCTCCTCCACCGTCAATGTGCCGAGCATGGCTCGCAGGTGACCGGCCAGGGTCTCATGGGCAACGTGCAGGATCTCGGCCTGGGTCTTGGAGAGAAAGCGCTCGGCGGCCGTCGCGATCGAGACATCGTCCGAGCCTATCTTGATCTGGGCCACGCCATCCACCGTCACCGGAACACCCTTGACCGTGTATACCTCATCGGTGCCCACCTCAATGGTCATCAGCTCGAGCGAAAGGGTGTCCACTCGCTCGAGAACGGGCCAGATAAAGGCGGAACCACCGGTGACGACCCGGTACTGGCGCCGGACCTTTTTCCCGGTAGCCGGATCGACCTTTGTCTCTCCCCGGCCGGAGATGACCAGTACTTGGTTCGGTCCCACCTTTCTCAGCCGGGCCGAGAGCGCGATCACCGCGCCAAAGAACACCAGGGCAACGACAACCAACACAAATGCCAGAGCTGGAGCGAATTCCATCGTTCAACCTCCTCTCAGTCGCTATTGCTCCTCAACCAGGCGGACCACCGCGGTGCCGCCCACAACGTGCACAATCTCCACCTTTGCTCCCCGGGGAATAGGGCTGCCGCTCTCGCCTCGCGCACCGTACGTGATCCGCCGCCCCCGGGCCACAAACGCAATCTGTCCAATGCTCCCTTCGGGTATCGGAACCGTGACCTCACCGACCTGGCCGCCAACCTCGGAGAGCTGTACCTCACTTGACCCCTGGGATTTCAGCAGCACCGCGCCAAAGAAGAGCTGCATGACACCCCCGACCAGGAGGCCGCCCCCCATGGCCCACAGCAGGCTGGCAGGAGCAGAGACGTGGAAGGCCAGGTTGGCAACGATGCCGGCCCCGCCGAATCCGGTGATAAAGCTGGCTACGCTGAAGGGGCTTATCGATGGCAGCTGCAGTCCCCCCGCCAGGTCGACATCCGGCGCGTCCACTCCGATGTCCACGTCGGGGACATGTATCCCGGCCACATCAAAATCCCCAATGTGCAAGTCGAAATCGGGTCCCCCTACGTCCACATCGGTGCCGAAATCCGCGCCGATGAGCGAGATCACCGTGTAGATGAGACCGATGGTCACCAGGGCAAAGTAGACGCAGTTGATCGAGTCACCAGGGATCCAGTCAAACACCAGGCCACCTCCGTAAGAGAGAGAAAACGCAGGACTCGCGCCCCAGTCCTCCGAGCGCCACCCTACTGTGCTCTCGTCATCATTATATGGGCAGAGCACCGCCGGGTCAAGGTGGAATCGTCGCCGGCCGGCTGACTAACTGCTGACAGGCGCACCTTGGCGGACGATCAGACCACCCAATGACGGAGAGGACCTGGCGACTGGCGCTCGCATGCAGCGGGCCCGGTGGCCGGCGGTGGGACAACAGCGGCGGACCCGGTCCGCTGCGGTACCCACATGGATGGCGGGCTGGCTTGGATTTGCGCCTGCCTGCACCCATGCTATACTGGGCCACGTATTGAACCCACCGCAGGAGCGCGCAGTATAGAGCGTGGTGCTGACGCGAAACCCTTCCTGCCCACCGAGGACGACAGATGAGTGACGTGAAAGATGTTCGGAAGGTAGCTGACAAGATCATTCAGAACGTTGAGCAAGTCATCATCGGCAAGTCGCTGGCAATCCAGCTGACGGTCATCGGCCTGCTGGCCCAGGGTCACATGCTGATCGAAGATGTGCCCGGTGTGGGGAAGACGATGCTGGCCAAGTCGCTCTCACGCTCCATTGGGTGCTCCTTCAAGCGCATCCAGTTCACTCCGGACATGCTGCCCAGTGACGTGACGGGTGTGTCGGTATTCAACCAAAAGACCCGCGAGTTCGAGTTCCGGCCCGGCCCCATCCACGCCCAAATAGTCCTCACGGACGAGATCAATCGCGCCACGCCCAAGACCCAGGCCGCCCTGCTGGAGGCAATGGAGGAGCGACAGGTGACGGTGGATGGGACTACGTACGCACTGGAGAAACCCTTTCTGGTGCTGGCCACGCAGAACCCGATCGAGTACGAGGGCACCTTCCCTCTGCCGGAGGCCCAGCTTGACCGCTTCCTGCTGCGGATCAGCCTGGGATACCCAGAAAAGGAGGATGAGATCCGGGTGCTCGATTCGCAGCAGTACCAGCATCCTGTGGACCAGATCGAACAGGTGGTAGCGGTAGAGGAATTGCTGGCTGTGCAGGAGGAGATCAAGTCAGTGTACGTGGACCCCCTGATAAAGTCGTACATTGTCGAGCTGGTCCGCCAAACGCGACGACACCCAGACATCTATCTGGGAGCCAGTCCACGCGGTTCGCTGGCGCTATACCGCACAGGCCAAGCCCGGGCGGCGGTCCAGGAACGCGAGTACGTGATTCCGGACGACATCAAGTCATTGACGCCCGCCGCGCTGGCGCACCGAGTCATCATTGGCCCGGCGGCCCGGATCAAGGACGTGGACGCCAGGTCCGTGATCGGCGAGATCGTCGACGGTGTTCCTGTTCCCGGCGCCCAGGTACGCGATCGCTAGCTCCCGACATGCAGCGGGCCGGCACCGCCTTTCTGATAATGCTTGCCAGCCTGGCGGGCGCGCTGATCTCCCGCCGGCCCAAGTCACAGGACCTCCTGTTCAACATCGCCTACCTGCTGGCGATCCTGCTGGCAGTCTCGTTTCTCTGGACATGGATCAGCATCCGTACGCTGCGCCTGATCCGCGTCACGCGCTCGCGGCGCGCCCAGGTCGGCCGCGCCATGGAGGAGCGTTTTGCGGTCATCAACACCAGCAGGGTGCCCAAGCTTTGGCTGGAAGTGTTGGATCACTCGGACCTCCCAGCGCACCGAGCCAGCCACATAGTCAGGGGACTGAAGGGCAGGAGGCGCTACGAGTGGCGAGTGAACACGCTCTGCCTGCGGCGCGGCCGCTACACCCTGGGACCAATTACGGTCACCACCAGCGACCCCTTTGGTTTCTTTCAGATGCAGCGCGAGTACACGCCTACCTCACACCTGGTGGTGTACCCCATGACGGTGGAGATAGAACGGTTTGCATTGCCGTTGGGGATTCTGCCCGGCGGCGATGCGCTCCGGCGGCGCACGCACAATATCACCGCCAACGCGGCCGGGGTGCGGGATTACCTGCCAGAGGACAGCTTCAACAGGATTCATTGGCGTTCCAGCGCCAAGCGCGCCCGGCTCATCTCGAAGGAGTTCGAGCTGGACCCTCTGGCGGACATATGGATCTTCCCGGATCTGCACCTCGCGGTGCAAGAAACTGACAGCGACGCAGAAGCAAAGGAAAAGGCATACCTAGACCGGCCGCTCCGTTGGGCCCCGCCGACAAGCTATCAACTGGACCCAAGCACCGAAGAGTACGTGGTGACCATTGCCGCCTCACTGGCGCAGCATTTTCTACGACGTAGCCGCGCGGTCGGGATGGTGATCTATTCCCAGGAGCGGGAGGTCATCCAGGCCGACCGCGGAGAGCGGCAGCTCAACAAGGTCCTGGAGACACTAGCTGTGGAACGGGGATTGGGCGAGGTGCCCATCGATCACGTGCTGACTGCAGAGATAGATCAGCTGCCGCGCGGCACTACTCTGATCGTGGTCACACCGAATACGAGTGAATCGACTGTGACGCTGGTCCGCCACCTGGAACGCCGCGGCGTGCGAGTGATGATAGTGCTGGTGGATCCGTCAGGCTTTGGCGGTCGCCGCTCGGCCGCTGGAGTAGCCACATTGCTCCGTTCGGCCGGCACGCCAACCTACCTGGTCCGGCGGGGCGACGCTCTGGAGGATGTTCTCAGCCAGCCGCGGGGGCCGCAGCACCACTACGCGACCTAGCAAAGGCGTCAGCTAGTTTGGCCCACTCTGCCAGAGAGAGCGACTGCGCGCGGCGGCGAGGGTCGATTCCGGCTGCAGCGAGCGCCTTCTCGGCATGAGTCGCAGGTATCCCCAGACCTGCTCGGAGGCTGTTGCGGAGCTGCTTCCGCTTCTGGCCGAATCCAGCCCTCACAACGCGGAAAAAGAGCGCTTCGTCCACGACCTCGACCCGGGGTTCGGGGAAGAGGTCTACGCGGACTATGGCCGAGTCCACCCCCGGCCGTGGATAGAACGATCCGGCCTTGAGCACGCGAACCGTTCTGACCTCACCATAGTACTGAACGCCGACCGCCAGCAGGTTCATCTGGCCCGGCCCGGCAGACAGCCGCTGGGCCACCTCGCGCTGCATGGTGAGCACCATCAGCTGGGGGCGGACCGATGCAGCGAGCAGGTGCCGCAGAACCGCACCGGTTACATAGTAGGGAAGGTTGGAGACCACCTTGTAGGGCTCACCGGCTAGTTCGGCGGGATCGAGGCTGAGGATGTCGCCGTGCACCAGCTCGACGTTGGCCGCACCGGCGAGTTCGCCCTCCAGTATGGGGATCAGCCGGCCGTCCAGTTCAACCGCTATCACCCGTCCCGCTGCAGCTGCCAGCCGCCTGGTCAACGCCCCCAGACCGGCTCCCACCTCCAATACGGTGTCGGTCTCGGTCAGTTCAGCGGCCTCTAGTATGTGGCACAGGGCGCCATCGTCCACCAGAAAACACTGGCCAAGGCTCTTCTTGGCGCGCAGCCCGTGTCGCTGGAGCAGGTGGCGCGGGTGCACAATCAGTCGCCGATGATGTAACGAATCTTGGTGGGGTCTGGATGGGGGGTCAGTAGGTAGACGTCCACCCAATCGTACCAGAGGACCAGCTCCTCCTCCTCGTATCCCAGGTCAATCCGCTTGCCCTTGATAGCGCCGCCAGTGTCGGCGGCAACGCCCACGCCGTAGCCCGGCACATAGACCTGCTGAAGCAGGTTGATCACACGCGGGTCGATAGCCACGATTCCGGTGCGCATGGGCCAGCCTATGGCCGTGATGCCATATGCCGGGTGGCTCGGATCCTTGCCCGAGGTGGCAGCTGTATAGGAGGTTGCTAGCACCCTCAGCTTGCGCCAGTACTCCAGTGTCTCGTCCGGCGTCTCCAGCTGGCGGATGACAATCTTGGTGCCGTAGGCGATTATGTGGCTGGTAGGCGCCTGCGCCACCCATTCGTCCTCAAGGACGCGGCTGACCTCTTGGCCATCCTCATAACGTACCCGAATCCGGCGCTGGAGAAGGCCAGGCCCGCCCTGTTGGGCCACCCGTCGCAGATCGATCTCCAGGTTCGGATCGGGCTGCCAGGCGCTCTCATAGGGGATCGGTTCGTGCTCGGTGACGATCTCCTCCAACACGCGCACCACGCGAACAGTTTCGCCGGGTTCCAGGAGTTCTTCCAGGCTGGGGAGCGTATAGTCCTGACCAATAAGAGCCAGACCCAGCTCGCCAAGCAGTTCCCCTACCGTGGTTCGGTGCGTTCGCGTGTGGATGGTCTCTCCGTCCACGTGCACCGACACCGGCACCGAGCGGAGGATGGTCACCTCCATGCCAGGCGTCACCCGAGTGTGCTGCGGAGGCTGGAGGTCGTCTCCCAGATAGAGCGTGATGCCCGCCTCTTGCAGCGCGCGGCCGACAGTCGGCTCCAGCGTATTCAGGGTCAGTCGGACCCCATGGTCATCCACAATCAGGGGTACCGAGCGGCGCACGGTGATACGCTGCGGCAAGGAGAGAGGATCGCTTAGATCACCGCCGGCCGCCGGGCCAACTTGCACACCGTCGGCGACAACGCTGTCAGCCGGGGAGAGGGAGATGCTCAGCTCGTCAAGTAGCTCAGCTACGCTGCTGGCCTGGGTTCTGTGAGTAAGCAGCCGGCCGTCAATGTTCACCGTCACTACTCGAGCGCGCACGACGGTGATCTCCATCCCGTCGTGCAGCGACGCGTCTGGGCGGGGTACCACTTGGTCGCCCTGCATCAGCTCCAGGCCAACGTCGCTCAGCAATCCGGCAACGCTAGTCTGATGCGTGTTCAGCGCAACCGAACGGCCGTCGGCAGACAGCGTTACGCGCTGCTGAGAATAGACATACCCTACACCCAGCAGCACGGCCGCAGCAGTCAGCGCCAGGCTTATCCACACACCGCCAGAGCGCTTCCTTCCTGTGCTCTCGCTAGATCCGTCGCTCATCAACCAGTATCAGTTGAGTCTCCTGCCCCGCCGACCAGGCATCCACAGACGCCCAATTGCAGCCTGCCCACCCCGTGTCCAGGCAACCAGCGCTGAACAGCAGCACTCCGGGCCTCCGCCAGACAGGTTCCTCCGCTTGCGCACTGGGAGCCACTATGCTACTGACAGGCCGGTTGGTCAGCACCAGAACGGCCGCCAGGTGGTTCCGTAGCCCAACCAGCAACAGACGGTCCGTACCTGCCAGGGCAAAGGGCGCGACACGCAACCCGTTGGTCGTGCCCCCCTAATCGAACTGCGCCATCTGACTCGCCTTTGCCAGCCAGCTCCGGCCAGGCAACCCTGCGGCACCCAGGAGGCATGCCTAATGGCTGCTTCCTCTCGGACCTGACCAGGTTCGGCGGCTCCTGCCGCGCAGGACCCGGCCTTCCACGCCACTTTGCATCGACAGCCTCAGACGCGTCAGCCCTCGTAGGGGGAGTTCGACCCCGCTATGGCGGATTGCGGGTACAGGGCACCGCCAGCTCCCCGTCTAGCACGACCATGAAAAATAGTAGCGGAAAATGGGTCGTTTGTCAAAGACCCCCGCCTTCCTGCGGGACTGCCAGCTCCCCCTTTAGGCGGAGAGGGTGGGATTCGAACCCACGGTGGATCTCTCCACACGCGCTCTCCAGGCGCGCGCATTAGGCCGGACTATGCTACCTCTCCACTCTCGAGTGCTTTGTCAAGCATCATCTGATGGCTGTTGCCTAGGCCTAGTGCCCGTTTTGCCTCGAGAGCGACGCCCACGGTCCCGTCCAAAACACGGGATGCTTCGCGAGGGCTAGGCTACGCGTCAAAGCATCGTTGACAAAGCACTAGGACAAGTATATTTGGTTTGCGAGGAGCGTCAAGCTTGGAGCCGCGGCCCTACGCTTGCGTGTCGTAGAGCGCCCGGTAGTAGGCATAGTGCGTGTAGATGCGCTGGATGTAGCGCCGGGGCTCGCTGAAGGTGATGGCCTCCAAGAAAAGGTCAGGGCTATCTGGCGCCAGCCCTGACCAGTATGCAGCGTTGCCGGGACCACCGTTGTATGCCGAGAGAGCCACATAGGGATCGCCATCGAAAGCCTCGAGCTGCTCGGCAACGTAGAACGCCCCGAATCGGATACTGACAAAGGGCTTGTACAGGTCCTCGGTCTGAAAGCCCGACCAGCCGAGCTGCCCCGCTATGTACTCTCCGGTGCTGGGTATCACCTGCATCAGCCCACGCGCCGATGCCCACGAGCGGGCTGAACTCTCAAAGAGGCTTTCCTGTCTGATCATGGCAAAGATAAACAGGGGGTCCAGTTCGTATTCATCTGCCACGGACTCTACCAGTTGGCGGTAGTAGGCAGGATAGGCCAGCTGACCAACGAAACGGGGCACATCCAGCGGACTGGCGGCCGGAGACGCAGAGATCAGAGCATTGGCGGCGAGGATGGAGGAACGATAGAGCCCCAGCTCGCGAAAAGCAAGGGCCATCTGGTAGCTCCCGAGCGGGTCGTGGGCCAGGTCGCGGCGCACACCGTTCAGTTCCGCTCGCGCCTCACTCTCCAAACCCAGGTCCCAGAGCCGGAGGCCGCGCTCCCAGCGGGGATCAGTGGAGATGGCGGAGGAGGCAGTGGCAAGGTCGACGCCGGGGTCAAGTTCGAGCCACTGGCGCAGCCAGTCCTCGGCCTCCCCCTTGCCGTCAGCCTCGCCGTCAGGCCAGACAATAGCCGCTGGAGGCGCAAAGGGAGCCACACCGGCCACCAGATCGGCCGCTCGGATCGCGTAGTAGCTGTCGGGCGCGAGAGCGGCAGTCTGAGCGCCGTACTTGGCCGCAGCCTCTGGTGGCAGCGTAATCCCAAGCCAGAGCAGAGCTGGAGCGATCCACTCACTTCCCGGGTAACGCTCTACCAGCTCCTCCCAGTCTAGGATCGCCTCCTCATCCCCAGCGTGAAAGGCCATCAAACCAGCGCGCAGCAGGGCCTCCGGAGCGTCCTCATGGTCGGGATAATCGGACGCCAACCGGTGGTAGAGTTGGATGGCGCTCTGCCAGTCGTCCTCCCTTTCCCGAAGCGCGGCGGCGCGCCAAAGCGCTATGGGAGCCAGCTGGTAGCTCGGGTAGCCGCTGGCAAAGCCCAGGCATGTCTGGACAGCCGCCTCGGCGTTCCCGGCTGCCGCCTGGATCTTGGCCTTCTCCAACCAGGCGTCGTCCCAGAGTGGATCGCCAGGGTGAGTGTCTATGAGCAGGTCCAGCTCGGCCAGCGCGGACGGGAGGTTACCCAGAGCGACGTAGCTGCGGGCCACGTACCAGTGCCCGTCGGCCGGATGGTTCTCAGGGTCTGCCTCTATGTGGCGATAGAAGGCTGCAATGGCAGGAAGGTAGGCGTCTGCGTAATAGTCCACCAGCCCGCGCTGGAAATCGTCAACGCGAATGCCTGCGTCCACCAATTCAACAAGCGCCAGGTAGCTGTCATAGGCGGCCGGGTAGTTGTTGACCGCACGAAGATATCGGGCATAGCCTTCTTCGCGCCGGCCGCTGACGATAAGGGCATATCCGGCGAGATAGTCCATCCGGGCCAGCGTGGCGCTGTCGTCAGTGACCGCGCGGACGGCATCGTACTGCTCAACGGCGGCTTCATGTTGGTCGCTGGCGAGGTAGGCCCGAGCCAGATGCTCTCGAATGCTGGTCAACCTGTCGGCCGCCGTCGTGCCCGCCAGCGCCGCCTCGTAGGCCTCCACAGCAGCTGCATTGTCGCCCATTTCCAGGTGGCACTCGGCGATTAGATCGCCAACGTAGGCGGACAGGGTATCGTCGTACTCTAGATACTCCTCATAGGCCGCGATGGCGCCCTGCCAGTCCTCCTGCCCTTGCCGCGCCTGGCCCAGCCAGAAGTTGGCCTTTGCAGCCTCTGGCGATGTCGGGTAGAGTGCCAGGAACTCGCCGAGGGTAGCTTCCGCATCAGCGAATCCACCCAGCCGCAAATGGGCCTCACCTAGGCCCAGTAGAGCAGCCTGCAGCTGCCCGGCCGTTGAACGGGGCGCGGCCGCCAAACGCTCAAAGTTCTGGACGGCGGCTTTATAATCACCGATCTCCACACAATAGAGAGCAGCGCTCAGCAACGCTGACGGGAACGGGGTCGGGGTAGCTGTCGGCGTTGGCGTAGGGGTCGGGCTGGGCGTGAGGCTTGGCTCAACGGTTGCCACCGCCGAGGAACTGATGGTGGGCAGTCGAAGTGCTCCAGGGTCAACGCCCTTGGGCAGGGCGGCCGTGGGGACCAGGGTGGGCGGCGCCAGGCTGTCACAGGCGCTCAACCCCAGCAGAGCAAAAACAAGGGAGAAAAGCGTGATTCCGGCTGTCTTCTGCACGGGGAGATTATGCCACAGGGGGGTGGGCGGTCAAGAAGCCGCAGCCATGCGGACTGTAGGAGCCCAAGCCGAGGACAGGGTCATTGACCTCCGGCGCCGCCTCGGTGGACTGCCCGCAAGAACAGAATTGCGGTTTGTGCCGCCTGGTGGTCAGGCGGCCGGAGCGGCCCTAGGAACGGCGAAGCTGAACGATCAGAGTTCCCGCGCCGGCCGCAAGCATGCCGATTCCCTGGCGCAATGTGGGCTGCTCTCCCAGAAAGATCCATGCCAGTACAGCAATGTGGATCAGCATCGTACCGTTGATGATACTGGATTCCGCGGCCCGCAGAGTGCGGAGGGTGTGATTCCACAGTGTGAAGGCAACGGCCGTGTTCACCACGGCTAGCCAGCCAACAATCACCCAGGTGCGCAGGGTCAGGCCTGGAAGACCCTGAAGCGTGATTCCACTGGCGGTCAAGATCAAGGCACCAACCCCCATGCTCACACTGGTCACAACCAGGGGGGATGCGTAGCCGCTCCGGTTCACCTGTCGTCCCAGAACCGAAGACAATGCGTTGGCCAGTACGCCGATCAGCACGATGATCAGGGCGCGAGTCTCTCCGGCCGGAAGAGAGACCGGGGTAAAGTAGAGCACTGCTCCCGCCAGGGCCAGCAGGATTCCCGCCCATTGGACCGCCGTGAGTCGCTCAGACAGGAAGACGACACCCAGCAGGGCAACAGCTGGCGAGGTGAGATTCAGCAGCAGGCTGACGGTGAGGGCAGGCAGATGGGCCAGCCCCACGAACTGGGCTCCCTGAGTAAGGGCGTACAGCGTGATTCCCAGCGCGGCCAACTGTGCCCAGGCTCGAGCTGGGAGCCTCGGGCGCGAGCCTATTATCGATGAGCGGACAGCAAAGGGAAGCAGGCAGAGAAAGGCCAGGCCGTACCGCAACCCTGCAAACGTCAATGCGGGTATGTCGGCCAGTCCGACCTTGATCAGCACCCAGGACGATGCCCACAGCAGAGTGACCACCAGAGCCAGCAGGATAGCGACCGGTCGAGATGATTGTTTGCTGAACATCATGCTCCTCCAGGGCCAAATACGAAGCGTCCTGCCTCGCGCCGCTCAGGCCACCACGGGAACTGGGGCCACGACCGGCGGGTGGACATCCGCCCCATCTGCCGGCCGCCGCTACTCATGGGGCGAGCGGCGCCTTGCGGCAAGGACCCTGCATTGAGCGCAGGCCCGAGCCCCAGCCATTTCACGGGCAGGTGCCCGAGAAATGGCGCAGGAGATGAGTCATCCGGCCGGCCGGTGGGCGGCCACAGCAACCTGCCCCAGCGCTATGCCGCCGTCATTCGGGGGAACCCGCCGGTGGAGAAGCACCTTGAAACCCTCACCATGCAGCTCAGCAACCACCAACCGAAGGAGAAGCCGGTTCTGGAAGCAGCCGCCGCTTAGAGCCACCTGGTTCAGATTGTGCTCGTCTCGAATGCTGCTGCACATCTCGCGAACGATGGAGGCGACGGTGCCGTGGAACCGCGTGCTGATGGCGGCCGGCGAGATCCCAGCCTCCACGTCCCCGACAATGTCCTCAAGCAAGGCAGCCAGCCGAACCAGGAAACATCCGTTCTCGCGTTCAATACTGTAGCGGTACGGCCGGCCCATCGCGTTGTCAGCCTCCGGAGGGTTCGCCAGCATCTCCAGCTCGGTGGCCGCCTGTGCCTCATAGCTGATCACGCCGCGGATGCCGACGAGAGCAGCCACCGCATCAAAGAGCCGGCCGCAACTAGAAGTCAGCGGGCTGTTCAGTCCCTTCTCCACCTGCTGCTTCAGAATGGTCCGCTCCTCGCTGCTCACTCCTTCCAGGAACGGAAGCTCCGGCACGTGGCCTAGCAAGGCGTGCAAGTAGCCGATGGCGATGCGGTAGGGCCGCCGGATGGCTGCTTCGCCTCCCGGCAGCGGCAGGTACTCGAGGTGACCTGCACGCTCAAAACCGCGCATGTCGGCTACCAGGAACTCCCCTCCCCAGATCCGGCCGTCGCTCCCATACCCGGTGCCGTCCAAGGCCACTCCGATGACCGGGCCATCCATCTGATTGTCGGCCAGACAGCTGGCGATGTGAGCGTGATGATGCTGCACTGGCGCCACACTGACGGTCTCTCGCCGCAGGGCTAGCTCCTTCACGAACCGGGTGGACAAGTAGTCTGGGTGCATGTCATGGGCCAGGATGGATGGTGATGCCTTGAACGTGGTTAAGAAGTGGTCAACAGTACTGCGGTAGAATTCCAGCGTCTCCAGGTTGCCCAGCTCTCCAATGTACTGGCTGAGGAACGCCTGATCGTCCCGGAGGATACAGAAGACGTTCTTCATCTGCGCGCCCGCGCCAAACACAGGCGCTGCCGCCTGGAAGTGCAGTCTGACCGGAAAAGGTGCATACCCGCGTGAGCGACGTACCGGCGTGGCCTGGAGGCCCTCACCCGCCAAGGCATTGACCATCCACACGCTGTCGTCACACCGAACGTGGACCCGCCGGTTGTGGAACAGGAACGCGTCAGCGATGTCGCTCAGTTCAGTGATGGCGTCCTGGTTGTTCTGCGCCAAGGGTTCGTCGGTGTGGTTGCCGCTGGTCATCACCAGCGGGCGGTCCACTTCGCGGAGCAGAACGTGGTGCAAAGGGGTGTAGGGCAGCATGACGCCCAGAGTGTGGTTGCGAGGGCCAACGGTAAAAGCCACATCAGCGCCCGGCCTGCGCCGGAGCAGCACGATGGGCGCGGCCGGAGATCGGAGTAGTTCCTCCTCTTCTCTGCATACCTCACAGAACAGGCGCACCATGTCCATGTCGGCCACCATCACCGCCAAGGGCTTGGCCGGCCGGGCCTTGCGCCTCCGCAGCCAGCGGACGGCCTGATCGTTTGTAGCGTCGCAGGCCAGGTGAAAGCCTCCCAGCCCCTTGATGGCCATCGTTCCTCCCAGCCGCAGCAGTGAGGCGGCTGCCTTGAAGGGATCCTCGGCCGTGGCCAGTGCCCCGTCGTAACCCTCTGCTACCGAGCCTCCCCCACTGGCGGACATCCACACCCGCGGGCCGCAAGCCGGACAGGCATTGGGCTGGGCGTGAAAGCGGCGGTCAAGCGGGTCCTCGTACTCGGCCGCACAATCTGGGCACATGGGGAAATCACTCATGGTGGTCAGCGGCCGGTCGTAGGGCAGCCCCTCGATGATCGTGAATCTTGGTCCACAGTTGGTGCAGTTGGTGAACGGGTAACGATGGCGCCGATCGCTCACTGAAAGGAGCTCATCCAGGCAGTCGGCGCAGGTTGCCACGTCAGGGGAGATCAGGCTGATGCCCGGCCGGGTCACGCTGTGCTGGATAACGAACCCGCCCACCCCTCCGACCGGCGGGATTGACGCCTTGGTGACCGCTTCGACGTATGCCAGCGGGGGAGCTTCCTCGCGCAGAGCAGCCAGGAACCGCGCCAGCAACTCGGGCGGGCCCTCCACCTCGATTTCTACCCCGTTGGAAGAGTTCAGGACCCAGCCTGACAGCTCCAGGCGGCGCGCTAGACCGTAAACGAACGGCCGAAAGCCGACGCCCTGAACCACACCGGTGACGAGGATGTGATAACGCTGCAAGGACATGGTCTCTACTGGCAGCTGCTGAGCCGCGGTTGACCCCCAATTATCCCACGGCCGTGCCAGAACTGTAGGGTGACGAAGGGCAGATTGCCCCAGGACGAACATCACGGAGCAGATAGCACGCTCGATGCGATGGGAGCGGTGCGATGCACGACTGCCTCTCTTGACGCGGCAGCCTGTTTTCATACAATGACAGTCACGCTACCGGCCGGACCACACAGTGCCACATACGGGGACTCTCACACCGGATCAGAGGGCCATCGTCGAGGCTGCCAGCGACCAGGGGCAGAGCGTTTTCGTTCATGGCCCCGCAGGAACCGGCAAGACGACCGCGCTGCAGCAACGGCTCACTGCACTGCTGGCGGCCGGAATCCCATCGTACTCGGTGCTGACGCTGTTGCCCGACCCTGGCAGCGCCGAGGGGTATCACGCGGCTCTAGGAGAGGCGCAGCTAGGACCCTACTCTGATCCGCACCTTACTACTCTGGCCGGGCTGGCCCGAGAGGTGGTTACTCTGCTGTGGCCCCTGGTGGCGCGGCCGGCGGGTTTTGCAGCTCCTCACAAACCGCCCGTGCTTCTGAGCTACGATCTGGCTCAGGTACAGATGCGACGGGTTATCGCTCCTATGTTGGCGAAAGGCGCCTTTCAGGGATTGCGCATGCGGCCCCAGCAGGTCCTCTCGCAGCTGCTTGACAACCTCAACCGTGCAGCCCTCAACGGCTTGACGCTGGACGAGATGGAAGAACGACTTGTCCGCACCTGGAACGGCCACGCGTCCCACATTCGCTACTTTCGGCAGGCGGCCGACGCTGCCCGGCGTTTTCGCCAGAGCTGCCTGGAGGCCAACCTGCTCGACCTCTCCCTGGTGATCGACGTCTTTCATCGGCACATCGTCCACGATAGTACCCTCTCTCAGTACTTGGCCGAACGATTCCGGCACTTGCTGGTGGACAACCTGGAAGAGATGCCGCCGGTCGGCATCCAGTTCCTCCAGGGGATGCTGCCCGGAGCAGACTCGGCTGTCCTGATCTACGACGAGGGCGGCGGGTACCGGCGATATCTGGCGGCCGACCCACAGAGTGGTTGGGCGCTGCGCAAAGACTGTGACCGTACCCTGGCCATGCCACGAAGCCTGGTCTCAGGTGCTTGCATGGAGGCGCTGGCGAGGCTTGTACAGAGGCGGCTTGGCGGTCCGGCCGGGTTGACCTACTCTGAGGCGGCCGAGGCGGTAACCCAGGTCATCAAGCCCCGCTACCGGCAGGAGATGATTCGGGAAGTGGTAAGCCTGGCCGAGTCGCTGATCCCCAGCGCAACCTCGTCAGATCAGATCGCGATGGTGGCCCCGTACCTGGACGGCGCGCTGCTCCACAGTCTGACGACCGGTCTGACCAATGCCAACATCCCTTTCCGGCTGCTCCGCCGTCGCAGCAGCCTGCGGGATGAGCCCTTGGTCCGGGCTTGGCTGACGTTGGCAGCGTTGGCCCATCCAGACTGGACCGTCGCTCCCTCCGCGTATGAGGTAGCCGAAGCCTTGGCCCTGGCGGTGGGGCAGCTGGACTGGCCGCGCGCCCGGCTAGCCGCCCGGAGGTTGTATGACAACTCGACGCACGGCCTGCGGCCCACAGACAACCTGACAGACACGGACAAAGCGCGCTTGGGGATGCCGGTGGTGGAGCGGATCGGAGAGCTTCAGGGATGGTTGGACCGGTCGGTCGGAACCCAACCGCTCGACCACTTCCTGGGTCACCTGTTCAGCGACTTGTTGAGTACACGTCGCTTCCAGCCGCAGCCTGACATCCGGGCTGCAGCGGTGTGCGACTGGCTCGTCAACGCGGCCCGCCGGTTCCACCGTGCGGCGGCCGCGCTGGGGATGGACGATCCGCACCGTGAGGGGCAGGAATTCATCGCCAGCATCCGTGACGGCCTGGTGACTGCTATTCCGGCTCCCGAGCTGACGGCCTCGCAGGCAGGCGAAGCCTTGTCGGACACACCTGTAATCGTGGCCACCGTGTACGCGTACTTGCTTTCAGGGCCAGCGGTTCAGTACCAGGTCTGGTTGGAGGCAGGAGCAACCGGCTGGTGGGAGATTCCGCGCCAACCACTAAGCAACGCCTTTGTGCTCACGCCGCACTGGGACCCGACGCGGCAGTGGACCGAGGCGGACAGCTTTGCGGTCCGCAACGAACTGCTAGCCGGGCTGGTGCGCGGCCTCTGTTCCCGGTGCAGCAAGGGCATTGTGCTGGCCTCCTCCGAACTAGACCGGCGCGGAGAGCGGCAGGATGGCCCGCTCTGGCGGGCTCTCGCGCCGCTGCAGTCGTTATGGAAACCCAGGGCCGCGTTTGACAGCGCCCCAGCGGTGTGGTAAGCTACGCCCGTCCGCTCAGGGTAACGGGTCCTACACCACCCCCTTCCTTCCCACCGTAAACACCCAAGCGGAGGCTTTCTGTGGAAAGGAATGAGAAGAGCGGGCTGCTCTATCCCAACAAGCTGGCGCGTGTCTATCTGGAAGCTATGGAGGAGCTAGCAGGCCCCAATGGCCTAGCAGCTGCCTTCCGAACAGCAGGACTTGCCGAGCTGACCAACGACTATCCCCCCTGCAATCTGGACAAGGCGTTCGATTCGTTAGCCTACTCCACGGTAAACGGCGCGTTGGATGAGATCTACGGTCCAGACGGCGGCCGCGCTCTTGGGCTGCGGGAAGGCCGCGAGTCGTTTGCGCCTGGCCGGAAGGGCTTTGGCCCACCGGCAGGCGTGGGAGGCGCGGCTGCCGGTGCGTACTGAGGCCTCGCCAGCGGTGGCACAGGACTACTCACATCATCGCCAGGACCGTGCAGGATTCGCAACGTGAGAGTCGTCGTCGTAATCCCCACCTATAACGAGGCGGAGAACCTGCCACTGATCGCCGCAGAGCTATGGGCGCTGGACACCGCGGGAATCGAGATTCTGGTAGTGGATGACAGCTCCCCTGATGGAACCGGCGAGATAGCGGATGACCTGGTCAAGCGCCGGCCGGGCGATATCCACGTTATTCACCGGCCCGAGAAGGGCGGACTGGGGACCGCCTACATCACTGGCTTCAACTGGGCTCTAGACTCCGGGGCAGATCTGGTCATCCAGATGGATGCGGACTTTTCGCACTCACCCAGTCACATCCCTCGGTTCTTGGAGGAGATCCAGTCATACGACGTCGTGGTAGGCTCTCGCTACGTGGGAGGGGGAAAGCTCGACGAGCGGTGGGGTTTCGGCCGCCACCTCCTGAGCTGGTGGGCCAACAGCGTCTACACTCGCCTGATACTAGGACTCAGCTCTAAAGACGCGACGGCCGGTTTCAAGTGCTGGCGCGCTGACACGCTGCGGGGGATAGACCTGAGAAGAGTCCGCTCCAGCGGTTACGTCTTCCAGGTGGAGATGGCTTATTTGGCACAGAAGATGGGTTACCGGTCCGTAGAGATCCCCATCTACTTTGAGGATCGCCGCGTCGGGAGCTCCAAGATGACCATGCCGGTGAAGCTCGAGGCAGCCTGGCGGGTGTGGGAGGTCAAGTGGCGACACCGCCATCTGACACCGGCCCACAGACGGAAACTGCCCAATAAGAACTAGATGAGGAACTGGGAATGACCAATGACCACGCAGGCGGTCATTGGTCGTTTTTTTGTGTCATGAAAGCACTCCGCCGGTTCATTCCCGATCTTTTTGCGGCAGGAATACTGCTCCTGCTGCCTCTGGTGATGTTCTGGCCAGTGACCTGCGGAGATCGCACGCTGATTCCGGCTGACAATCTCTTCCAGTGGGCACCCTGGAAGTCATACGCCGAGGAGTACGGGGTAGAGACCCCCCACAACGAACTGCTCAGCGATCTGCTGCTGGAGAACTATGCGTGGAAGCGATTCATTCTGCAGTCGCTGCGCGAACGCCAGATTCCTCTATGGAGCCCCTACCTGTTTGCCGGAGCCCCCTTTCTGGCGAGCGGACAGCACTCGGCCCTCTACCCCTTTGGCCTGATCTACCTGATGCTGCCGCTGGAGCGTGCGTACGGCGTGTTCACCGTCAGCCAACTCCTACTGGCAGGTATCTTTGCCTACCTGTTCGCGCGCGTTCTGGGGATCAAGAGGCCTGGCTCGCTGCTGGCGGCGATTACCTTTCAGCTGTGCGGCTACGTCTTGGTCAGCGTGGACTTTCCCATGATGCTCGCCGGATCCGCCTGGCTTCCTTTCCTGCTCACCATGATCGAGTTGGTGATTCGCCAGCAGCCGGCGCCGGGAGGGCGGCCAGCTACGGTACCGTGGGTCGTTCTGGGCGCGGCCGGGCTGGGCATGCAATTGCTGGCCGGGCATGGCGAGAACACCTACCTCACCCTTTTCGTGATGGGGCTCTACGCCGCCTGGCGACTAGGCGCTGAGACCACCCGACGGAGGACCGGCGGCGATTCGGACCGGCCGCTGCCGCGCACCCACCCGAGTCGCGCTCTGCTGCGCCCCGCCCTCTGGCTCACAGTCATGGTCTTGCTGGGGATAGGACTGGGCTCCGTTCAGTTCATTCCTTTCATCGAGCTCGTCCAGCACAATTTCCGCGAGGGGGCGGTTTCGCTGGAGGAGGTGCTCAGCTGGGCGTATCCCTGGAGACGGCTGATCGCATTCCTGGCCCCCAACTTTTTTGGCAACCCCAGCCACCACAGCTACTTTGACCTGTTCAGCTGGCGGACAGAGGCGGTGACGGCCAATGTCTATGGAGACCCGATCTTCAAGATAGACTGGGGTATCAAGAACTATGTGGAAGGCGGGGCCTACCTCGGCATCCTTCCTCTCCTGCTGGCAGCGATAGCAGTGCTGGGCAGCCTGCAGCGACGGGGACGCCGTTCCAGGACATCGGTATGGTTCTTTGCCCTGCTCGCTTTGGCCTCGCTCAGTTTCATTTTCCCCACCGGCGCCTATGCCATCATCCACTCCATACCGGTGATCAACCAATCCCACTCACCCTTCCGCTGGGTATTCCCGCTCTCGCTGAGTGCGGCAGTCCTGGCAGGATGGGGTTTCGAGGAGCTAGCTGCAGCTGAATCCAGCAGCCGGAAGGTTAGATGGCTGTCTCTGCTGGCTCTGGTGGGCGGCCTAGCAGGGATGGTCGGGCTGGGCGTGAGCCGGGTCCTCTTTGACCGGTTGGAGCCGCTGCTGGAGACGGTTTTCCGCGGGTTAGCCAGAGCACCAGGGGCATTCTCTGACGTGCGCGCCTTCTACAGCTATGAGTTCCGCCAGTTGACGGTTACCGCCCTGATGCTGCTGGCGGCCGGACTCGTGCTGTGCCTCGCCCGCCGGGCGGTGGTCGTCAGAGGCCGGCCGCTCTGGCAGCCGCTGGCCCTGGGGCTGGTGGCTGTGGACCTGGCGTTGGCTACCTGGGCCTTTCACCCGGCGGCCGACCCCGCCCTTCTGGAGGTCAAGCCCGAGCTGATTCAGTTCCTCGAATCTCAGCCCGGTCACTGGCGGCTGACGACATTCAATCCGCATGGCGACAACCCGCTCCACGCCAACACCCCCTGGCTGTACGATTTGCAGGACGTGCGTGGATACGATTCCATCATCACGAGGCGGTACGTCGACTATATGAGGGCTATCGAACCTCAGGGCGAACTGCTCCACAACCGGGTTCAGCCGATCACGAATTGGCAGAGCCTGAACTCCCCACTGCTCGACCTCCTAAACACCAAGTATGTGATTACTTCCGAGAGGCTGGCCCTACCCAAGTTGGCCTTGGTCTGGGAAGGGGAGGGGCTGCGGGTGTACGAGAACCTGGCCGTCGCCCCTCGTGCCTTTACCCTCCCACAGAGCTCAACGGTGATCGCGAGCGACCCGCTGGCGGCCATGAAAGAGTACGATCCACGCAACTATGTGGTCAGGGATCTGGAGCGCGGTGACCCTGGTCTTCCTGATACCCCGCATCCCGGCTCGCTCACGCCGGCGACCATTGCGCAGTACGGCTCTCAGGAGGTACTGGTTGACGCCCACTCTGACGAACCATCCTGGCTCATATTGACGGACAGCTACTTCCCAGGCTGGAAGGCCTTCGTCAGGCCGCTGGGCGGTAAAGAAGCCGACGAGAAGGACGCCGAGATCTTTCCGGTGGACGGCAACTTTCGCGGGGTGCGACTGGACCCGGGCGCGTGGACAGTGCGCTTCAAGTACAGCCCGATGAGCTTCAAGGTGGGTCTCTTTGGCAGCTTCATGGCGGCCGTAGCGATGGTTTTCCTGGGCGCGGTCTGGCTGTGGCGCTACGCGTATCGCGAGAGCGCGGCCGACTCTACCGTCCGCCGGGTTGCCAAGAACAGCCTGGCACCCATGGCGCTCAGCCTGTTCAACCGGGGGATTGACTTTGCTTTCGCAATGCTGATGCTGCGCATCCTGGGGGCAGAGAACACAGGCAAATACTACGTTGCGATCGTCATTGCCGGCTGGTTCGAGATTCTGGCCAATTTCGGCCTCAACACGCTCCTGACCCGTGAGGTGTCAAAGGAGGGCGGCACCGCCAACCTCTACCTGGTGAACACTACCGTCCTGCGCCTGCTCACCAGCTTGGTCGCAGCGGTCCCCATCGCCCTTTACCTGCTCACTCTGGGTGCCAGCGCAGACCCGTTGGCCAGGGAGACCACGCTGGCACTCTGGCTGCTCATCATTGGTATGATTCCGGCTGGCGCCAACACCGGCCTTACGGCCCTCTTTTACGCCTACGAGCAAGCAGAAGTCCCAGCGGCCGTCTCGACCGTGGCCACCATCCTCAAGGTCACGCTCGGCACCCTGGTGCTGCTGCTGGGGATGAGCTTTGTAGGTCTGGCGGGGGCGTCCATTGTGGTCAACCTGACGACAATGCTGCTGCTAGGCGCCATGGCATTCCGCACCTACTTTGTGCCACGATGGGAGCTGGACTGGAAACTGCAGTGGGATATGGTGACCGAGAGCTTTCCGCTGATGCTCAATCACTTGCTGGCGACTCTCTTTTTCAAGGTGGACGTATTGCTGCTGGAGAGGCTTGGCGGCAGCTCAGGGGTCAGCAGCGATACGGTGGTCGGCTGGTACCGGACAGGCTACATGTGGATAGACGCCCTGAACCTCTTACCATCGCTCTTTACCTTCGCCGCCTTTCCGGTGCTGAGCCGGCAGGCCGAGGACCACCGGGAAACCATGGCAGAGACCTACCGGCTGGCGGTCAAGCTGCTGGTGATCATCGCTCTGCCCCTAGCAGTAGTGACGACTGGTGTCGCGCACTTTCTCATCCGGGTTCTGGGCGGAGCCGAGTACCTGCCCCACGGCGCTGTCGCGTTACAGATCATGGTCTGGTCCATTCCTGTGGGCTGGATCAACAGCATCACCAACTATGTGCTCATCGCCCTCGGCCGGCAGCGCCTGTTGACCCGAGCGTTCGTGATCGGGTTCGGGTTCAACCTGGTGGCCAACCTGCTGCTGGTGCCTCGCTATGGCTATCCTGCCACGGCCGCTATCGCCATCATCTCCGAAATAGCGCTCCTGATCGCCTTCTACGTCTGTCTGCGGCCGGCCCTGGGCCCGGTTCCCTGGGCGGGCATGCTCTGGCGGCCGGTGGTGGCAGCCGCTATCATGGCGGCCGTCACCTGGGCTGGCTGGCGGCTCCACTGGGCGCTGGGCCTCGCGGCCGGGGGTGGTGTCTACATCGCGGCCTTGGCGCTGTTGGGCGTCTTGACCTCGGCCGAGCGACAGGTCCTGACGGGTCTCCTGCCTGATCGGTTCAGGAGAGATGCCGGCGCCCAGCCAGTGTCTGAGAAAGAGGCAGGGCGCCTGGTCTGAACGTCCAAGACATCCTGCTGGGTCCGCTGTGCGAGAGTCGGGGTCCTGGCCCGCTCCCCGTCCCTCCGCCGTTGCCAAGGCACGGGGGAGGGGGTGGCTCTCGCGGCGCTGCGCGCAGTCAGCAAGCTTCGGAGTACGGCGGCGCCAGATTGGACCAGCCAACCTGCTCGCGAGGACGCACCTCCCCCCCGCCGAGCGGGGAGGATAGAGAGGCGGGCCACAATCGGAGCCCCACCTGAGCAGACGCAGACGCTGGCGCACAACCGAGGCGATTCAGCAACGGGCGACAGGACTGCGGCGAAAGCAGACCCCGGCCGAGACGAAGCTCTGGACCAGGCTTCGGCGCAGGCAGCTGGGCGGCATGAGGTTCCGCAGCCGGCACCCCATCGGCCGCTTCATCGTCGACTCTTGCTGCATTGCCCAGAAGCTGGTGATCGAGATAGACGGCCCCAGCCACCCGACAGACCAGCAGCAGGAGGAGGCTCGCACGGCCTGGCTGGAGGAGCAAGGATCAGAGTGCTTGGGTTCACAAGCCAGCAGTTGCATCGGCAACTCGACGGCGTGCTGGAGCAGATCGCGCGTGAGTGTAACACGGTCCGGCCGCCAGGTGACGGACAGTGCCGTGGCTGGCGTGACATGCCACTCCGCTCAGCCAAGAGCTAGGCAGCCAGATGCGCGCGGCCGTCAGAGAACGCTGGCGCGAAGGTTCTGGCTGAGGTAGAATCCTGCCTCTGCAACCCCCGACTCGCGATGAGTCGAGAGCGAGGAGACAGCGTATGGCAGATGTCATCCGGATTGAGGAGGTCAGCGCCCATGTGGGCGAGACCGTGGCCATCAAGGGCTGGCTCTACCTGAAAACGGGCAAGGGAAAGCTTCAATTCCTGCGGGTGCGCGACGGTACGGGCATTATCCAGGCAGTCGTCTTTAAGAAGGACGTGCCGGCCGAGGTGTTCGAAGCCGCGCGGCGACTGAGCCAGGAATCGTCATTGGTGATGACGGGTACCATCCGGGCGGACCCACGGGCTCCAGGAATCCCAGGTGGCTATGAACTCGGAGTCGATGACCTGCAGATAGTCCAGGTGGCAGACGAGTACCCCATCACGCCAAAGGAGCACGGCGTCGAGTTCCTGCAGGACCACCGCCATCTCTGGATTCGCTCCTCTCGCCAATGGGCCATCCTGCGGGTGCGGGCGACGGTGATCATGGCCATCCGTGACTGGCTGGACAGCAACGGTTATGTCAACGTGGATACGCCCATTCTGACACCGGCCGCCGGAGAGGGCACCACTACGCTGTTTGAGGTGGACTATTTCGGGCAGCCGACCTACCTGGCGCAGACAGGGCAGTTGTACAATGAGGCGGACATCTATAGCTTTGGCAAGGTCTATTGCTTTGGTCCCACCTTCCGCGCGGAAAAGTCCAAGACCCGTCGCCACCTGACCGAGTTCTGGATGGTTGAACCGGAAGTCGCGTTCTGCGATCTGGACGACCTGATGGGCATTGAGGAGGAGTTTGTCTCCCACATCGTGCGGCGCACGCTGGAGGAGCGGGGACCTGAGCTGGGATTGCTGGAGCGGGATACCAGCGCCCTGGAGAGGGTGGAACCGCCCTTCCCTCGCATCTCCTACGACGAAGCGCTGGAGAAGCTGGCTGCCATCCGGGCGGAGACCCAGGACCCGGTACTCAAGGAGGCTCTTGCTCTGGAGTGGGGCAGCGATTTCGGCTCACCCCACGAGACAGCGCTAACCAAGCTCTACGATAAGCCGGTCTTTGTCTACGGCTACCCCACAGCCTGCAAGGCGTTCTATATGGAACCCTGGCCCGGCCGGCCCGAGGTGAGCAAGAGCGTTGACCTGCTGGCGCCCGAGGGCTTTGGGGAGATCATTGGCGGCAGCGAGCGAATCAGCGACCCCGCGCTGCTGGAACAGCGCATCCGGGAGCACGATCTGCCCCCGGAGGCATTCACCTGGTACGTTGACCTGCGCAAGTTCGGCAGCGTGCCGCACTCTGGCTTTGGGCTGGGGGTGGAGCGGACGGTGGCCTGGATAACCGGCACAAGGCACATCCGCGAGACTAGTCCCTACCCGCGGATGCTCAACCGCATCTATCCATAGCCGGAGGGACCGAGCACCCATCCGGCTGGCTCGTCCTGCCCGCTACCCTGGCCCTGCGTGATTGGGGCGCGCAAGGCGCCGCCAACCACAGGCAGGGTACGTTGCCTACTAGGCTCCGAACTTGGTCAGGCGGCCGGCGTGGGCGAGCGAGAGCGTCATCAGCTCGGTAGCCGGAAAGATGCCCAGCGAACCCTTGAGGCACTCGGTCTCGCCGTAGGCCT
>JAUVHW010000285.1 GCA_030593075.1 Ardenticatenales bacterium
GATCTCGTCAAAGACTCGACCTAGGTCTGCCAGAGCGCCGGATTCGAACTCGATAGTCGTCAGTCCGCTGGTAGAGGAGGGGCAAAAGATGGTGACCGTTCCATTCGTCAGCCCGCTGGCGCCTGCCGCCTCTGCCACCTGCCGGGTGATATCCTGCATGTGGGCGTCCCCTCGGGTTTGAAACTGGATCTCCTGGCTGTTGACGCTCACGTGGTCTTTTCCGGCGGCTCCGGCATGCCCAGGATATGGTATCCGCTATCCACGTAGATCGTTTCGCCCGTGACGCCGCTGCTCAAGTCGCTGAGCAGGTAGAGCGCGGTCTTGCTGACCTCCTCCTGAGTGATGTTGCGGCGCAACGGCGCGCGCTCTCCAACGTAGCGGAGCATGTCTCTGAGGCCGGCAAAGGCTGCGGATGAGAGGGTCTTGATTGGTCCGGCGCTGATGGCGTTGACGCGAATCCCTTCCGGGCCCAACTCGGCCGCCAGGTAGCGGACGCTGGCTTCCAGCGCTGCTTTGGCGATTGCCATCACGTTGTACTTGGGCACCACCTTCTCTGCAGCATAGTAGGTAAGGGTGACGACCGAGCCACCGTTGCTCATGAGCGGCCGGGCGGCCCGGGCCAGCGCCACCAGCGAGTAGACGCTGATGTCCATGGCGGTCTGAAACCCGGCCCGAGACGTATCCAAGTATAGCCCTTCCAGGTCCTCCCGCTCGGCGTAGGCGATAGCGTGTACCAGGATGTCTATCTTCTCGTAGGTCTCGGCCGCCCTGGCAAAGACCTGTGCTATCTCCTCGTCGCTGGTCACGTCGCAGCGCTCAACAAAGCGAGAGCCGACGCTCTCCGCCAAGGGCCTCACGCGTCGCTCCAGCCTCTCGATTGCATAGCTAAAGCCGACCTCGGCGCCTTCCGAGGCCAGGGCCTGGGCAATGCCCCAGGCCAACGAGTACTTGTTTGCCACCCCAAAGACGAGCGCTGTCTTGCCGGTCAACATTCCCATGCTAGCCTCCTTTGCCACATCCAATTGTCCCTTCTCGCTTAGCCAGGTGCCCCCTCTGGCTCTGCGGTCGCCTCCAGCAGCGGGTGAGGGCCATTCGTTGCGCTCTGCGGAACCTGGTCGCTTCCAGATGGCACAGTCTGCCCTGGTCGGCGCAATCAGCGCGAGACGAAGCGATTGCCCTCTATCCAGTAGCGCAGCGGACGGCTCTGCCATGGCTCCTGCACGTTCCGGATGCCGATGCGCGGTCCGGTTGCCACCCCTGACTCTGGCACCTCCGGCCCCGGCGCGATGTAGAGGGGGCCGTCGGGGTCGCACAGATCCACTCCATTCAGCTCGCCGGTGACCGCAAGCGCCTGGCAGAGCTTGGCCGGACCATTGGTCAGCTCCCTGTCTGCCCGATCATTCCGTCGCTGGCGCATGCCCTCGATTCCCTGCAATGGCTCCACTGCTCGTAGCAACACCGCTCCGGCCGGATGGTTGCGGCGCGCCACCACGTTGAGCATCCAGTGCATTCCATAGGTGAAGTAGATGTAGGCATGCCCCACTGGGCCGAACATGATCTTGGCTCTGGGTGTCGGGCCGCTCCGGGCGTGGGAAGCGCCGTCCGCCGGGCCAAAGTACGCTTCCGTCTCTATTATCCGGCCGACCAATCGGGGCCGGTCGGGCCCTGGGAGGGTGCGCACCAGCCAGGCACCCAACAGAGCCCGGGCGACCAGCTGGGTGTCCCGCTGGTAGAATGAGCGGGGCAGCGGCTCCATGGGACGATTCTATCAGATCGCCTGCCGGCAGCAATGTTGGAGAAAGGGGTCGTTGTATGTATAATGTCGGCTCCAGCACCGGCCGGTGGGTTATGGAGAGTGGCATGTCCGCGATCGTAGAGTGCGTTCCCAACTTTAGCGAGGGCCGGCGGTCCGAGGTAATCGAGGTGATCGTTCGCGCTGCCCGGGGCGTTTCCGGAGTGCAGGTCCTGAGCGTCAGTTCGGACACGAGTCACAACCGAACCGTCGTTACCCTTGTTGGTCCGCCGCAGGCGGTGAGTGAAGCGGCGTTCCGGAGCATTGCCGTAGCCTGCAAACGGATCAATATGGACGAGCACCAGGGGGAGCACCCGCGAATCGGCGCGGCCGACGTGGTGCCGTTTGTGCCGGTGCGGGGAATCTCGCTGGATGAGTGTGCGGATCTGGCCCGCCAGCTGGGGAAGAGGGTGGGAGAAGAGTTGGGCCAGCCGGTCTACCTCTACGAGGCGGCCGCCAGCTGTCCGGATCGGGTCAACCTGGCCTCGGTGCGCCGGGGCGAGTACGAGCAGTGGAAGGCAGAGGTGGCTACCAACCCCGACCGGAGGCCGGATTACGGGCCGGCCGAGCCAAAGGGCAGCGGTGCAACCGTGATCGGCGCGCGGCCGTTTCTCATTGCGTTCAATGCGTATCTCAACACGTCTGACGTAGAGGTGGCACAACGCATCGCCCGCAGCATCCGCCACATCGGCGGCGGACTGCGCTACGTCAAGGCGCTGGGGCTGCTGGTGGAGGGGCAGGCACAGGTCAGCATGAACCTGACTAATTTTGAGAAGACGCCCATCTTCCGGGTGTTGGAGATGATCCGGAGCGAGGCGGAGCGCTATGGGCAAGCTATCACTCACACAGAGGTGGTCGGCTTGGTCCCCGAGGCAGCGCTGGTTCAGTCGGCGCAATGGTACCTCCAGTTGCACGGGTTCGATCCGGAGCAGATTCTGGAACACCATGTGCGAACTCTTCCTCGACAGGCGCCGCCTGTCAAGGAAGAGCCTGCCGCAGCCGGCCTGGGCCCGTTCTTGGACGCCGTTGCCGGCGGTACGGCGACGCCGGGCGGAGGGTCGGTTGCGGCGTTGGCTGGAGCGCTCGCCAGTGCGCTGGGTGCGATGGTCGCTCGCTTGACCATCGGCCGGAAAAAGTACGCGGCTGTGGAAGACCAAATGAAGGAGCTAACTGCCCAATTAGACGGCCATCGAGCAGCGCTTACCTCCAGCGTAACCGAGGACTCGGCCGCCTACCAGGCAGTGATGGCCGCATTCAAGATGCCCAAGGACAGCGTAGAGGCACGCAAGGCGCGACTAGGGGCAGTAGAGTCGGCGACGGTGCGCGCCGGAGAGGTTCCTCTGCAGGTGGCGCGCACTTCTCTTGAGCTGCTCAGCCTGCTGGAGACCCTGGCGCGGCTTGCCAACGCCAACGCCATGACCGATGCCGGGGTGGGTGCCCAGATGGCGCGAGCAGCCCTGGAAGGCGCTGCGCTGAATGTACTGGTCAACGCGGCCGGCCTGCGCGACACTGCCTTGGCCGAGCGGTGGCGTGCGGAGGTGGCGACTCTGCGGACCGAGGCGGGCGCCGCAGTTTCCCGAATCGAGACCCTGGTCAGGGAGCGCGGCGGCTTTCGGAGCGAATGAAGTGACTCCCGCGCGCCACGGGGGCTGGCGCCTGCCCCTGGCGCTGGCGCTGGCGGGTTTTTTGATGGTGGTAGCGTGGACCGGGCTGCGCTTCGAAGATCAGCCCACCAGCACGTCTACGCCCACCAAAACGCCCGTTCCAGCTGTGGAGACAACTGCGGGGGCCGCCATGGCGGTCGAGCCAGCTGATTTGCTGACGGCGACGCCCATTGAGAGCCGGTCGCCGGTCGAGACTCCAATGCTTACGCCCACCGCCGTTCCATCCTCTACTCCTTCTCCCACCTCTACCAGCTCCGGCACTGCGGCCGCGCCCGGGTCCACGGTGAGCACTACACCAGCGCCTACGTTCACTCCCCCGCAGCCGAATCCGCCGGCCGGAAGCGAGTGGGACCATTACTGGCTGGAACGGCCCATTCCTCCGGACTATACCAACTGGACCGATCGAATCTACCCCTACGGCTCAACTCAAGGGGGGACCTTGCCCATTCACCACGGCGTAGAGTTCTACAATCCGGCAGGCGTCCCGGTCCTGGCGGCCGGTGCCGGAACTGTGGTGACGGCCGGCTCCGATTCACAAGTGCAGTTCGGCCTGCGGAAGGACTATTACGGCAACCTGGTGATCATTCGGCACGAGCGGTTATACCAGGGCCAGTACCTCTACACGCTGTATGGGCACCTGTCGGAGGTGCTGGTCACGGAAGGGCAGACGGTAGCCGCCGGGGACCTGGTTGGCTCGGTGGGAGGCACTGGTGTGGCTCAAGGGGGAGCGCACCTGCACTTTGAAGTCCGGGTGGGTGAGAACAACTACGGAGCTACCCGCAACCCGGAGTTGTGGATAAGGCCGTTTCCGGGGTGGGGCACTATCGCCGGCCGGCTCGAATGGCCCGACGGGGGGTACGTCTACGAGGCGCCGCTGCTCATTCGCCGGCCGGATGACCCTAGCCGGT
>JAUVHW010000265.1 GCA_030593075.1 Ardenticatenales bacterium
CACCTGAGTCGGCCACCCAGCCTTTGATGTCGCTCAGGTCTTGATCTTCCTTGAGCGCTAGGGCCGTCAGGTCGAGGAGCCAGGAGCGGACCACGCTGCCATATCGCCAGATCTCCGCAACCTGGTGCAAATCCAGGTCGAAAGCGTCTTTGGTCCTTAGAATCTCAAAGCCCTCGGCGTAGGCCTGCATCAGGCCGTATTCGATACCGTTATGGACCATCTTGACAAAGTGGCCGGCGCCACTGGGGCCTACGTGCCCCCATCCCTTGTCCGGCGCAGGCGCTAGCGTCTCGAAGATGGGCTGCAGACGATCTACTATCTCCTTGTCGCCGCCCACCATCATACTGTAACCCTCGGTGAGGCCCCAGACGCCGCCGCTGGTGCCCACGTCCACAAAGTGCATCCCCCGCTCCATGAGCGCTGCAGCGCGACGCACGGAATCCTTGTAGTTGCTGTTGCCCCCGTCAATCACAGTGTCTTCCGGCGCGAGGACATCTGCCAAGGCGTTGACGATTCCTTCAGTGGGGTCGCCAGCGGGCACCATGACCCAGACGGCACGTGGAGCGGTCAACTTGGCCACCAGGTCGGGCATGGAGTCCGAGGGTATTGCCCCGGCTGCTGCTGCGGCCTGGACCGGCTCCGGACTGTGATCGTAAACAACGAGGCGATGGTCGCCTCTTAGCAGACGCTTGGTCATTTTGGCGCCCATTTTTCCCAAGCCGATCATTCCCAGTTCCATCGCCCTGCTCCTTGTTTCTAAGTCACACTTGCGCGCAGCGCGGCGACGTTCTCGGCCACCGATGCCTTGCTGTTGTAGATACTGGAGCCGGCCACTAGCACTGTGGCACCAGCCCTCGCCACCAGGGGCGCGGTTGTTGAGTCTATTCCGCCATCCACGGCGATCGGTATGTCTTGCCCACGTTCGTCAAGCATTTGCCGCAGGCCACGGATCTTCTCCACCTGGCTGTGGATGAAATCTTGCCCTCCAAACCCCGGATTGACCGTCATCACGTGGATCACGTCGGTGAGGTCCAGCACCTCTTCCAGAACCAACGGGGAAGTGCCCGGGTTGATAGCCACAGCTGCCTGAACGCCAAGTTCGTGGATGGATTGCAGAACGCGGTGGAGATGCAGGCAGGCCTCTTGGTGTACCACAAGGCGGTCTGCGCCAGCCTCTGCGAAGTCGGCCAGGTAGCGCTCCGGCTCGACGATCATCAGGTGTACGTCGAGTGTCAGGCCCACCAGCGGGCGCAGCGCACGGACGACACCCGGCCCAAAGGTGATGTTGGGCACAAAGCGCCCGTCCATCACGTCGATCTGCAGCCCCTCGACCCCGGCGGCTTCCGCCTCCCGTGCCTGCTCCCCGAGGCGGGTGAAATCAGCTGATAGAATGGAAGGTTCAATCACAATCATAACTTCTTCCTCTCTTGAGATGGCGAATCGCCTGGTCGGTGGCGACGATCACGTCCGTCGCCAGTCCCAGGAACAGACCGTGTTCGACCACGCCGGCGCGCTGGCTCAACTTAGTCGCCAAACGAATCGGCTCTGAGATCGGGCCAAAGCTGCAATCTAGGAGCAGGTTGCCCTGGTCAGTTCTGAAAGGAGCGCCGTCACTGCTCTCGCGCAGGACCACGCTCGCGCCCAGGGATTGTATGTAAGCTTGCTGAGAGCGCCAACCGAAGGGGGCCACTTCCACCGGCAGCGCCCAGCGCGTGCCCAGCGCGGGGGACAGTTTCGATTTGTCCACCACAATCATCTCCCGCTGGCTGGCTTGCGCTACGATCTTCTCACGCAACAGGGCTCCGCCTCCACCCTTGATCAGGTCCAGCTTGGGATCGACCTCGTCGGCGCCGTCAATCGTTAGGTCAACTACTGGATGTTCCTCAAGGGTGGTCAGGGGGATTCCCAGCCGTCGCGCCTCCTCCTCGACTTCAAGGGAACATGGGACCCCGAGGATGTCCACCAACTGGCCGTCGTGGAGGAGTTGAGCGATGCGGCGCACAGCAAGAATAGCCGTGCTGCCGTGGCCGAGGCCCACGACCATCCTCGATTCCACGAATTCGACAGCACGCCAGGCAGCCTGTTGCTTGAGTCGTGCGGTGTCTGTACTCACAGTGCTTGCTTGCTCAGTCCGCTTTTCTCTCCGTTATCAGCTGTTCCACGACCGTGGTGAGGGTGGTCGGATTGTCCACAATCCAGGGTTCATCTACAAGCCGGTCGGAGTGGATCGCCTGACGGGTAGGGGGCGTGGCCACGTCTCGGCGCGACCGGCCCGCCGCATCTCTGAACGCGTCTATCACTTCGGGTTCTCTGATCTTGTTGCCACATAGTTCGGTGACGGCGAGGGCGTAGGAAAGGGCCTTGAGCTTCTCCGTTTGCACCAGGGTCCCGTCCATGTGGAAGCTCATAGCTCGGATCAAAGGAGAGCCTCCAATAACGTCAAGGCCGCGACCAGCAGGAGCAGAATCTGTAGCGCCCGCGACAGAGCGCGCTGGGGAAAGCGGTTGATAAACCACGGCCCCAGTTGTCCCCCCAGGATCACTCCCGGGATGGCGAAGATGACAAGGCTTAGCGCAGTTCCCAACTCCGGACCACCCGTGAGGGCGAACCTTACCAAATGCCCAGCCGATGCGGACAGAGTGGTGAACAAAACCACAAAGACACCGGTTGCCACTGAGACTCTGCTGGGCACGTGGCAGCGCTCGAGGAAGAAGTGTTCGTCGATTTCACCCAGGCCGGTGCCTATCATCCCCTTGAACAGTGCGCCCACAGCGGCGACCAGGCGGCCTTCGGTTCGGTTGCACACAGTATAGCATATCTCCTGGCCCTCGGCAGTGACCAGGCAGGTCTCGCCTTTTCTGCCGCCGTACTCCTGGAGTATAGCCGCGTCCATCCGGGCGACGGCCTTCCGCGCTGGAGCACGGAGGGCGTTGGCCGCCACAGCAAAGAGCCCAACCCCTAGGATGGCCTTGACGATATCTGGCTCGATGAACTGGACGAGCCACGCGCCCAGCACGGCCATGGGAACGGTGGTAACCAGCATGCTGGTGCCCAGCTGGTAATCGATCAGGCGCTTGCGGGCATATGCATACAGGCCACTGGTGAAGCCGAAGACCTCCGTTATCAAGGCTGTGCCGATGGCGACCTCGGGCTGGAGCCCCAAGGCAAGGATGAAGAGCGGCGCAAAGAAGGTGGCACCACCGACACCTGATCCGGTGGCAATAGCGCTGATAATGATCGCAAGAGGCAGCATGTACCAGTATTGGACACTCATGAGAGCATCTCGCTCAGTTTTCTCAACCCACCGATAACGTCCGCGCCGAGATGGAACCGGATCACGCGCCGACCAGCGTTCAGCAACGCCTGGTGGTCCCCCAGGGCTTGAGCTGCCTTGAGCACGCCGAAGGTGATGGGCGAATCCGAAGCCCCTGCTTCTTCGGGAATGGGTATATCCTGTTCGTCGTCGGCCGTGAACTGGATGAAGAGGCCATGGCCCCCGTCGCCTTTGTGCAGTTGGCCGGTCGAGTGCAAGTAGCGTGGACCATATCCGACCGTTGTCGCCAGTCGATGCCGATCGCGTAGACGCGCTCGCAGGGCCAGTAGCGCCGCGTCGGTCTCACCGCTGGGTTGGACGTATGCCTGCAGGGTCACATAGTCTTGGGGCTGGGCCTGGTTGAGGAATTCGTTCAGGGCCTCGGCAGTGAGCGGTGACAATTCGCCGCTGGGGAGTATGCCTCTTGCGGTGTACTCGGCGACCATCTCGCGAGTCAGGGCCTTCGATGCCTCGACGTTGGGCTGGTCGAAGGGATTGATGTCCAGACGATGTCCAGCCACCGCGGTAGCCATCTCCCAGAAGAAGAACTGTCCACCCAGATCGTAGGGGGCGTGGAGGTGCAGCCGCACCACTGGATAGCCAGCTTCCTCCAGAGCGGCCAGTGCGGCGTCGTCGCTGTCGTCATCTTGTAGCCGAAGGTGGACGAAGAGACGGTCGTCCCCATAGACCCCTGGCGGCCCCAGTGGCTCTCCCACCACCGGCAGGATGCCTTGCTCCTCCTTGCCGGTGCTCTCGGCGATGAGTTGTTCCACCCAGTTGCCGAAGCTGGCGATGGCCGGTGAGGCGACGAGCGTAAGCTTGTCCCGCCCTGCTTTCGCCAACTCCCCAAGTATCGCGCCCAGCCAGGCGCCAGGATTGTCTTCCACTGCCACGCATCCCTCGCAGGCAGTGACGCTCGTCAGGGCGCGGTCCAGGAGGCGAGGGACGTCTACTCCCACGAGCGCCGCGGGCACAAGCCCGAAGTAAGAAAGAGCCGAGTAGCGCCCGCCGATGTTTGGATCGTTGAGGAACGTAGCGCGAAATGTGTGCTGGCTGGCCAGGTCTGCCAGTGGGCTGCCGGGATCAGTGATGGCCACAAAGTGCTCACCTGTCCGCTGGGGACCGACGGCACCTGCCACACGGCTGTAGAAGAACTTGAACAAGGACAAGGTCTCCACCGTGGTGCCCGACTTGGTGGCGACGATGAAGAGGGTGCGCGTCGGATCGACGTCTTCCGCGTGGGCCAGGATGGCTCCGGGGTCGGTGCTGTCCAACACGGACAGATCCAGATAGCCCTCGGCCACACCGAAGGTTCTGCGGAAGACCTCTGGAGCC
>JAUVHW010000040.1 GCA_030593075.1 Ardenticatenales bacterium
CGCGAGTTGCGCAAGACGGAATCCCGTATCCAAAGCCCCCGACCCCGACGACGTAGGATTATGAGAGTCTGCGCGCTGCGCATTGTCGGAAACCTGACGAGGCCTGGCGCGGCGACTCACGCGGTCCACTCTCGCACGACACGGACTAGTGGACGGTCCGAGCGGCGAGTGTTCCCCCATATCCACCGCCGGCATTGACAGCTTGCAGTCCTTGCGATATCATGATGGCACCAATGTAATCATTACGCCAAGCGATTGGATCGGAGGGAGGCAGCGACATGATTCGCACACAAATCCAGTTGACCGAAGAGCAAGCACGAGCGGTAAAAGCTCTGGCGTTGGCCCGTCGCACATCCGTGGCAGAGTTGATTCGTCAGAGTGTGGATGAACTGCTGAGAACGGCCGTTGGTGCTGACCCGGCCGAAAGACGCCGGCGTGCGATCGCTGTCGCGGGTCGCTTCCATTCTGGAAAGAGAGACATCTCGACAAGACACGATGAGTACCTGGCGGAGGCCTACCAAGAATGAGTGTGTTTGTGGATACCTCAGCCCTCTTGGCTGTCCTGGACGCTGACGATCAGAGCCATGAGCCAGCCAGGCAGACATGGGGGGACCTGATCAGCCAAGAAACAGAGATGGTGTCCACCAACTATGTGCTGCTGGAGACATTCGCCCTGGTGCAACATCGGCTGGGAATGAACGCGGCGAGAGCCCTTCAGGAAGACGTGGTTCCAATGTTGCGCATTCAGTGGGTGACTGGGGAGCAGCACGGAATCGGCGTCACGGCTCTTCTCACTGCATCTAGCCGAGAACTCAGTCTGGTGGACTGTATCAGCTTCGAGACCATGCGCCGCCTGGGTATCAGGCTAGCCTTCGTCTTCGACCGTCACTTCTCAGAGCAGGGTTTTGTGTGTGTTCCCTCCGACGATGGAAAGTCACTGCGGGCGCAGGTGCCGGGGACTTAGCAAGACCTCTCACCCACCCACCCGCCCCGAGCTGCCAGCGCCAGGCCCCGCGCAACTGCAAGCACGCATGCCGTCGGCCCAAGTAGTCGGCCACGCGGCCCGGCCTGGGACCCACTCGTGACAGGGTCTTGCTGACGCGGCGACGTAGCCGCCGGCGGAGAGGCGGCATCGTAGCCCCGGTGGCCTTGTCTACCGGGCAAGCGTCATTGGCGCCAGGGTCACCATCCGGCCGGTCACCCCCAGCCGGTAGGGCTCCACCGGATGGGCGATCTCGTCGGGCCAGCTGCCCTCGCTGGCCCCACGCCAGGCAACCAGAATGGCCGGGATGCCGGCCAGGTGGAAGGGAGCCTGGTCCGTCAGCTGGGTCCGGCGCAGCTGCCCTGCGCCATTTGACAGCCGCAGCAAGTCATGTTAGATTTCGCCCGTTGTACAGGTCGCTCTGCAGTTAAGGAGGTAAAGGGTTGATGGAAGAGCGCGAGACTGGCGTCGTCAAGTGGTTCAACACCGCCAAGGGCTATGGCTTTATCCAGCGCGATGCGGGAGGAGACGCTTTTGTCCACTACCGGTTCATTCGCGGTGAGGGCTATCGCTCATTGGATGACGGACAGCGCGTGGAGTTCACGGTCGTCGACGGTGAGAAGGGACCGCAGGCACAGGAGGTCGAGCTCTTGGCTTGAAAGACCAAAATCGGTCAGAGAGGTGCGACTCGGCAAATGCGTCGCACCTTTTTTTTTGGACGCGACTGTGAATCGCCGCGCAGCGCACGCCAGGCCCCCCGCACCTTGCGCGAACCGAGTGGTGTGCTAACATATCCTCGCTGGCACCCTCTCTTGCTCAGCTACTGCCAGGGATGGGTTGGCTAGCACAGAACGGAGGAGGCGGAAGATGGATCGCATGGCTGCTTTCTGCGGCCTGGTATGCACCGAGTACCCGGCCTACATCGCCACTCAGGCCGGCGAGCCAGGGGCCTGGCCGGAAACTCTGGCTGCGGGGTCCTGGTGGGGAGACGATGTTCTGTCAGCCACCCAAATGAGGCTGTGGTGCACCGGCCGGGGCGCCTCGCCCGATACCCAGGGCATTGGAGTCCGCGCAGGGCTCGGGCCGAGCGCTGCTCGGAACCGGGGGAAACCGCTGAAATGCACCGGCGGCCGGATTCCGGTATAATGTGAGAAGATGGGCACGCAACCAGCGGCAGTGCGCGGAGAAGAGAATCAGGGTATCCACTGGTCCTCGACCAAAGGAGCAAACCATGTCCGAGAGGAAGATCCGGGTCCTGATAGCCAAGCCAGGGCTGGACGGGCACGACCGGGGCGCCAAGGTCGTGGCCCGTGCCTTGCGCGACGCGGGCATGGAGGTCATCTATACCGGGCTGCGCCAGACGCCGGAGATGATCTGCGAGGCGGCCATGCAGGAGGACGTGGACGTGATAGGCCTGAGCATCCTTTCTGGCGCCCACATGGCACAGGTCCCGCGGCTGCTGGAACTGCTCAAGTCGGGCGGTATGGCGGACGTCAAGGTCTTTCTGGGCGGGATTGTCCCGGATGAGGACATTCGAGTTCTGAAGCAGATGGGCGTGCAAGAGGTGTTTGGCCCCGGCGCCAATACCAAAGTGATCGCAGAGGCTATCCGCCAGGCAGTGTCAAGCGAGCGGTAGTGGTTACGGAAGCTTCTCGCCTGGCTGAACTGGTTCTGGAAGGGGACCGGCGCGCGTTGGCCCGGTTGATCACTCGGATTGAGAACGAGAACCCGTCCGCGCTCCCGGTCATGGCGGCCCTCTATTCCCGCACCGGCCGGGGGCACATCGTAGGGGTCACGGGCGCTCCGGGATGCGGCAAGAGCACGCTGGTCAACGAGCTCGCCAAGCAACTCCGCCGGGAGGGGCGCATGGTGGGAATCGTGGCTGTTGACCCTACCAGCCCCTTCTCGGGGGGAGCGTTGCTGGGTGACAGGATTCGGATGCGGGACCTGGCGGGCGACGAGGGTATCTTTATCCGCAGCATGGCCTCGCGGGGGAGTCTCGGCGGGCTGGCGCGGGCCACCGGCGACGCGGTTAAGCTGTTGGACGCGGCCGGCTTTGAGGTCATCCTGGTAGAGACAGTGGGCGCCGGCCAGGCCGAGGTGGACATCGCCAAGGCTTCGCATACCACCCTGGTGATCCAGGCGCCGGGGATGGGAGACGACATCCAGGCCATCAAGGCCGGAATCCTAGAGATTGCCGATATCTTTGTGGTCAACAAGGCAGATCTTCCCGGCGCAGAGAACACCGTCAGGGCACTGCAGATGATGCAGCGGCTCGGCAGGGACAACAACGGTCCCTACCGGCACCACGGCCGCCTGATGAGAGCCAACAGGGTGGGACAGGCCGCTGAGCCCCCAGGCTGGGAGGCGCCAATCTTACAGACCGTGAGCATCAGCGGAGAAGGAATCGCCGAGGTTGTGGCTGCCATCCAGTCGCATCGCGCGCATCTGCACCAGTCGGGTGAGTTCCAGATACGCGAGGCAGCCCGCATCGAGGCCGAATTCGAGAGCATGCTGCGGGACACTCTGCTGAACGACTTGCTAGCAAGAATCCCGACGATCGAGCTTGATGCCATACTGAGCCAGGTGGTGGCGCGAGAGATGGACCCCTATTCGGCCGTGGACCGCATAATGACAATCGCTGCAGCGGAGGGAGAGACTGGGCCACGGCCGCACAGGGCCCATGCCCTGGAGGCAGAGAAGCCGGAGGTGCGCCGGTAGGTCTTGAACATCGAAACTGGTCGGGTCTGGTCGTTAGACGCGACGGCAAGCATCTTTGATTTGATGGAAGCGGCACCTTGATCTTGAGCCTACGAACCCGGAGGTAGGGAGTGTCGAAATGGAAGCAGACCAGCTTTAGCTGGCAGATCCAGCTTGTTGCGGGAACCGGCTGCCCTGAACTGGCGCGCAACATAAGCAAGTACCTAAAGATTCCGCTCAGCGGCCGTGACATCATTCAGTACCCCAACGAGAACCTCTTTGTACGCCTGCATGGCAGCGCCCGGGGACAGGACGTGTACATCATACAGACTACTTCCCGGCCGGTGCACCGGAACATCATGGAACTCCTGATTCTCATAGACTGCCTGAAGCGGGACTCGGCCGGGCGGGTGACGGCCGTCATCCCCTACCTGGCCTACAGCCGCTCCGACAAGAAGGACCAGCCGCGCGTGGCCATATCGGCGCGGGTGCTGGCGGACATGATCGAGGTGGCAGGCGCGGACCGTTGGATGACTATTGACCTGCACGCGGGGCAGATACAGGGCTTTTTCAAGATCCCCGGCGATGCGCTGACCGCTTTCCACATCCTGAGCGACTATTTCCTGGAGAAGCAACTAGAGAATACGGTCGTTCTAACGACAGACCTGGGCTTTGCCAAACGGGGCCGAAACTTTGCGGAGAAACTGAACGTCCCCCTGGCGTTTGTGGAGAAGAAGCGCGGCCGAGACGAGCAGCCGGAGGCCCTGACGATTATCGGACACGTGAGCGGCAAGAACGTAATCATGGTAGATGACGAGGTGGACACGGCCGGGTCCGTGGTGCAGGGAGTAGAGACGGCAAAGAAGGACGGTGCAAAGGACATCTATCTGAGCTTCACCCACGCGATCTTGTCGGACCCGGCAGTGGAACGGTTGTCCAAGCTGCCCATCAAGGAGATCGTGACCACCGATACCGTCTCCATTCCGAATGGAAAAGCCCTGCCCAACCTGACCATCCTGCCCGTGGCGCCGCTCCTGGGCGAGGTCATAAGCCGGGCGCACCAGGGACGCAGCGTTGGAGAGCTTTTCGACGAGTAGTTGTACGGTGCGGCGTGCACCAGAGCGCCATTGGATTGGGACGAATAATCGAACTGACCGAGTGCCGAACACTGACTGCGCATTGCGGTTCGGCGCTCGTGCTCTCGTTTCTCGGGTGACATTGTGGCAACGCTGAAGGGACTGCTGGGCCGGGTATTTGATGCCGACGATCGTGAGATCCGTCGGATGATGC
This sequence comes from Ardenticatenales bacterium, assembly GCA_030593075.1. Lineage (GTDB taxonomy): Bacteria > Chloroflexota > Anaerolineae > Promineifilales > UBA4811 > JAUVHW01. The sequence continues at coordinate 4,973 of JAUVHW010000040.1, forward strand.
CGATCGTTGAGACTGTCAACGCCCTGGAGCCCCAGCTTGAGGCATTGTCGGACGGGGAACTGGCAGCCAAGACAGACCAGTTCCTGGAGCGCCTGGCTGCTGGGGAAACTCTGGACGACATCTTGCCCGACGCTTTCGCGGCCGTCCGTGAAGCCAGCCGGCGCACCATCGGCCTGCGGCACTATGACGTGCAGCTTGTGGGCGGGCTGATTCTTCACGTGGGAACGATAGTGGAGATGAAGACCGGAGAAGGAAAGACACTGGTCGCCACCCTGCCCCTGTATCTCAACGCCCTCTCGCTCAAGGGCGCTCACCTGGTGACGCCCAACGATTACCTCTCCAAGGTAGGCGCCCAGTGGATGGGGCCCATATACCACCTGCTGGGCCTGACAGTGGGCGTGATCCAATCGGCGCGGTCGCCCGCGGCCGGAGGTTCCTTCCTGTTTGATCCCACCTACACCTCTGAGGACGATCGCTACCAGAACCTGTGTCCGTGTACCAGACAAGAAGCATACCAGGCCCACGTCACCTACGGCACCAACCACGAGTTCGGCTTTGACTACTTGCGGGACAACATGGTGTATGACCCCGCCGCGTGCGTGCAGCGCGAGCTGCACTATGCTATCGTGGACGAGATCGACAACATCCTGATCGACGAAGCTCGAACTCCTCTCATAATCTCCGGCCCATCCGACCAGGCCTCGCCGTACTATCGCCAGTTCTCACAGCTGGTTCGGGGGTTGAGGCCCAGCAGCGAGGCCAGCGTGGAAGCCGGGAATCCGGACGGCGACTATGTCTACGAACTCCGGACCCGGAACGTCTACCTTAGCGAAATAGGGATTGACCGCATTCAGTCCGCACTCGGAATCGACAGCCTCTATGGTCCGGAACATGCCGAAATGCTGCCCTACCTGGACAACGCGCTCCGGGCCAAGGTGGCCTTCGAGCAGGACAAGAACTATGTCATCCAGAACGGCGAAATCATCATAGTAGACGAGTTCACCGGCCGGCTGATGTACGGCCGGCGCTACTCGGAAGGGCTGCACCAGGCAATAGAGGCCAAAGAGGGGGTCACCATCCAGCGGGAGAACCTGACACACGCCACCATTACCTATCAGAACTTTTTCCGGATGTACGAAAAACTCGCCGGGATGACGGGAACGGCGGCAACCGAGGCGGAGGAGTTCGGAGAGATCTACTCGCTGGACGTTACTGTGCTGCCCACCAACGTCGAGTACCGGGCCAAGATTGGAGAGCTTACCACCGTAAAGGAGAATCAGGAAGGGGTGGAGGTGGTGACGTACCAGGCGGCGGACGGGAGCGGTCCGTATTTCAAACGGACTGATTACCCCGACCTGATCTATGCGGACGAGGAGGTCAAGTTCTCCCAGGTTGTCGAAGAGATCGCCGCCACCTCGCAGGCGGGCAGGCCGGTGCTGGTAGGGACGGTTGCCATCGAAACCTCGGAGCGCCTGTCAAGGTTGCTCCAGCGCAGAGGAACTCCGCACGAGGTACTGAACGCCAAGCAGCACGAGCGGGAGGCAGTGATCATAGCACAGGCAGGCCGGCCCGGCGCGGTGACGATTGCCACCAACATGGCCGGCCGGGGTGTAGACATCCTCCTAGGGGGCAACCCGGAGGGGCTGGCCCGCGAGAAACTGCGGAAAGAGGGAATAGAGTTAACCGAGGCAACGCCAGAACAGTGGAGTCAGGCGCGGGCAGAGGCTGAGGCCGAGTGCCGCGCCTACAGGCAGAGAGTCTGGGAACAAGGAGGCCTCCACGTAATCGGCACCGAGCGTCACGAAGCCCGCCGCATCGACAATCAGCTGCGCGGGCGCGCCGGCCGGCAAGGCGACCCTGGCTCCTCCCGTTTCTATCTATCGCTGGAAGACGATCTGATGCGCCGCTTTGGGGGCGAGCGCCTCAAGGGGTGGATGAGCCGGGTTGGCATGGATGACATGCCCATTGAGCACAGCTTGATCGACAAGTCGATTGAGCAGGCGCAGACCCGAGTAGAGGGCTACAACTTTGATATCCGCAAGCGTGTATTGGAGTTTGACGAGGTGGTCAACGAGCAGCGGCGGGTCATCTACGAGCAGCGCCGGCGAGTGCTGGAAGTTGACGACCTAAGGGACATTCTGCTCGAGATGGCCGACGCCCAGTTGGCGGCACTGGTTGCTCTCCACACTCAGGGCTTCCCAGAGGACTGGGACCTGGAGGGACTGGCCCAAGCGGCGCGCACCATGTTGCCGCTGGGGCCCGAATCAGGACCATCCTACTGGATCAAGATGAGCAGCGAGGAGATCTTGGCCCAGCTCCAGGCTCGAGCCGCCCAGGTCTACGACCACAACAGAGACCGCATAGGACAGGACGTCATGCGCGAGCTGCGCAAGCAGACTCGTCGCCTGGATCAGCTGGCGGAAGCAGAGGTCCCGCCGGCTCTCTATTCGCTGCTCTACAGCGAGTTGAGGGACCGACTTTCCAGTTCGATTTGGACCCGGCTGGAGATCGAACCAGTCGCCAACCTAGGCCGGGAGGACCGAGAGCAGGCCCAAAGCGCCATCGGTCGACTGATGACCCATCGCCGGGACCGGGCGGTTATCGTGCGGACCGTGGATACGCTATGGATCCGCCACCTCACAGACCTCGACATACTACGCGAAGGAATTGGCCTCCGCGCTTATGCCCAGCAGGACCCACTCGTCGCATTCAAGAAGGAGGCTCATGAGATGTACGGCGCCCTGCTGGAGCAGATCCAGCAGGACATCGTGAACCAGCTGTTCCGGCCGATAGCATTGCGGGTGCTGGCGGCGCCGCAGCCCCGCCGTCAACTGGTCACCAACCTGGATGCGGGGGGAGACGGCCGGCAGCGAGCTATCCGGAAAGCAAAACAGACGGTGGGCAGAAACGATCCGTGCCCCTGCGGCAGCGGCAAGAAATACAAGCAGTGCTGTCTGCGCAAGGACTCGGCAAACCGCCGGCCGACGGCCCACGCGGCAAGCGGAAGACCTTCGCAAAAGAAGCGGAGACGGAGAAGGCGCTAGTGATGATGGGTGGGTGGAGATGACAGAGGACCGAGTCAGGACAGGCATTGACGGGCTCGATGCCATGCTTGGAGGAGGTTTCCTGCCCGAGTCCGCGAACCTGGTGGAGGGGGCGCCAGGAACAGGCAAGACCGTCTTGGGCCTGCAGTTCATCTACAACGGCATCACCCTCTTTGACCAGCCAGGCCTGATTCTCGCCTTTGAGGAGTTCCCGGAACGATACTATCAAGACGCGCTCAGCTTCGGTTGGGATCTGGCCGCTTTGGAGGAGAGCGGAGAGCTGCGCGCAGTGATGACCAGCCCGGAGGCATCCTTGGCGGAGCTGCAAGAGGCGGGGGGACTAGTGCAGGACGCCATTCAGGAGATCGACGCAAAGCGGGTCCTGGTAGACAGCATCAGTCATTTCCGCCGGTTGACCGCCGATTCGGGCAAACTGAGGCACATGGCGTCCAGTTTCATCAACAACCTCAAACGCGAAGGCGTGACCTCCATCCTCACCCAGGAAACCGACCGGCTGCTGGGGGCTGGATCCCAGGTCGACGAAGAACTCGCCTTTCTGGCCGACTCGTACATCCTGCTGCGCTACGTCGAGATGGACAGCGCCATTCACAAGGCGCTGCTGGCGCTAAAGGTGCGCGGCACCGACCACGCAAAAGACATACGCCGGTTCGAGATTACTGCAGACGGGATACAGGTCCGGTCCAGGTTCGAGGGACAGGAGGCCATAATGAGCGGAAGCCCGCGCAAGATGGCCGACTCCTTTGTGAAGGCTTTTGTAAAGAAGGGTTGAGGGCCGTCAGGTGTCAACAGCAATCAAGGCCTCCGCACTCTGGATCGGGAGCTGTGCTGCGGTCCTGCAGATCATTCTGTTCTTGATTGCCCGGTTCTACCAGCGCACGGCGGGCGAACCGACGCGTAGCGGCCTGTTCCTGGTGTCGATGGCGCTGCTGTTGAGTGGCGAGCTGATGTACGGGTGGCAGACTCGGTCACTTGCGGGTAACAAGACAGCTGATCTGCTACTCTTGATCGGTGGAAGCACCCTGGCAGCGAATGGCTACTTGCTGTTCAAAGCTATGTGCAAGAGGCACCAATGACCACACTGACCGGGTTCCTGAGCCTGGCGGGGCTGGCAGGAGTTGGGTTGATGTTGGGAGTTCTTGCCAGCCTGAGCGCCCGGTTGGGCGCCGTGACCAAGATGCGACCCCTCTACCGCCTTTTCTGGGTGGGCATTGCCTCAGTAGCGGTGGCGGCCGGAGGGCGGGCGGCGGTGATTGCCGGCCTGGTTGGCGACCGCCATGCTCTGTTCTCGCTGCTGGCCTATTATGTGCCCCTGAGCTTTGGCCTGGGCGCCAGCGTGGGCGCGGCGTGGTTGTACTGGAGATGGCTGCTGCGCGAATAGGATTGCGATACCCTGATGTCTGACCTGCGCCGTGTGTTGAGCCAGTGGCCCAAGATCGACCTTCACCGCCATCTGGAAGGCTCTGTCCGGCTGGACACTCTGTCCCAGATTGCGCTGGAGCATGGACTGGACACGCCGGGGAGCGAGTTGGAGACCATACGCCCGCGCGTCCAGATGACCGAGCAGCCATACAGTTACCGCCATTTCCTGTCCAAGTTCGAGGCGCTGCGCAGCTTTTTCCGGACGCGGGAGATAATCGAGCGCGTGGCCTACGAGGCGGTGGCGGACGCGGCTGCGGAAAACATCCTGTACCTGGAACTGCGCTTCACGCCCTCCGCTCTGGCCCAGGAAGGCCGGTTCGAGCTAGAAGACGTCACCCAGTGGGTAATCAAAACGGTGCGCCGCGCGGAAGCTGACCATAGGATTCGCGTGAACCTGATCATGAGCATCAACCGGCACGAGCCCATTCCAATAGGCCAGCGAACCGCTGAGCTTGCCTCGCAGTACCAGGGAATGATTGCCGGGCTGGATCTGTCGGGAGATGAGGTCGGCTTTTCTGCCCGTCCCTTTGGCCCCATGTTCCACCAAGCGCGCAAGGCGGGGCTGGGGATCACTGCGCACGCCGGTGAATGGAGAGGCCCAGAGAGCATACAGGAAACGATCAAGCACCTGCGCGTTGACCGCATCGGGCACGGGGTGCGGGTTGTCGAGGACCTGGAGGCGGTCCGGCAGATAGCAGCCCGAGGGATTACTCTGGAGGTCTGCCCCACCAGCAACATCCAGTCGGGTGTTGTGGGAAGCGCGGATCGACATCCGCTGAAACAGCTGCTCGATCTCGGGCTGCCGGTCACCATCGGCACGGACGACCCGAGCGTTAGTGGCATTACTCTGACGGATGAATACGCGTTGGCAGTGAACGAGCTGGGGCTGACGCTGGGCGATCTGAAGGAGATTGTTCTGAATGCCGCCAGCGCTGCTTTTCTCCCGGCCGGCGAGAGGGCGTTGCTGGCGAAGTATGTCCAGCGCGAGCTCGCCGCCTACTGAACTCCATGATACCCACTGGTGCTTTGTCAAGCATCATTTGACGGCTGTAGTTTATCCTGGGAAATGACGCCTGCAACCGGCTAGGCTACCCGTCAAAACATCGTTGACAAAGCACTAGGCAGGAGAGACCATTCGCAGCCGGCTCCATAGTGCTTTCAAGGGAGTTACACTACCATGACCGATCTGAGATCAAAGCTGAGGATTTCGGAAGCTCAATTGGCAGAGGTGAACGCCATATTGCTGGACCCCGACAGCCGGGTGATCAACGATTTCCTGGCGGTGGTCGCCAAGTACGGCACCCCGGAGGAGATCAACCGGAAAGCGGCCGATGCCCGTGATCTGGCCAGCCTGACCCAGCGCCTGAGGGAAGTAGAGTCCCCCTACCTGGCCGACCTGGAATGGCTGGCGGAACAGCGGGACAGGCGCGCGTTCATCAGCGTCGCTGACTACCGGCGCAAGGTGCTGGGCGATGAGGCCGACAGCACGACGTTTGCCGACGATTTCGCCGTCACGCTGGAGATCAGCGCGCTGCAGTACTTTCCCTACCTCATCACCCAAGCCCGGCAGGCCATAGCGAACGGGGAGCTGATGCCCGGCCGCTACATCCGGGTGCGCAAGATGAAAGAGCAGGAAGAGGACCACGACATCCTGGCTGTGGCGGCCGCCATGCAGATCATCGGGGCCAGCTACGTGGAGACCCTGGATACCAAGGGGACTGACGGCTCCAACGTTCACCTGGGAGGTCCCGACACAATCACCGGCTACTTTGGCGGGGTCGGCCAGCCCAACGAACACGCCCTGCAGTGGCTGGACGAGTTCCTGTACTACTATACCAGCTATGGCATCAAGCAGGTGCTCAACATAAACCCAGGAACCGTGCTGCTGGCCTACTTGCTCCACAAGATAGGGGTGGACAACGAGTTCAAGATCTCGGTCTTTATGGGGAACGACAACCCCTATGCTGCACTCTGGACCTTGATTGGGGCTAGGCTTTTTGGCCGGAAAGACGGCACCACCTCCCTCATCGGCTTTAACTGGAGCAACTCGGTCAACAACCAGACCATCGAGATCACGGCCGAGGTTAGAAAAGCGCTCAGCCTGGAGAAGGTGGTGCGGTTCGAACACCACATAGTCGAGACCTTTAAGAGCATCGTGATCCAACCCTACAATCGACGCGACGAACTGCTAGAGTTGGCGGATCACGTGCCCAACATCTCCGCCAAGCACGAAGGCGGAGACCCGGAGATTGACGGCGCCCGGGAGCGCCCCTCGGACATCCTGGATTACTTTCGGGACAAGAGCGACGTGATTGAGTCCGGCGACGAAGCGTTCCTGGAGCGCAACTACCTGGACAAACACGAGGCGCTCAACCAAACGGCCTGGGCGCTGACGGAACGAGGCCTCTCTTTCGTGGCAGCCCGGAACCTGCACAGTTGAGCCGCCCACCTGTGGGGAATAATCGGGTGAAACGTCGCCTGCCGCGGGAGTCCTGAAGACATGCCAAAGATAGCGGTAACCGGCAAGGGCGGAGTGGGCAAGACCACCTTGTCCGCTCTGCTGGCCTTCACCTACGCCGAGCAAGGAGCCAACGTGCTGGCGGTCGACGCCGACCCATCGCCCTGCCTGGCGGAAGCTCTGGGATTTCCAGCCAAGCTGACCGCCAACCTGACGCCGATTGCCCAGATGGAGGAGCTGATCCTGGAGCGCACCGGCGCCCGGCCGGGCGCGGCCGGCGGCTATTTCAAGCTCAACCCCAGAGTGGATGATCTGCCAGACCGTTTCAGCGTGAGCCACCGAGGAATACGACTGCTGGAACTGGGTGCAGTCGAGCTGGGGGGCAGCGGGTGCATTTGCCCCGAGAGCGCGATGCTGAAGGCGCTGGTCACTCACCTGATGCTCTACCGCGATGACGTTCTCATCATGGACATGTATGCCGGGGTAGAACACCTGGGGCGAGCCACCGCCGCCGCGGTGGACGCGATGATTGTGGTTGCCGAACCAGGCAAACGCAGCCTCGGGACCGCGGCGCAGATTGCCAGTCTGGCACAGGACATTGGTGTGAAGGACCTTTACCTGGTGGGGAACAAGATGCGAAGCGAAACGGACGTGGCTTTTCTGAACGAACACGGGCCGGATCTGCCGGTGCTTGGCGCGCTGCACGCCACTCCGGCCGTGGTCGAGGCAGACGTCAAAGGCCTGCCCGTGTACGATGCAGTGCCAGAGATGGCAGCCGCGGCCCGCGAGATCGTTGCCAGGCTGGGCCAGCGCCTCGACAACAGTGGAGCTGAGGAGGACTCACCATGAATGACCTGACCGAGCATCTGACTGAACTCATCCGCCGGGCTGCCACGGACCTGCCGGCCGATGTAGAGGCAGCGCTGGTTGCAGCCCAGGAGCGGGAAACGCCGGGATCGACGGCTGCCGGGGCCCTCGATATGATCCTGAAGAACGTGGCGCTGGCCCGACAGCAGTCTACCCCTGTGTGCCAGGACACCGGCACGCCCATCTTTGAGGTCTACCTACCGAGCAGTGCTTCGACCCGTGAGATCAGTGAGATAGCCGGCAGAGCCTGCGCGGTTGCCACCGAGCGCTCCTACCTGCGCCCCAACGCCGTGGATAGCCTGACCGGCAAGAACAGCGGCAACAACCGGGGAGTCGATTACCCAACACTGCACTTCCACGAGTGGGACGAGGACCGGATCAAGGTCAGACTGCTACTCAAAGGGGGAGGCAGCGAGAACGTGAGCGCTCAATACAAGCTGCCCTACGCTCCGTTGGGGGCCGGCCGCGACCTGGAGGGTGTCCGCAAGGTCGTGCTGGACGCTGCCTACCAGGCCCAGGGCAAGGGCTGTGCCCCCGGCGTCTTGGGTGTCACCCTCGGCGGTGACCGGGGCTCCGGGTACCTGAAGGCCAAGCAGATGCTGCTGCTCCCATTGGACGAGCCCAACCCGGATCCGGCCCTGGATGCTCTCGAGAGGCAGCTGCTGGACGACATCAACCAACTGGACATCGGCCCAATGGGGTTCGGCGGGCGAACCACGGTCCTTGGCGTCAGGGCAGCAGCTCAGCACCGGCTGCCGGCCTGCTACTTTGTCTCGGTGGCCTACATGTGCTGGGCGGTGCGCCGCGCCACGATGGTGATCGAGGACGGCCAGGTCTCGTACGACTAGCGGAGAGGAGAGATCATGCACAGGGTCACAATACCAATCGCCGACGACGAAATCACCGCCCTGCACGTGGGTGACCACGTGAGCTTGACCGGTGTGCTCACGACGGCCCGCGACGCGGCCCACAAGTTCCTGGTAGAGACCTACATTCAAGTGGACGAGCCTACTCAGGAGCTGTCCCTCTACGAAGAGCTGAAGGGAATACTCAAAGGCGGCGCTATCTACCACTGCGGGCCAGTGGTGGCTCAAGACGAGGACGGCGCCTGGCGGTTCATCGCTGCCGGGCCTACCACCAGCATCCGGGAAGAGGTATACGAACCGGAGGTCATCGAGCACTTTGGCGTCAAGGCCGTGATTGGCAAGGGAGGGATGGGTCCAAACACGCTGAAAGCCAACCGGGAACACAAGGCAGTGTACCTGAGCGCCATAGGGGGGGCAGCTTCGCTCATTGCCAGCGCCGTCAAAGAGGTGGTCACCGTGTTCAAGAAGGAAGAGTTTGGCGTGCCGGAGGCGTTCTGGGTGATCCGGGTGGAGGACTTTCCGGCCGTGGTGACCATGGACGCCCACGGGCGGAGCATCCACGCGGAGGTTGAAGCGAAGAGCAAGGAGCGCCTCGCACAGCTTGTGGCCGGTTAAGCCACGCGGGGTCGCTGGCCCTCTGCGGGCTGGCCCCCAGCTGGAGGTGAAACCATCGCCCCATCGTGCTCCCGGTTCCGGCACGCATTCTGCACCTTCCCAGATCGCGGCTCTCCTCGAGGAGATCGCCGCAAAGACGGAAAGGGCATAGGGTGTGACCAGCACGCTTGAGACAGAAAAAGAGCCTCGACTCCTGAGCTTGCCGCAGGCTCTGGTGATCATTGGCGCGGTTCTCGCCCTGGCTCTGACGCTGGACCTGAGCGCCAGGGCGCGGGCCGGACGGTCACAGAGCAGGCACGAGCAAAGCCTATCGGCGCTGGTGCAGGCCGAGAGAGAGCGCAACCGCCAGCTACAGATCACCCTTACCTACGTCCACAGCGACGACTCGGTGGTGGATTATGCGAGGAGTGAAGGGGGAATGATCCTGCCGGGGGAGAAACGCGTCGTGCCGATGCTTCACCCGCCACAGCCCACGCCCACACCCGCGCCGGCGCCCATATCAGCTTTCGCCGCGCCGGAGGCGCCCTGGCAGGCCTGGTGGTCTCTATTCCTTGATTCGCCGCCGCCCTTTAGGTGAGCGAACCCGCAGCGCCATCAAACCGGCTGAAAGCTCAGGTGGCCGCCGCAACCGCGGCCCGGCTGGTCCTCAACGTCGGCCACCGGATGGTCTACCCATTTCTGCCAGCCATCGCGCGGGGGCTGAACATCTCCATGCATACGGCCGGCCTGCTGGTGTCAGCCCGGTCTGCCGTCGGCCTCCTGGGGCCGCTCGCGGGACCCTACTCTGACGCCGTCGGTCGTCGCCGGATGATGGCGGCCGGTCTACTGGCGCTGGCGTGCGGCGCCGCCCTGACAGCAGTGCTTGCCCACTACCCTGTGGTCCTCGTCGGCTTTGTACTGCTGGGCCTGGCAAAGGTGGTCTTTGACCCCAGTATTCTGGCCTACCTCGGAGACCGAGTCCCATACCGGCGGCGCGGCCGGGTCGTAGCCATCACCGAACTTGCCTGGGGAGGCTCGATCCTCCTGGGCGCTCCGGCAATGGGGTGGATCATAGCGCGATGGGGCTGGAGATCCTCCTTCGCAGTCCTGTCGGCTCTGGCGCTGGCTGCTCTGGGAGGGCTGGTACTGGCCCTGCCCAAAGGCGAAGGTACAGGCAGCGGCTCCATGCGCCCCTTCTGGCCCACTATCAGGCTGGCATTGGGAAAGCGCGCGGCCGCGGCTGTACTGGGGGTTACCTGCCTGGTGATGGCGGGCAACGAGCTGATCTTCGTCGTCTATGGACGCTGGATGGAGGACAGCTTCGGCCTCTCAACCAGCCGACTGGGGCTGGCGACAATCGTCATTGGAGCGGCCGAGATACTCGGCGAGCTGGGCGTCGGCGGGCTGTCGGACCGGCTGGGCAAGCGCCGCTCAGTAGGAATCGGCCTGGCGCTCACTGCGGCCGGCTATCTGTCTCTGTTGCTGTTGCGCGGTGACCTCTCGGTGGCACTCCTGTTCGTCTTTGTGTTATTTCTCTGTTTCGAGTTCACCATAGTGACCACCATCGCGCTGGCGACAGAGATGGCTCCCGCGGCTCGGGGCACGATGATGTCCCTGAACGTCGGAGCGGCCTCCCTGGGCCGGGCCCTGGCTGCGCCGGTAGCGCCGTTGCTGTGGACCTTTGGCGAGCAGGTGAAGATGGGCGGTACTCCCCTCGGCTGGAACGGGCTGGCGGCCGGAGTTACAACCCTCCTGGCTCTGGTCCTGCTGCTGGGCCTTGTACCCGAGCCTCAGCAAACAATCGGCGCACCTGGCAGTCTCTCCCACGATAGTGTATAATCCCCCAATACAGAGGCACCTGCAGGGGCTCCGGGCCCCTGCTTTGTGACACGGCGAGCGAGACAGATGTTTCTTTGGATGGCAGTTGCCTTTCTCTTCATCTTGGGGCCCCTGATAGTGCTGCACGAATTGGGGCACTTTTGGGCCGCCAAGCGATTCGGAATCGCGATCGAGGAGTTCGGCTTTGGGTTGGGGCCCAAGCTGGTGACTCTGTTCCGACGCGGGGGCACCGAATACACCATCCGCGCCATTCCGTTTGCCGCCTTTGTCCGGCCGGCCGGGGAGGATGCCCGCCTGGAAGACGGCCTGATGAGCGCTCCCCGCAAGGCCCGCCTGTCAGTTTCGGCCGCCGGTCCGGTGATGAACATCGCAGCAGCCCTGGTGCTGATGTGGATCGCCTACCTCTTTGGACCTCCCTCCTACACCCAGGTCTCCGTCACCGACGTCGTGCCTGGTTCGCCGGCCGAAGCGAGCGGGCTTCAAGTGGGCGACCTGGTACTGCAGGCGGATGAGGTCCAACTCAGCGAGACCGGCGAGCTGGTCAGCTACACCCACTCTCACCTGGGTGAGGAGATCACGCTACTGGTGGAGCGTGACGGAGAGAGTATCAACATCACCGTCACCCCGCGCAGGCAGGGGGATTTCAACCCAGAGATCGAGGGTCCCATCGGGATCGGTTTGGCCCCGACGGCCGGTCCCCCCGCCACCCAGGGCATTCTGCAAGCGCTTGGATCGGCCGTAACCGACTTTGCAGACGTGATCCAGCAGACGGTCGCGGTGCCCGGCCGGCTGGCTCGCGCGGTCCGGGTCCGCGTCGGGGGAGGCTATGAGAAACCCGCTGTCCCGCCAGAGGATGACCTGAGCGATATCCGGCTCCTGGGCATTTACAGCATCCTGCAGGTCATTGCTGTCAGCTTGCAGACGGGCATCATGGAAGGATACTGGTTCTTTGTCTTTCACATGGCGGGCGGGATCAGCATGTTCCTGGGTCTGACGAACCTGCTGCCCCTTCCCGCACTGGATGGAGGGCGGGTGGCGTTCGTTGTACTAGACTGGCTCTCGGAGAGGCTCTTTCGGCGCAGGATCGATCCAGAGAGAGAGATTCTGGTACATGCAGTGGGCCTGGTAGTGCTGCTCCTGCTCATGGTGGTGATCACCTGGCAGGACATCGTTAACCCCCTGATAGAATTCCCCGGTCGATAGGAGCCAGTTGAGGCCGGCCGATGGCATCGAGTCTTGTAGCGCTGCTGGCGGCAATACCCGACACCGACTCCCCGTTGCCGGTCGACGATCTGTGCCAGCTATCAGACATGCCCGCCGACTCGGCAGCCGCGCTCGAAGAGACCTGGCCCACGATAGACCTCCACCGCCGGAGGGAGGTGATGCGGCATCTGGCAGAGATATGCCAGACCAACTTTGTGGTGGACTTTTCTCCCATCGCTCTGCTGGGCCTGCAGGACCAGGACGGCCTGGTGCGCCTGGCAGCTGTCAACGCCCTGTGGGATGCGGAGGCGCCGGCGCTGGTGGCACCCCTCCTCCGGATGATGCAGCACGATCCAGAGGTGGCGGTGCAGGCTGGCGCGGCCCAGGCCCTGGGGCAGTTCGTGTTCCTGGGGGAATTGGGTGACCTGCCCGGCCGCCTGTTTGACCAGCTTGCCGGCGCACTACTGACCGCGACCAAGGACCCGGACACCCCCTTGCTCGTCCGCTGCCGCGCGCTCGAAGCGCTGGCAGCCGGCTGCTTGGCCGAGGTGCCGGGACTCATCAACGATGCATACCGCTCGGAAGAGGAGGCGCTGCAGATCAGCGCTATTGCCGCCATGGGGCGCACTGCCGACCCCTGTTGGGAGCCAGCCATCCTTGCCGAGCTGGATAGCGTCATTCCAAGCATGCGATACCACGCCGCGCAGGCGGCCGGAAGCCTGGAGCTGCCGGCCGCTGTTCCTCAGTTGGCCCGGCTGCTGGACGACCCGGATCCACAGGTGACTGTCGCCAGCACATGGTCGCTGGGAGAGATAGGGGGGGCCGAAGCTCGGGCCGCTCTGGAGACCGTGCTCGACGATGGGGAATTGGGAGCGCTTGCTGAGGAGGCGCTGGGAATAACCGAGATAGCATCAGCAATGCTTATCAACGACACGGAGCTGTGAGCGGCGGGCGCGTCGGGTCTGTCCCGCTCCTCAGAAGGCAAAGCGCGATGAGCCAGAATCAGCTGCACGCCATTGTTCGGGGCCGTGTGCAGGGAGTCAACTTTCGGTGGTACACGCGCGAACGGGCGGTGGAACTGGGCCTGACGGGCTGGGTGCGCAATCTGTGGGACCATCGCAGCGTAGAACTAGTCGCCCAAGGGCGCACCGAGTCACTGCATGAATTGGTCCGCTTCCTCCACAGAGGTCCGCCCTCCGCTCGCGTCGATGAGGTCGAGGTTGACTGGCAGCAGGCCAGCGGCGAGTTCGACAGGTTCGAGGTACGATTCCTATGAGGGGGAATCGCGAACGGCTGGCCTGGACTGTCTTACTGGCCTCCTTTGGCGTTTTCATGGCCCTGCTGATTGCGGTGCCGGCGGGCACGTACCTGTGGATCCAGCGCGCTACCCTGCCTCCCCTGATGGTCCTGCAGGCCATCGAGGGCACGCCACTGGTCAGGCCGCTGGGTGACGAGGTGTCGCGCCCGGTTCTAGACAAGCACGAGCAGGTCGAGATCAAACCTGGCACGACGGTCACGAACCAGGACAACACCCAGGCGCTGCTCACGATCAGCAGTCCGGACGGAAAAGAAACCCTGGGCAGCGTGCAAATCTATCCCAACACCGAACTCCAGATCGCCGAGGCCAGATCGCCACGCTATTCGGCTAGCAAAGGATCACACCTGATCAATGTCACCATGACGTTCGGCCGCGTCCGGCTGGGACTGGCTCAGGAGACAGGGCGGCGGCTGGATTTCAGCGGCCGCACGCCCCACACCGAGTTCCGGCTCTGGCAGGCCGGCAGCTACTCCATGGACGTCAGTGGGCAGCAGTCCGAGATCACCGTCCGTGAGGGAAAGGCGACCATCGATACCCCCAACGGTCAACTAGAGCTGGAAGAGAGACAGCGAGGGCTGGTGAGCGTGGATCAGGTCCCAGTAGGCCCTCTGCCTCCCCAACGCGACCTGATCGCCGACGGCCGTTTTCACCAGCCTCTGGGAGAGGTGTGGCAGGTCCGCACCGATGCCGCGGACAGCAGCCAGCCGGCCGGAGAGGCAGAGATCGTACAGAGCGGCGGCCGGGAGGCGGTCCGGATGGCTCGCAGCGGGCTGGGCCACGCCGAGACGGGGATCTTTCAGCTCTTGAATCATGACCTTACCGATTACCAGTCGCTGCATCTGCACGTGAGCGCGCGACTTGACCATCAGAGCCTGGGAGTTTGTGGCTCGGTGGGCAGCGAGTGCCCGCTCATGGTACGAGTCACGTACGAGGACTCGGCCGGCAGCACACACCAGTGGGTGCAGGGATTCTACTACTGGGTGGATCCGGCCGTGCCCAACCCCACGCTCTGCGAGACCTGCCCTCCGCCCCGTCAGGAACACGAACGGCACGGCCAGGGAATCCGGTTCTTTTACGATTCGGCCAACCTGATAGAGATTCTTGCTCAGAACGGCAATCCGCCGGTCCGCATCGGCGAGATAGCAGTCTACGCCTCAGGCCACAGCTACGACGTGCGGGTGAGCGAGATAGAGCTGCTGGTCGAAGAATAGCGAGTGGATGCGGGAACTTCTGGAGCGCCTGAACCAATAGGGGTGGACCTGGTCAAGGCCACGTTTGACCGGGTGATGGCCGTGGCCGGACTGCTGGTGGCGGCGCCCATCTTCTGCCTGACAGCCCTGGCAATCTGGATTGACGGACTTGTCTGGCGGGAGGACAGGGGACCGATACTGCACCACGAAACTCGCATTTCGGCCGGCCGGCCCTTCTCATTGCCCAAGTTCCGCACCATGCAGGTGAACGCCATCGCACGAGCCCGCAGCCAGGGGCTCACCGTCAAGTACCTCGAAAGAGAGAACCAGGGCCACACGCGCGTCGGGCAGCACCTGCGGCGTTGGTACGTAGACGAGCTGCCTCAACTCCTCAGCATACTGCGCGGCGAGATGAGCTTCGTCGGACCCCGCCCGCCGGC
>JAUVHW010000242.1 GCA_030593075.1 Ardenticatenales bacterium
GCCGGCCTGCGACAGCAGCACCGTCGCCTTGGCGGGTGCTGTATAGCCGACGACCGTCTTGCCCTCCTGCGAAGCTGTCGCCAGGAACTGCCTCAGGGCATCGCGTATGTCGCTGACCCGCTTGACGAACGCCCCGAAATCGGGCGCCGCGCCGTTCCGCCCGGGTGCCTTGGCCTTGCCGACCTTCGCGGTCGCCCGCAGCGAGCCTCCGTGTATCGGCATCTCCTCCAGCGCCACCACCTCCAGGCCCGCCACCGACAGCGCCGTCCGCAGCGTCGCCAGCGTAAAGTACGCCATGTGTTCGTGGTACACGCTGTCGTAGGAGCCGATCTCCATCAGCGACAGGAGGTTCGGCGTCTCCATCACGAACACGCCGTCGGGCTTCAACAGCCGCCTCACGCCTCTCAGGAATGACAGCATCTGGTGCGCGTTCGCCACCACGTTCGTTGCCGTTATCACATCCGCCTGCGGGTGGTGGTTCAGCAGCCATTCGGCCAGCCCATCGTTGAAGCAATGGGCTAGCGAGAAGATTCCCCTCTGGTTCGCAATCTCCACCAGGTTCTTCGCCGGGTCGATCCCGAGCACCTTACAGCCACGCTTGAGGAACCCAGCAAGCAGCGTGCCGTCGCTAGAACCGATATCTATCACGACCTCTCCAGCCTTGGCGTACCGCGCGGCCAGCCCATCGAAGTGCCTCACCAGCGTCTGCGATGTGGACGGCACATACGGATACTCCCGCAGGTACAGTACGCTCTCCGGCACCTCCTCGCGGATCTGGACCAGGCCGCACCGGCTGCACACCATCAGCGTCAGCGGGTAGTAGTCGTCCTCGTGCGGTATCGGCACGCAGTAGCTGTTCACCAGCGGCAGCGGCTCATACGCCAGCACCTCGGCCAGGCTGCCCTCGCAGATCCGGCAGGCGTCTACCCTCCTATACATCGGGGCCATAGAATCCCTCCGCCTCACCGGATTCGTCGCAGCCAGCCGCCGGGATTGAAGCTCATGAAGAACTTCTCTCGCTGACTGTCCGCCTCAAAGTCCTTGTTCTCATCGAGAAAGGCCTCGACCGCCTCCATCGGGCCGGGCAATAACTCCGGCAATGTCGGATGGCCGATCATCGTATCCTCCGCCACCAAGTAGCTTCCGGGGGTGACGAAGCGGCTGTAGTGACGGAGTTCTTGGAGCACGTGATCCCTCTCATGAATGGAGTCCAGGCTCACCATCACGGTCTCTTTCTCACCTATCGATTCAGCCACTCTTGCGAGGATCTCCGGCGAGATCGATGACCCAGTCACGTACTCGATCCTGTTGTGGCTCGGCCTGGTTTCGCTGGAGAGGATGTCTATGCTGATCACCCTCCCGTTTCCAATGAGTTCGCAGATCGAGGCGAAGAACAGGGCGCTACCCCCGAAAGCGGTGCCGCACTCCACGATGACGTCCGGCCTAACTTCAGCGATAATCTCCTCGTACAGCCAGAGGTCAAGTGGGTTCTTTCCAACGATCACCCCGAGCCAGTACGTGTGCATAAACACGCGCGAGTTGTAATAGAGTTCTCGGAAGGCATCCGTCAACTCGCTCACGGCTTCCCTCCGTCCCATCCCGCCGGGGCGTTCCCCAGCAGGACGCTCCATACGTGCTCCCAGGGGTCGATGAACGCGTACAGGATCTCCGGTCCAGGCGTTGCCACGAAGTGCTCCGCGTACTGCTGTTCCCACTCGTAGCCAGTGCCGCCCTCCGGCATGTAGCCGTAGGCGTCGAAGAACCGCTTGTGGTATATCTGCGAGCGCCCGTTCCAGCTGTAGCCGTGGCGCTCGAAGATGACGCCGGCGACGCCCTCCGTGCGGATGTTCTGGCAGTAGACTACCTGGCCGCCCTTCTGTTCCGGTCGGGGCGGCATCAGGGACACGGAGCCGATATCCTCGTGGCGCATCAGCACCGTGGCCCACGGCGTCAGGTCGATGTCCTCTATGAGCGAGTAGCTGTCATCGGTGCAGAGGACCAGCGGCGACACCTCAAGGGCTCGCCGCAGGCCGTGGTTCAGGGCACCGCCCAGGCCGAGGCCGTGGGTATGGCCTACCTCGACGGGCCAGGGGCTGAAGTCGATCGCCATCTGGTTCGCCACGTCATCCTTGATGGCCACCGAGTCGTTGGCGACGAACAGTTGCAGGCCGCCCGTGTACTTCATGTGGCGGCCCCAGGACATGATCGTCTGCTTGGCGTCCTGGAAGCGGGAGAGGCCCCCATAGGGGCCGTCCATGTGCGGGATGAACATCGTCATGATGACGGTGATGGGCGGCAGGTTCATCTATGCCTCCTCCGGAAGGACTGCGTTGACCTCCATGTGGCCGATGTGCTCCCACGAATGCGGCAGCGCCAGCACGATGTCTGGCCCAGTGCCGTTGCAGAAGCGTTGGTTCATGGACATCTCACAATCGAAGACGTTGACCCTCTCCTCGAACCGGCCATAGACGTCGATGAACCGCTGGTGGTACAGCGCAGGCCGGACGCCGCAGGCGAAGTGGTGCCGGTCGAGCTTCAACGCCCACCCGAGTTCGCCGAGGTGCATCACGGTCCCGCTCAGATCCGGGTGCGGGAGGAAGCGGACAACCCCTATATCGTCGCGGGGTTCCATCAGCGTCGCCCAGGGCGTCAGGTCGAACGGCGCGGTCAGGCTCCAGTCATCGGCGAAGTACGCCGCGAGCGGCGACACCTGGAAGGCCGCAGCGAAGCCCGCATTCAGCGATCCGCCGAGGCCGCGGCGCTTTGTCGGCGCCCCCAGACTAAGTGTCGGGGCCCACTGCTGCGGGACACGCGGGATCGCGTTGGCGTAGACCTCGGCGAGCGACTCGGGGAACCAGGGCAGATCAGAACCATCGTCCGCGACGTGGATTCTCAATTCGCCGTCATACGACAGGTTCGTGATCCACGATACCATCGCCAGCTCCGCGTAGTGCTTGCGAGCCCGTCCGACCTCGCCGTTCGGGGCCCAGGTCGTCATGACGACCGTCAGGGGCATTCCGGGCATCTATAGCACTCCCAGAGCGCTCAGGACGATGAGCGTCACGAAGGCGGCAGGAAAACCGACGTAGACACAGGCAATAGTCCAGTACAGCCCCAACTTGTTCGAAAGCTCTCCCTCATAGGGGTCCATCTACACCTCCTCGGCGTCGGCTATCAGGGTCCGCATCTCGTCGCGCCCCATCCAGATGTTCGGCGTGTGTGACGCCAGCGTGAACGGCTCCGGCGCGTGCTTGACGCCCGGCGGCAGGAGCTGGAAGTGGAACGGGTCGTCCATCGTCAGCGACCGCACCGACTCCTCGTAGTGCATCAACATCTCGTGTAGCTTCTCGCCGGGCCGCTCGCCGATGACCTCCACCTTCACGTCGTCAACGGTGGCCGCCCTGGCGACATCGATGAGCTTCATGGCCCTGGCCGGTGGCACGACGATGGCGCCGGGCACCGCCCGCTCCAGGGCCAGCACGATCAGGTCAAGGGCCTCATCGACGGACATCCAGAAGCGGGTCATGTCGGGGTTGGTGACGCGCACCAGCCCCAGCTCACCGTACTGCCGCCTGAACAGGGGGATGACCGACCCCGTGCTGCCCACCACGTTGCCGTAGCGCACGCACACGAAGTCGGGACCGCCCTGGAACTGGGCAGTATCGGCGAACAGCCGCTCCATCGCCATCTTGCTGCAGCCGTAGACGTTGACGGGCTGCACCGCCTTGTCGGTGCTGATACCGACCACCCGCTTGATGCCAGCCTCCTGCGCGGCCCTCATCACGGCCTGGGTGCCGCCCACGTTCACGGCCACGCACTCGATGGCGTTCACCTCGGCCTCGGGGATGTACTTCAGGGCCGCCGCGTGGATCACGATGTCGTGGCCCATCATGGCGGTCCTCAGCCGGTCAACGTCCCTCACGTCGCCCAAGATGTAGCGGGCAAAGGGGTAGCGGCGCCGACACTCGTCCTGCTTGGTCT
Organism: Ardenticatenales bacterium; assembly: GCA_030593075.1. Taxonomy (GTDB): domain Bacteria; phylum Chloroflexota; class Anaerolineae; order Promineifilales; family UBA4811; genus JAUVHW01. The sequence continues at coordinate 3,982 of JAUVHW010000242.1, forward strand.
CGTCCCGGCTGTAGACCGTGGCCTCCCAGTCCAGGCCCCCGCGCTCTATGCGGCGCAGGATGCCGCGGCCCAGGAAGCCCGCCCCGCCGGTTATCAGTGCTTTCATGCCCTGTTCACATGCTCATACCAGCTAGCCATGATGTTGTGGACGTTGTCGTCGTTGTTCAGCGACTGGATGACCAATGCGTATTGCGTGTTCCGTCTCAGGATGTATTCGTCCCGTTGAAGCTGGCCCCCGCCTGTGCTGAAGGGCCCGGTGCCGCCGCCGATATGGTGCAGGAACACCGTGTTCGCTGCGTTGATCGTGATGTTCGCCCCGGCCGCTTGTGTCTCATCGAATCGCGTGACCTCGTTGAGTTCAGGAACTGTCTCGATCGTTGACAGGCCGCTGATCCTCGCGCTGTTGCGGTCACGGTTGAAGACCGGCAGGTCGGTTCCCTCGTCAAGGTCTATTGAAGGAGCCTCGACGAGCATGACGGCTGCCAACGCGCTGGCCGTGAACTCTGTCACAAGATGAATCCAACTCGGGGTGTCTGGGGTATTGAAGGCGATAACCGACATGTCGTTGATGTCGCTGACCGTCTGGCTGTAGTGGGCGACGAAGGAGCAACCATCGTGGATCTCGTGGTGCTCAAAGTCGATGATGCCTAGCACGCCACTGGCGCTGTCACGGGCAGCGTCCCAGAGCAGCCTTAGCTGCTCGAGCGTCCACTCTGCCGATCCAGCCATCTGTCAGCCTCCCTCAGTCCTTCCGATAATCCGATTAAGTGTTTACCGGACGTTGCTTGTGGAGGGGGCGGGGGCTGATCCCGCCCCCTCCTGTGGTTGATGTTCTATCTCAGCCAGAACTAGCGGTTGCCAGCGCCACCGCCGCCGCGTTCCCAGAGACCCCAGTAGCTAGGACCAGGGATGCTGGTCTTGCCACCGTCGACGTGGTAGGAGTCACCAGGGAAGGAATCGCGCTCGTGCTGCAGCGGGCAATATGCCACATTCTGTAGCCGCCCGGCGAGCCACGGCGCCCTCAGCAGAAGCCGAGGCTCGATCTTGGCGTTGAGCACGAAGCATTGGTTGGTCTGCCGTGGCCACGTGAGCCACGGTCCTTCAACCTCGCCCAGGACACCCTTGGCGAAGGCGTCGCTGATGTCGGGCGTCGTGTACTGGAAGTACTCCATGTACGTGACCGCGGTGCCGCCCAGGACCGACATGGGGATGATGTAGATGTCGGAGCTGAAGCAGCCCTCGCCCACGTTGGGGTGGGCC
>JAUVHW010000360.1 GCA_030593075.1 Ardenticatenales bacterium
GGCTCAGTGTGTCTATGTCCCGGCCGATGGTAGAACGGTGAACCCCGAGGCGCCGGGCAATCTCGGCTTTGCGCAGACCGGCCGCATGCGCCAGCAGCAGCATTTCGAGCTGCAGCAGCCGTTCCGCCTTGCTGGCCGCCCGTTCCATAGAGTCCCCTCCTGTGCAGCGTTGTTGTGGGCCACCATATTCTACCACATTGGCCGGCCGAATTCCGCAACAAGCGGCGCACGATTTGTGTAATTGCCGGCTCTACCCGGCCTGTGGGTCAAAGTGGGATAGCCGGCCGGCGTCGTCTTCCGTCAGCAGCACGCCGCGCTCCTCCAGCAGCGGCAGCGCCCGCAGCAGGGTTGAGCGATGCCACCTCAGGTAGTCAGCCAGGCCGGCCGGCTTGAGGCCCGGCTGGAGCCGAATGGCTTCAGCCAGCGCCTCTAGTCGTTCGTCGTTCGCACGTCTTCCCATTTGGCAAATCTCCTCTCGAAGCAGATCTGCCAACAGGATAGACCATGGGTGTTGCAGGTAGCGCAACAAAGGTGTTGATAAACGGCCGCGGAGACGCTCGTCCGCCCACGCGGTTCGGGTCCGGCGGCGCGCGCATTTGGTGGATGGTTCCGGTTGTGGGCGCGAAAACCGCGTCCTACGATGGATGGTGACGCCGGCCAGGGTAGGGGGGTTGCTCCGCCCCGAACACCCCCGATACCTGCCGCTGCGCCGGGGAGAATCGCGGTTGAGAACCGCTCCTACGCAACCGCGTCGCCGACCCCGCGGCCAAATCCGTGTACCCGGCGTATCCAGCGGATACGTTGAGAATCCGTGTCGAGCCCCCATGGTTGCCGCCGCGCGCCGCGGGGATCATCGCGCTTACAAACCGCTCCTGTGCAACCCCCTTGCCGGCCGGCGCCGGTGCCCCTAGAACCTCGAAGCGCAATAGGTCCTGATCTTCAGGGTAGTGAACCGAGATCTCAGCAGACCGTCCTGGATTCTCTTCAGAACATCCGGATCACACCGGCTGCCAAACTGGAACAGACCCGATTCCAGGGCAGCCTCCAGATGACCTGCCTCAACGAATCTGGCATCCGAGTAGTTGACAACGGTCGCGTGGCGAATGAATGGATGGTCGCCACGAGCCAACACAACGGTGGTATCTGAGTGAGGCTTCTGGGTTGTAAGGTTAACCATGACGGCCCGCAAGCTCTTGCCCTCCGGCCGAGTAACGATTACCCAGAGATGTTTCACAGCCTGCTCTGGCTTGGCCAGCAGGAAAGTGTCTCCGGGGAGGATGTTGAGAGGCATTGCTACGGGGCGAGGGCAAGATCAGTGGCGCTCAGAACCTGCAGTTCTCCTTGAACGGCCGCAGCCTCTATTGCTGTCTTGCCCCCCGCCCTGAGTATGTCGTGGTAGGTGATCGGGATCGCTGACCCCTGAGGGTCTTGCCATTCTGCCAGCTCGTGGACGACTTCCACCAACTCCCACCTGTCCAGGCCCCCGTACTCCTTGAAGACTGCCTCAACAAGGTCAATCTCGGCCTGCGACAGTTCGTCCGTTGGAGCCTCTTCCAGCAGTTCGATCTCGTACTGAGATGGCCTGGAGATATGCTTGTACCAATATGAGTCCTCTCCCGGCCACGCTCCATCGCTTATGAGATCCAGCGTCCGGCTGAGCACCGGACCGCGGTCCATCGCAAAGTAGACGTCGTATGTAACCGGCCGCCCCCAACTCAGAAGCGCCTTGCGGTCAACGATGTAGAGCAGCTTGATCAGCTTCATGTAGCTCATCTTTTCCCCGCGAAGCTTCAGCAGTATTGACGCTGCCTGCGTCGTCTTGTCTTCCCTGTATTGCGGAACCATCAGAGCGCCTCCTCGCCGACTGTCTGTACTCGCTAGCCTTCAGAACCCGCGCTTTCGTACATTATAGCATACGTGTCAACATGCCGCTGTGGTCCCAAGGGGCCGGGCGGGCACCAAATCGCGCCCCGTACGCGCGGACCAATGTCTCCGCCCCCGCATCGGCGCACACGCCGCCGGCCGGCACTCAGCCGGCCTCCAACCTCACCGTCCCCATTATAGCACATTTGTACTAGTCGTGTCAAGGCTCTTTGACCAGGGGCAACCGTCTCTGGGTAATCTCCGTAGGTACTCTCTGAAGCTAGTCTCTGGTATAGGTCGCCTCATTCTGGTGCAACGATGACTCCATTTTGGTGCCACCATGACTCCATTCTGATGTGATCGATCACACCATTCTGGTGCCATCGTGACATCATTTTGGGTCGATCTATCGCCTCATTTTGAGGCGATGGGGCGCGGCCGCTGTGCCCTCTACGCCGCACCGCGACTCTCGAGGCCAATCGGTGCAATCCGGCGTATCCGGCGTATCCGTCGGATACGAGGCGAATCCGTGCCCCCCCGCGCCCGATTGCCCCTTGACACCGCTAGAACATTTGTGCTATAATCGTCCTGCAACCGAATACTGGCGTCTGCCGGCAGCCGGCAGACGCCAGACGGTTCTCATTCGCGATATGCCTATGCCCGAACCCCACAACCTGCTCATGCGCTGGACCGACCTCCAGAAGCGCCACATCGAATGGCTGGCGCTGCCTAAAACCCAGCGCCAGCCCCCGACCAAAACGGAGTGGGCCGACCTCCTCGGCCGCACTCGCCGCACCCTGCAGCGCTGGGAGCGGCTGCCCGGCTTTCAGGACGCCGTCTGGGCTCGCGCCCAGGCCCGCCTCTCCGAGAGCCTCCCCGACATAATGGAAGCCCTGATTCGCAAGGCGAGCGGCGGCAACACGGCCGCGGCTCGGCTGCTCTTTGAATCCGCCGGCCGCATCGTCCAGCGCCAGCAGCACGAGACCAGCGGCCATCTCATCCACTTTACGGCCGACACCTTTGCCCGGGCGCTGGCCGAACTCGCGCAGTGGGAAGAACAGAGTGGAATCCCAGCGACTATCCCGTGAGGTCGTGAAATGCGGCCGCTCGCCGCACTACTTTATCCACCACTACTGCCAGCTCTACCACCCACCCGGCCGCCGGTGGATCCCTTTCCAGCTCTGGCCCGCGCAGTCTGAGGCCCTGGCTACCATCATCGGCAGTCGCCTGGTCGCCATCCTCAAGGCCCGCCAGCTCGGTCTCACCTGGCTGGTCGTCGCCTTTGCCCTCTGGCAGATGATCTTTCGCCCCGGCAGCGTCATCCTCTTCTTTTCGCGGCGGGATCACGAAGCCAGCCAGCTCATAGAGCGGCTGCGGGGCATGCACCAGCGCCT
>JAUVHW010000322.1 GCA_030593075.1 Ardenticatenales bacterium
GCCGGCCGGGATGGTGGTCCACCCGGCCGCCGGGCACCCCAGCGGAACCCTGGTCAACGCGCTCCTTGGCCGTCTGCCCCAGCTGGCTCTGGTGGGTGGCGAGCGCCGCCCGGGGATCGTCCACCGTTTGGACAAGGACACCTCGGGCCTGATCGTCGTGGCCCTCACCGAGGAGGCACGTCTGGCTCTCAAGGCTCAGTTCCAGGAACGCTTGGTGCAAAAGAGCTATCTGGCGCTCACAGACGGACTCGTCTCCCCGCCAGAGGGCACGGTCGAGGCTCCGATCGGCCGCAACAGGCGAGACCGCAAGCGGATGGCCGTGGTCCAGGGCGGTCGCCCGGCCGAGACTGCCTACCGGACTCTGGAGACCTTTGACGCTCATACACTGCTCGAGGCCAATCCCAGGACCGGCCGGACCCATCAGATTCGTGTTCACCTTGCCTTCCTGGGGTGCCCACTGGCGGGCGACCAGGTCTACGGCCGGCGCAAGCGAACCATTCCCCTGCGACGGCATTTCCTTCACGCTCATCGACTGGCGTTCTGCCTGCCCGGCAGTGGGCAGGAGATCAGCCTGAGTGCGCCGCTGCCGGCCGGGCTGAACAACGTGCTTGACTGGCTCCGCAGACAGTAGCTCCCACCACCCAGATGACAAGGGAATGTACCTGTGGTAACATCCCGCTGTGCATCCCAACACCCCAACAGATCTCAGATCCAGGCCTCTGCACCACCCTAACTGCAAAGAAGGCGATGAACACAATTGATCTCCGTTCCGATACGGTCTCCTGGCCTACCCCTGCCATGCGGGAGGCGATGGCTAACGCTGAGGTAGGCGACGACGTGTGGGGCGACGACCCCACGGTGAACCGGCTGGAGGAAATGGCAGCCGCCATGGTTGGCAAGGAAGCGGCCGTGTTCGTCCCCAGCGGGACCATGGCCAACCTGGCGGCCGCCATGGCGCATTGCGGCCGGGGAGACGAACTGATCCTGGGAAACCAGGCCCACTCCTTCCGCTATGAGGCCGGCGGCGTTGCGGTCCTGGGCGGGATACACCCCCACGTGCTGCCGAACCGGCCGGACGGCACCTTGGCGCTCGACGAGATCGAGGCCGCCGTGCGGCCCGACAACGATCATTTTCCCCGCAGCCGGGCCATCCTCTTGGAAAACACTCACAACATCTGCGGGGGCAAAGCCATCCCCACTTCCTACATGGCCGCCGTTCGCCAACTGGCCGACCGCCACGGGTTGGTGGTCCACCTGGACGGCGCCCGGGTGTTCAACGCGGCCGTGGCGCTGAACTGCCCGGTCACCGAGATAACGCGGCACGTGGACAGCGTCAGCTTTTGCCTCAGCAAAGGGCTCTGTGCTCCCGTTGGCAGCCTGCTGTGCGGCCCGGCCGGCTTCATCCGGCGGGCTCGACGCGCGCGCAAGGTGCTGGGCGGGGGCATGCGGCAGGCCGGGATCCTGGCCGCCGCGGGAATCGTCGCGCTGGAGCAGATGATTGACCGTCTGGCGGAAGATCACGCCAATGCCCGCAAGCTGGCCCGCGGCCTGGCCGATACCACAGGGGTGGACCTGGATCCGGCGGCCGTAGAGACCAACATGGTCTACTTTGAGCTGAACGAGAGCGTTCCGTTAGAACCGGCAACCCTGATCGAGCGGCTGGACCGGGAACACAACGTAAAGATCGGCGGGCGCGGCGGCCGCCTCTTCCGCGCCGTCACACACTACTGGATAACCCCAGGGGCCGTGGATACCGCACTCCAGGGCATCCAAGCGATTCTGGAAGAAGCAGGCAGCTGAGGCCCGCGCCCACCAGCCCCACACCATCTGAGAGAGACCATCAATGCCAATCCACCCCACCGAGCCGTTCCGCATCAAGGTCGTCGAGCCGATTCGCCGGACTAGTCGCGAGGAGCGGGAACAGATCATCAAGGCGGCCAAGTACAACGTCTTTAGGATTCGATCCGAGGACGTTGCCATCGACCTGTTGACCGACAGCGGGACGGCCGCCATGTCCGACAGCCAGTGGTCTGCCATCATGCGAGGCGACGAGGCCTACGCCTGTGCCCGCAGCTTCTTTGAGCTAGAGGGGGCCGTCTCTGAGATCTTTGGCTTCCAGCACTTCCTGCCGACCCACCAGGGGAGAGCGGCCGAGAACATCCTCTGCTCGGCGCTGGTCAAACCCGGCCAGTACGTTCCCAACAACATGCACTTTGACACCACCATGGCCAACGTTTCCGCCCGGGGCGGCATCCCCACGAATCTGGTCATTGACGAGGCGCTGGACCCACCAGCCTGCACCCCTTCAAGGGGAACAATGACATTACCAAGCTGCAGGCCTTTATCGTTGAGAAAGGTCCTGAGAACATCCCTTTCGGCATGCTGACCATCACCAACAACGCCGGCGGCGGGCAGCCAGTGAGCATGGCCAGCATTCGGGCCACGGCCGAGGTGTACCACGAGTTCGGCATCCCATTCTTCATCGACGCCTGCCGCTACGCCGAGAACTCTTATTTCATCAAGCTGCGCGAGGAGGGATACGGCACCAAGACAACGCTAGAGATCGCCCAGGAGACCTTTAGCTACGCCGACGGCTGCACCATGAGCGCCAAGAAAGACGCGCTGGTGAACATCGGCGGCTTTCTCTGCCTTAACGACGACGCTCTCTTTCAGTTCGCTCGCCAGGAGCTCATTCTGCGCGAGGGGTTCCCCACCTACGGGGGGCTGGCCGGCCGTGACCTGGAGGCGATCGCGCGTGGATTGTGGGAAGGGCTCGACGAGGATTACCTGGCCTACCGACTGGGGCAGACCGCCTACCTGGCGGGGCGTCTGGCGGAGGCGGGCATCCCCTGTGTGCAGCCGGCCGGCGGCCACGCGGTCTACGCTGACGCCAGAGCCTTCCTGCCGCACATCCCTCAGCCCCAGTTCCCGGGCTGGGCGCTTTCGGTGGAAATGTACGTTGAAGGCGGGGTCCGCGCCGTGGAGCTGGGCAGCGTTGCCTTTGCCACCCAGGAAAAAGACGGCCGCTGGCGGTACCCAGAGCTGGAGCTGCTCCGCATGGCTATCCCCCGTCGGGTCTACACTCAGACCCACCTGGACCGCGTGGCCGAGACCTTCGGGACACTCCGCGAGCGGAAGGACAGCATAGGCGGTTATCGCATGACCTACCAGCCCCCTTTCCTGCGCCACTTTACTGCCGAGTTCGAGCCTCTGTGATGCCTGCTGCAGTTGAGCGAGCTGCGCCCAGCCTCGTAGCCGCGGGCTAACGCTCAATGGACACCCACTGGAGCCCGACCACCAAATACATCGTAGCCGTCGGCATGGTCTTGGCCGGGATCGGTGTACTGTACATCAGCCGGCCGATACTGGGCTTTGTGATTCTGGCCGGCATCCTGGCCTTCCTCACCTACCCCATTGTCCGGTACCTCAACCGGCGTCTGCGCTTCCCTCGCGGCCTGGCGACCATCACCGCCTACCTGCTGCTTGGCCTGGTGCTGGCCCTGGTGCCTGTCATCCTGACGCCCGTCGCCATAGACGCCGTCTCTGCCATCAACGTCAATACCTTTGTCAACTGGCTCCAGGCTCGGGCCATTGGCCTGGAGAGCTGGCTGGTCAGCGTCCGGGCGGTCGAGGCCTATCAATACCAGGTCTCGCTGGCCCCGGTCGTTGACCCCATCCTG
>JAUVHW010000327.1 GCA_030593075.1 Ardenticatenales bacterium
CCCGGCCGGCCCACCGCGCGGGCCAGAACGTTGACCCCTCGCATCACGCCGGGCAGGAAGCTGATGGCCTCGTCCTCCACTTCCCAGCCATGCCGCTTCCACAGCCAGGTCCGGACTGCTTCACCCAGTTCGGCCGGCGGAACGGTGTAGCCAAAGATGCCGTGCTCAACGCGCTCTCGCAGGGCGCGCAGGACGGGAGGCGGGGCGGCAAAGTCCATGTCGGCCACCCAGAGCGGCAGCGCGTCGCCGTAGCGCTCAAACTTGACGCTGTTGGTGTTACGGCGGTCGATGATCCGGTTCAGGTCGGCTTTCATCGTAGCACACTTTGTCACAGAGCCACAGCGCGGCTGCCGGCCGGGCCGGGCAGCGCGCAGGCGATTATAGCCGCTAATCGGTGGAGGGCCACCCGGACACCCCTGCGGCCCCTTCACTGGACGCACAAGAGCAGCATCAGCCAGGCACGACAGCGAATGAGGAAAAGCGTGAAGCGCGCGCGGATTGCGTGTATAATCCACTCGGTCCGTTGCACTTGCGGCCCACGCCGGAGTAGCGCAGTTCGCCGCAGTGTCAGAACACATTCTGGTTGTCCTGAACAGAGGTCCTCCCATGCGAAAGATAACCTTCATCGGCGCCGGCAGCACCGTGTTCGCCGCGCAACTGCTGGGAGACATCCTCAGCCTTCCCGAGTTGGCCGGCAGCACCGTCAGCCTCCACGACATCGACCCCGAGCGGCTGCGCCAGACCGAGGTGGTGGCCCACCGCACCGCCCAACTCCTGGACGCGCATCCAACCATCGAAGCCACGGCCGACCGCCGGGCGGCGCTGGATGGAGCGGACTATGCCATCAACATGGTCCAGGTGGGTGGTTACGAACCGGCCACCGTGACTGACTTTGAGATCCCCAAGAGGTACGGCCTGCGCCAGACCATCGGCGACACGCTGGGAATCGGCGGCATCATGCGCGGGCTGCGCACCATCCCGGTGCTGCTGGAGATGTGCCGGGACATGGAGCAAGTGTGCCCCGACGTGCTGCACCTCAACTACGTCAATCCGATGGCGATGAATTGCTGGGCACTGGGTCGCGCCAGCAGCATCCGGACGGTCGGCCTGTGCCACAGTGTGCAGCACACGGCCGGCGAACTGGCCCGTGACATCGGCGTGCCGGTCGAGGAGATCGACTACCAGTGCGCCGGCATCAACCACATGGCCTTTTACCTCAGGTTCGAGCGGAACGGCCAGGACCTCTACCCGCTCATCCGCCAGGTGGTGGAAGAGGGTCGCGTGCCGGAGTGGAACCGAGTGCGCTACGAGGTGTTCGCCCGCCTCGGCTACTTTGTCACCGAATCGAGCGAGCACTTTAGCGAGTACGTCCCCTGGTTCATCAAACGAGACCGTCCTGACTTGATCGAGCGTTACAACATCCCGCTGGACGAATACCTCTACCGCTGCCAGGCGCAGATCAAGGCCTGGGACTATGCGCAGAGCAAAATGGAGAACCTGGATGCAGCCTCTGAGGAGTCTCTGCGCGAGGTGTTGAGCGGCCTGCCCTTGATGCCTACGATAGCTGAACACGTCATCGGCGCCTTTGAAACCATGGATCAAGTGGCCCCCAGCGCTGAGTATGCCGCGCTGATCGTTCACAGCATGGAGACGGGCGAGCCTCGGGCGGTCAACTGCAACCTACCCAACAACGGCTTGATTGACAATTTGCCCGGCGATTGCATCGTGGAGGTCCCCTGTCTGGTGGACGGCAATGGGGTGCAGCCCACCCGCATTGGCCCTCTACCACCGCACCTGGCGGCGCTGATCCAGACCAACGTGAATGTACAAGGACTGACGGTGGAGGCGGCCCTGACCAGCAAGCGGGAGCACATCTATCATGCCGCCATGCTGGACCCGCACACGGCCGCCGAGCTGGACCTCGACCAGATCTGGAATCTGGTCGATGATCTGATAGAGGCGCACGGTGATTGGCTGCCGGATTATAGCTAGCACTTTGCCAACTAGATTCGCTCGCGGCGGCCAAGAGGACTAGAGCCCGTCCCGGAATGCACGATACGATTCGGTACTGGTCACCGTCGCCAGCGCTCCCGACGGCCGTGGCAGGGCCAGGCAGAAGGCGGCCGCAGGAGAGACGGCCCAGCAGGCGGCGCGGCGGCTGAGGGCATTGCTGGAGATTCATCACAGCGCCAGGTAGCCATGTCGCTTCAAGAGAGAGTAGTCCTGGAAGCTGAGCGCCGCTTCCACGCGCGGCCAAACCTGGTCGTGAGAGCGCCAGGTCGGGTCAACCTGATCGGAGAGCACACTGATTACAATGACGGCTTCGTGCTGCCGATGGCGATTGACCGGGCGGTCTGGATTGCGCTGCGGCCGCGCAAGGATGCCCAAGTCCGGGTTCATTCCCTCCACTTTGACCAGACGGCCGAGTTCTCGTTGAACCGACTCGAACACGGCAAGGCGGGCTGGCTCGAGTACCTCAAGGGCGTCGCCTGGGCGCTGCAGGAGGCGGGCTGCCAGGTGCAAGGTTGGGAGGGGGTGCTGGCAGGCGACGTGCCTCTGGGGGCGGGCCTCTCCTCCTCGGCCGCGCTGGAACTAGCCACCGCCCGCGCCTTTGCGGCCGTCTCCAATCTGCCCTGGGATCCCCCAGAAATGGCAAAGATCTGCCAGCGTGCGGAGAACGAATGGGTGGGCATGAACTGCGGCATCATGGACCAGCTGATTTCGGCCACCGGGGTGGCGGGCCACGCTGTACTGATCGACTGCCGCACCCTCGAGACCCAGGCGGTCCCCTTGCCGCCGGACACGGCCGTCGTGGTGCTGGACACCGCCACCCGCCGGGGCCTGGTGGATTCTGCCTACAACGAGCGCCGCGCGCAGTGCGAGGCGGCCGCTCGCTTTTTCGGTGTTCCCGCCTTGCGAGATGTGGACATCGACCGATTCGACAAGTCGGACGGACTGGACGCGGTGGCGCGCCGCCGGGCGCGCCACGTGGTAGCAGAGAATGCGCGCACCCTGCAGGCGGCCGAGGCCATGCGCCGGGGAGACACCTCTGAACTGGGCCGATTGATGAACGCCAGCCACGTCAGCTTGCGAGACGATTTCGAGGTCTCTAGCAGCGAGCTAGACGCGATGGTGGCTTGCGCACAGGGTCAAGATGGCTGCTGCGGCGCCCGGATGACCGGCGCCGGCTTTGGTGGCTGTGCTGTGGCTCTGGTCCGCGCTGAGGCGGTCGGAGGATTAGTCACGACCGTGGCCAACTGTTACCAAACGGCGACCGGCCGCGTACCCAGTATCTACATCTGCAAGGCAGCGGCCGGTGCGGGAGTAGAGGCCTAGTCGCAGACCCGGCCGGATAGATCGCCAGCCCGGCCATGGTGCGCCAAGCGGGAGGGACAGCTACCCGTCTCGGGGCAGGACAGCGACCAGCGGGGCGGCGAGAAGAGACAGCAGGGCGCTCCAGACAAAGGCCCTATGGAGACCGGCCGAGTCCCCCATCCAGCCCACCAGCAGCGCAGCGAGGGCGCCCACCAGGAAGTTGATCGCCATATAGACCCCGTTAGCGGTGGCAGGATACTCGCGCCCATACTCCTGCACCATCGCCATGATCACCGGCGTG
>JAUVHW010000254.1 GCA_030593075.1 Ardenticatenales bacterium
GGACCAGGCCGCTCACGCGGCTCTTGAGGTTCATGAACTTTTCCATGCCACAGTCAGCGCCAAAGCCAGACTCGGTCACCACATAGTCGGCGATGCGGAGCGCGATCCTGTCGGCAATGATGGAGCTGTTACCCTGGGCGATGTTGGCGAACGGTCCACAATGCACAAAGGCTGGACTGCCCGCCAGAGTCTGCATCAGGTTGGGCATGATGGCATCCTTGAGCAGGACGGTCATGGCGCCGGCGACGTTTAGGTCCTCGGCCGTGATGGGCTCTTTTTTCTTGTTCGTCCCGATGATGATCCGCCCCATGCGCTCGCGCAAGTCGGCCAGGTCGCTGCACATGGCTAGCGCAGCCATGATCTCGGAGGCCACAGTGATGTCATAGCCGGTCGCACGGGTTCGACCGTCGTTAATGGCCCCCAGCCCGACGATGACGTTGCGCAACGACGCGTCTGACACGTCGACCACTCGCCGCCACTGGATGGAGTAGGGATTGATGTCCAGGCGGAACATCCGCTCTTTGTCCTCGTCGCTCAGGTCGGCGGGCTTCTCCGACTTAATCCCCAGCTTCTTCAGGCGCTTGCGCATCGAGGGCGTGTACTCGCCATCAGGACAGAGTGCCCGCGCCAGGAAGTTGGTACTCCAGCGCCCTTCCTTGGTGAGGCGGTTGTCGATGGCGGCCGCCAACAGGTTGTGGGCAGCGCCGACAGCGTGGATGTCCCCGGTGAGGTGGAGGTTGAAATCCTCCATGGGGACTAGCTGGGAGTAACCGCCGCCGGCCGCGCCCCCTTTGATGCCAAAGGTCGGCCCCTGAGAAGGCTGGCGGATGACGGTCATCACCTTCTTGCCAATATAGTGCAGCCCCTGGCTGAGCCCGATGGTGGTAACCGTCTTGCCCTCACCAAGGGGGGTCGGCGTGATGGCGGTCACGTCGATGTACTTGCCCTCTGGCTGGTCAGCGAACTTTTCGATGACATCCAAGTGCACCTTGGCCTTGTATTTGCCGTAGTAGTCGAGATCGTCTTCTGTCAATCCAATTGACTCGGCGACCTCGATGATCGGCCTTAGCTCAGCAGCCTGAGCAATCTCAATGTCGGCCGGTACCTGCTTGACCTTCTTGACTAACATGACTTAACCTCTCCATAAAGAACCTAGAACATCACCTACGCTCGGAACGAGCGAGCCAACCTAATCAACAGTGCAGCGCATCACGCCGCCACGGAATCCATAACTACGCTTGCCCCCTGGTCCAGAAACGGCGCCACCTCCCGCCGCACCGCTTCCCGCACAATGGAACCGGTGACGTGCTCGAGTGGCGCACCGTACTCTGGGTCCACTGTCGCGCCACCGGGATCACGATGTGGGCAGCCAAATCCGCAGAGAAGCTGGGAAGCCACCTCTTCTACCCGATCAACCGGGCACCCAGCGAGACGTTCAACGAGCAGATGGACCAGGCCGCAGGCGGTATCCCGGCGGACCTCACATCGGGTCACACACTGCTCGTCGTCAAAGAGAATCCGCAGCTCTGGCCGCCCAAAATAGCGCGCAAACTCGGCAATGTGTGCATCCGTGTAGACCACCCGCCAGCTGGCCTCGTTGTAGGTTCGCATGGTCAGACTGCAGAAAGGCTTGGGGAAGACTACTGGAACTCCCATCTCACCCATAGTCGAGCCAAGCTGGCGCACCACAGCCTGTGGGGTCCAGCGATGGTTCTCGATAGGCACCACCATGGCTCGCGCGCCGCTACGGGCCACCATCTCAGGAAAAAGGCTGGCCAGTTGGGGGCTCTCACCAAGGCCAAGAAGAAGGTCGGCAGCAGGAAGCGACTTGGGCAGGAGGAGAGAAAGCGACTCCTTGTCCGGCGGGAGGAGAGGCGGTGCACGCCAGACTGACACGTTCCAATAGGATGGGGCGTGCTCCTGGACATTTTCTACTACCCGCTGCCCGAAAGGGCCCTGTATCGCGGCCAGAATTCGCATCTGGCGTTGGAGAGGAAGCCAGGTGGAGGAGGGGCGCACCCGCACGGCCGCGACCAGATCCTCGACGGCCGCACCGGTCGTCTGCTGCAGATAGGTGATGGTAATGTTATCTTCTTCCAGCGAGAGGCCCACCAATTTGAGCCCGGGGATCTTGGTCAGCAAGGCATCAGTGATCTCGGCGCGAGCGCTCTGCTCCGAGTCGACTATGACGACATCGGGGTGCAGAGCCTCAATCTCGCGCAGCGTGTCCTCGCAGTATTCGCGCAGCCCCACCACCTGAAGGTCAGGCTGGGACTCGAGCAGACTGCTGACGCCCTGAGCAAAGAGAGGATGGCTGGCAACAATGTAGATGCGAATGGCGTGCAAGGTCTGTTTTTCCAAGCAGGGCAGGCATGACCGAACGGCACGGGCCTGCCCGCCGCGCGATTCATTCTACCCGAACGCAACGGGCAGCGTCCATGGTTCATTCTAGCCGTTGGCCCTCCCCCATAGTCGAAAAGAGCTATGCTTCGCCAAGCACTGCCTGGCCAAGCTACGCTTGGCCAAGCAGTGCTTGGGCAGCCGATTGGATCGGCGGAAGGGGCGACCAGTCTCGGGGCGACCCACTTGACGCGGAATGGGCTGCGTTCGGCGGGCAGAGACCGAATCAGGACGCCTGCCGGCCGGCTGTTAGCTCTGAATCAAGCCATGGCGGACGGCATAGGCGGCCGCCTGAGCCCGGTTGTTAAGGTGTAGTTTGTCCAGGATGTTGCGCAGGTGGTTCTTGACGGTGTTCTCGGCGATGTGGAGCTGGCCCCCGATCTGCTTGTTGGTCAATCCCTTGGTCACCAGGCCCAGCACCTCGGTCTCCCGTGGGCTCAGGCCCTCTATCGTCTGGGGAAGCGGGGCGCTCTGGTCAAGTCGGGCGAACTCGCGCAGAATCCTGGAAGCCAGCAGAGGAGAAATGGCAGCCTCGCCCCTGGACACGCCGCGCAAGCGCCGGAAGAGTTCCTCTGGCTTGACGCTCTTGAGCAAGTACCCCGTGGCGCCCGCGCGAATGGCGGCAAAGAGGTTGTGGTCATCATCCGAGACGGTAAGCATCACCACGTTGGTGCGGTGCATGTCCGATCTGATGCGCCTGGTTGCCTCGGTGCCGTTCCAGTTGGGCATCTCGATGTCCATCAGCACCACATCCGGCCCGAGCCTCCGCGCTTGCTCCACCGCCTCCCTCCCGTCGCGAGCCTCGCCCACCACCTCGAAATCCGGCTGGGAGTCGATCAGCCGAGCAATCCCCTTGCGAAAGAGGTCGTGGTCATCAACGAGGAGAATGCGCAAGCGGTCCAAGGTATCCCCTAACTACCCGCGTCACAGGGCACGAAAACGGCGACCTGGGTCCCCTCACCGGGCTGACTGGCAATGGAGAACCGGCCCCCCAGGCTCTCGACCCGCTCCCTCATGGTGGAGAGACCGTAGCTTCCTTTCCCTGCTCTGCCCGAGGCCAGCGGATCAAACCCGACTCCATCGTCGACCACCGTCACCTCCCAGCCCTCGCCGCGGCCGCGCACCCGCACCTCAACGCGGCCGGCGGCTGCGTGGCGACGGACGTTGGTGAGCGCCTCATGGATGACGCGCTGCAGCTGGACCTCAACCAGCGCTGGCAAACAGATAGGCCCTTGGCCGTTCTCAGTGACAAGGACCGCTTCCAGCCCGTTTCTTCGCCCAAACTCCCTCACGTATTCCTCCAGCGCGGGCACAAACGCCTCACCCTGGGGCTCAGTGCTCCGCAGATTTCCGAGCGCTTCACGCACGTCGTTATACGCTTCGCCCAGATAGGCATCCATGTTGGCCAACTCGTCCTGGGCGGCCGCCCAGTCTGCTGCACCAACGGCCTCCTTTACCAGCTCAATCTGCAGGTTCAGCAAGCCCAGCGTCTGAGCGAGGCCATCGTGCATCTCACGGCCAATCCGCTCCCGCTCCTCGACGATGGTCAACTGCTGCACCTCCCTGCTCAGCTCGGCGATGCGCTCCTTCATCTCGGAACGGATGCGGGCGTTCTCTATGGCGGCCGCCAGAAAGCTGGCAATCGCGGTCAGAAGCTCGATATCCTGGAGGGCGAAATGATACGGGTCGCAGCTCCAAATGCTCAGTACGCCCAGGCTCCCACCACTGGCCTTGAGTGGAACACTCACCACCCCTCCAGCGCCGCATGTCCGACCGCTGATCCTCGGGTCGTTGGAGGTGTCATCGACCGCGACCGGGAGCAGGCCGGCCGCGGCCTCCCCACATATGCACTCGCCCACGCGAATAGTCTGCTCGTCCGACCATAGCCGAGGGTCGTCGCCGAACACTGCACCGAGATGCATTACCTCCCCCCCGTCATCACCTACCAGATGGATGCGCCCTCCATCCAAACCCAGTGCCCGGACCGCCCGCTCCAACCCTTGCCCAAGCAACTCGGGCAGTTCCACCGCCTCGCTCATGGCGTTCGCCACTTCGTAGACGGCGCTCAGACGCACAGTCTGCTCGGGATCCCGAATCCGCCCTTCCATCTCCCGCGGAGAGGCCCCTCCATACCAGCCTGCCTTCTTCAAGGTAGCGAGCAGGTAGATCGCAACGCCCGTGAGAACGGCCGCCAGCAGCATTGTAGGCCAGACAACACCGTAGCGCCAGGACAGATAGCCCGCAGCTATCAGGCTGCCGGCCAGTCCTGCGCCCCAGCGCAATTCGCCCTTGCCTCGCTTCCCTTGACCCTTAGTGATCACAGCAGTGCCTCTAGCCTGCCTTTGATAGCACGTTTTGCCTATTTCGTCAAGGGTGCCAGAGAGGTCCGTTTGGGCCATTCGAACCAGCAATGGCGTGCAAAAGTATGTTATAATGTCAGCGGACCTCACCAAGGCAATGGCCCC
>JAUVHW010000153.1 GCA_030593075.1 Ardenticatenales bacterium
TCGCACCGCTCCACCAGCCGCCGCTCCGGTGGACCGCCGGATTCTCCCCCGACGATCACCCATTCGAGGCCGCGAAGGCCCACGTTTGCCGTTCCACTAACCAAGTGACCCGCGTGGCCTTCCGTCTTAACTATCAGCCGCGACCCTAGCCACGGCGTCAGGTCCAGCGGCCCCAGCAGCGGCTCTAGGCTCACGCCCCGCACGGCAGCAGGGGTGGCCAGGAGTTTCGGTACGCGCTCGTCGGCGGCCTTCTGGTTCTCCGCTGAGACCATCAGTATGACGTTCGGGAGGGGCGACATGGGCCACCAACGCGGCCCCTCCATCCAGTCGAAGGTCGGCCATGCAGCGCCTGGCGGTGGCTCTCCTCCGGAGGATTTGGCGATCTCCTCCAACCATGCCGCGAACAGTTGCCCCCGGCCGCTCGGGTGCCGTTCTCGCGTTGCCTGTGGCCCCCTAACTAGCTGTGGCTCCAGCGATTCTCCAGACAAGTCAGACCAGCGGGTAGCGAAATCCTGCATCCTGGCAGGGCGCTTCGTGAGCACCTGATAGGTATGCCAGGGAGTCTCGGCCATAACCTTCCACACTGCGTAAAGGAAGCCGTCCGGCACGTCCTCGTGGAACAGGTCGCCCAGCGACGGCACGAACACCATCCGGGGCTTCCGCCAGTGCAGCGGGATCTCCAGCCGGTCGGGGTGCAGCGTCACGTCCCAACTCCAGCCGAAGCGATGCGACAGCTTCTCCGCGTAGCAGTGGGCGCAACCTTCGGAGACGGGGGAGCACCCAGTGACGGGATTCCAGCTCTCGTCCGTCCAGGCGATCTTCGTCGGCATCAGTCCAGCTCCAGTTCGGTTCGCACTATATACCGCTATGGTTAGCTGATTCGTATCTGTTTCGGCAACTTAGGCTGCGGGCGGCTCCAGCGGCATCATGGCCTGCGCCGGCGCGAACGCGACCTGCATATACATCTGCTGGAGCTGCTGGATGTGGCGCAGGTCATCCCCCTTGATAGTGGTCGCCAGCTTCATGCTGATCTCGGGCGGCCGACCGAGGCCGCGGCTCTTCAATGTGACGTTCTCCAACACGGCGTTGAAGATGATGGGCTCAGGCGTTTCCATAGGGGTCTCCTTTCGCTATCGTCTCAGGATGCGTTCGATATACGGCCAGTCACTCGGCCGCCAGATGCCGGCCTCAAAGTACTTGATGTCCTCTAGCGCCTCCAGCCACAGCCGCTGCTCCGCGGATGGCCTCCTACCCTCGGCCTTCAGCTCGCGGATGATGAGGTGGCCAGCCCTGACGAGCACGAGGTCGGGGAAGCCGGGGTCGCCCTGGATGGGGGTCGAGTATTCGCCGCGCAGATTCATCGCTGGCCGTGTGTGGTGGGCGAGCCAGCCCTGCAGGTGGGCAAGGTCGATGACCTGGGTCTGGAGCGTCGCCTCGGGCGTGGGGACGGCGCTAGCCCTCACGCTATCACCTCGCGTTCGTCTCGGAGCCTGACTCGCCGGATGGGGACTCGCGCCCGGGGCGCTGCCACCGAGTGAGAGGAATACACATTGGGACTACCCGCAACCTCCATCCGAGCTTGCGTTTGTACCTCAGCAGCAGCGCTCTGGACACCAGCACCCGGCTGCGTGGCGCGCCCCGCCCACGCGGCCTCCTCGTCGGGCGTCATGGTGGGCCTAGCCTTCATCGCCGTACACCTCTGCCAGCGCGTGGTACAGCCGCCGGCCAGCCCCCGCACTGAGCCGCTCCAAGTCCATGCCGGGCTGCAGTTGAACGATAACGCCCTCGAAGCCAAGGTGCTGGTGCAGGGCATCCCTTACCCTGGCCAGCGTTTCATAGTCCTGCGCTCCCCCAGCCGTAGCGCCGCGAACCACGAGTACATCATGCTTGCCCACTTGCAGTCGGCTGAAGTCAGGCATCATCGAGCTCCCCCGTGCGGACCCAGCGCTCGCCGCGCTCGAAGGCGGCCTCGGCCTCGGCGGGATCATCGGTTGAGAGGCGCACCACCGGATTCCTGATCGCGCCCCTTCCAACAGGGCAATCATCATGGGGCATATCGTCACGCTCGTCTCCATCACCCATGCCAGCGATGACAAAAAAGCGAAACTTGTCCTTGTGATCCTCATCGCAAAGCGACGTATCGATGTGGCTAGCGACGCGACCATCAAACAGAACAAACCGCTGGCACGGTGGCGGTCCCTCTCCCGGCGCGGGCGGGCTCTGGGCGGGCGCAGTTGTATAGGAAAGCGACATCAGGACGTTGCCTCTACTAGCCAGCTGAGGAACCTATCCCATAGCCTTTGGGCCACAGATGGGCTTGGCACCTGCCTGCACCCGTCAAGGCTAGGGGCAAAGGGCTGCAATTCCCGAAGGAACCGCTGGGATACGGGCAGGACTTGAACTGCCTGAGAAGCAAACCGCTCGCGCAACCTTCTATAGGGAGCCCGTTCGACGTGTGGCCAATAGCGCCACCAAAAGGCCTTCGAGTAGGGCACGAGGACGGTCTCAATCCGCATGTATTCGGCACGAAAACCCTTTGACCCATAGATCACATGGCCCCAACCGACGCAGTGGGCAACAATGAAGGGGCCATGCCAATACCAACTGCCAGCGAACATATCACGGGGGTGAAACGTTGCAGCCAAACCACAGTTGCAGGCCTGTCTGGTGAGGTGGGCGGATGCACGTACTTGGAGTTCTTCAGTAGCAACACCGTGTGCATCCTCCCACTCAAAGCAAGCCGCCCTCGTCTCTACCATATTCCAGCGGTGCCCGAGGGCACCCATGAGCGTGCCATCTGACGACAACCCAAAGCTCCGCCAACCCTGGAGCAGCGCCACTTAATCCCTCTTCACCGGTATGGTTTGCGGAACCCTATTAGGGTCCAACCAGCCAGGCAGCGTCCTGCCCCTGTCTGGCACCGACTGAGGGATTGGCGCTTCGGATGGCACGGTCGATGGCTGGGTTACGTGAACTTGCGGCATCGCAACAGGCTCAGGCACCACCACTGACTTTTGCTCATCGCCTATATAGCACATTCCATTCTCCCTTCCGAACTGTCTTACCGGTCGCAGGTGTGTGAAAAAGCGACATCAGGACGCGGCCACCCCCATCAGCCCCATCTGGGCCGTCCGGGCCCGGGCCATCTCGCAGTATTCAGGCTTCGCGTCGATGAGAACGGAGTGCCGCCCCAGCCGCTCGGCCACTAGGCCCACGGTGCCGGAGCCAGAGAAGGGGTCCAGAACCGTGCCGCCTTCGGGACAGCCCGCCAAGATGCACGGCTCCACCAGCTTCTCAGGGAAGACGGCGAAGTGTGCGCCTGGGAACGGCTGGGTCGGAATCTCCCAGACGGAGCGGCGGTTGCGGCCGGCGCGGATAACGCTCGGCGCACCGGCTTCGCGGCCGTCTCGGTGGATCGAGCCGTGGTCGCCCTCGTGTGTTGCCCAACCGTCAGGCATCTTCGATTTGCGGGATCCCGTCTGTGGCGTTTGGCCAGGCGCCGCATAACCCGGGCCCGTCAGGTCGTGCTCGTTCTGCCCGATGCTCGGCTCCCGTATCGCGCCCTGGTCGTAGTAGTACCGCTCCCGCTTCGTCAGCAGGAACAGGTACTCGTGGCTCCGCGTCGGCCTGTCCCGCACGGACTCCGGCATGGGGTTCGGCTTCGACCACACGATGTCCGACCGCAGCCACCAGCCGTCGGCGCGTAGGGCGAAGGCCACCATCCAGGGGATACCCACCAAATCCTTCGGCTTCAGGCCGGGGGTATCCTTGATGCTGCCGGTATGAGTTTGGCCGCGAGGGTGGGCCTCAATCTGACGTGCGCTGAGCATCGAACCACCTTGTAAGGTTGAACCGATATCATTGCCATTGGGACGCGACTGCGCTCCCCATGAGCCCGCGTAGCTGTCCCCCAGGTTCAGCCACAGCGTCCCGTCGTCCCGCAGCACACGCCGCACCTCGCGCATGACAGAGACAAGGTGCTCCACGTACAGCTCCGGCGTCGGCTCCAGGCCCAGCGTGCCCCGCCAGGCGTTGCAGCGACGGCAGAAGGCACCAGCGACGGGTTGGCCGCGTAAGTTCTCGGTGTATCGTGGGCTGTCGTCGCCGAGCGATCCCGTGAGTCCATTACGATTGTCACGCCCGACACCACGCAGGGATTCTCCCCACTCGTGCTCGCAGTCCGGCCCCCACACCATCGGCTCCAGCCCATAGTCCCGCAAACCCCAGAACGGAGGGCTCGTCACGCAGCAGTGGAAGTGCCCGTCGGGGAAGCGGGCTAGGGCCTCGCGGGAGTCGGCGCAGATGATCTCGACGGTCATGGTGTCGCAGTTTCCATCAACTACGCCCGCCCCACCCCTAGATCCCAGGATCCGATCTCCAAAAACACCCGTCCCTGATCAGGAACGGCATCGATTATGCCAATCGCTATAGGGTCAGCGTGCATCGCAGACAGCCTGAAATCCTCCATCCGTGGCGAGTAGACCATGAGATTGCTCTGCCAGCTTCGCATTCCTACATCAGCTTTATGGTCGTCCAATAGCGGGGCTGCCGTGGTGATCAGGTGCTGTACCTTGCGTGGCACATAACCTTGAAACACGTAGGGCGCCTTGGGATAATATCGATTGGAGGGCGGGTTTTGGCAGGGCCAACGAGATAGATTGACAGCCGTTGGGTTCCCTGCGTAGAAAAAATGCCCCCAGGCATCAGGCAACTCCATTACCCCACAGAACCAATGACGCGGCGGCTCTATCGGGCCAAAGCCGCACTCGAAGGCCCGAAGTAGGCGCAGCAATGTTCCTTCATACCGTTCGAGCCTAGCCCGCTGTTGCACCAATGGCTGCCCTAGCCCCAGTTCTCTCTGCACCTCAGCCAAAAGGGTGATGTATCGTTCGGCTACATCCTTCAGCCCTGGCTCTGGGATGGGGATCTCCGGGCGCTGTGGCCGCAGTGCGACTTTCTTTCTATTGAACAACACCTTCTCCACCTTCTCCTTTCACTGGGCGGTCGCTCTTTGCATGGAGGGCGACATCGATTAAGAAGAGCCTTACCGCCACCAGGCCAGCGGGAACATCTCACGCCCGATCAGCCCGACTAGGATGGGGTCGCGTCCAGCGTGTGCCCTCGCGTCTCTACGGGGAGTGCCGTAAATGTCCGCCTCTCGGCCATCGATAATTCGGAATTCATCGAAGAGGCCGCTCGCCTGGGCCACCTCCACAGACTCAAGGGCTTCCACCGGTATCGTGCTGGCGTGTTCGAGACGTACAGCAGGAAGCCTCGGCATCGGAAGGTGGCCAGCCTCAACCGCTACCTTGAATCGAAGCGCCTGCTCCAAGTCCCGTGCCAGAAGGACAACGCGGCGGCGGAGACTGCGAACATGGGCCGCTGATGCCATACCGTGGTCGTATGCCTGCCCACGCAAGCCTAGCCGCTCGGCTATCTCCTTGGCCCGCTGATGCCCATCTGGCGGCCCCTTCTCGACTTCGTCCAGCCGCACTCGTGCCTTCAGTAACCGCTCCTCTAGGTCAGCGATCCTATCGTCGCTCTGCTCGACGAGCGAGCGCTGATAGTGATCAATGTCCCGCCGTGCTGCCACGACGGAGTTCACCGCAAGCGGTGACACTGATACTATTGCTGTTTTCATATCGGTCTCCTTTCTCTTATCGCTCTATCACCTTCACACGGTCTTCAGCAGAGAGTTCGGTGGGCGCTTCCCCGGCGTGGCTCAGGGCATGAAGCTCTAAGTTGCTGGCCAGCTTTTCCAACACCAGCACACTAGCAGTGAATACCTTCGCCGCTTCCGAATCAGAAGTCTTTGAAGCCGCCTCATCTTGGCAACGGGCTAGCTCCATCACCTGCTCCGCCAGCGAATTGAGGAGTAGTGCCGTGCTTACTTTGCCCGACTCCACCTGTTCCCTTAGCCGTTTGAATAGATATCCCTTCATGCGATTCCTCCTGTCGCTTTTTGTGCGATCTCTGACTGGCCCACCTATATCACCAGCATCTCTCGTCGGTCCACAGATGAGTCGGCATGAACTCCTGATCGATCAATTGATTGTCTGCCCAGTGGCCAACGGCGGCAGCAGAACAACCCTCGCAGAACGTCACTTTGTGCCCTCGTGTCAGCCACCGAATTAGTGGTCTGAATAGATGGAAGAGGATCTTGTGCCTCGATCGTCTCATCGTCGTCACGCCGGCACCCCCATCGGCAGCGCCCCATCCGCCTTTCGCCGCCGCCCAAGGGAGACCTCGACCTCCCAGAATGAATCCGCGTGCGCGTCCTTCTCGCCGGCAAAGTCCCTCGGTTTGTTACCCAGCATCCAATCTAGAGCGACCCACCAATCTGTCTCTACCTGCTTGCTTGCTACCTCGTAGGCTAGGTCAAGCTCCTCGCTACAAGCCTCGCAGCCCTCCTCGTCATCCCAATTGCAGGGAGAGAGATGGTATTGACCTGGAGTTACTTCACTGAACGGGACCTCCATGATAGCGACTTTGAGGATGCGCCTACTCATGCCGTCACCACCGGCAGCGCCAGTTGCGGGTCAGCGGCCTCCGGGTCCGGGGTACGGGACACCCGCACCACCTCGAAGCGGATCACCCACAGATCCTTCGGGTACAGGTGCCACGCCCGCCACAGCGCCCGCGGCGTCAGGCCGTCCACCTTCGCGTCGATCTCCTCGAGGTACGCGAAGCCCTCATCCACGTAATCAGACGGCGCCACCCTTCTCGTGCTCTCGAGGTACGGGTCCTGCGCCAACCGGATGATAGCGACCTGGCGGCCACCCCAGCGGGGGTTGCGGTTGTAGGCCTGCACGTGGTCGCCCCGTGCGAAGAGGGCCGCGTAGCCCGCGCTCCAGTCGCGCCGAGTGACGGTCTTGCGGCCAGCGAGCAGCGCCGGGGTCGTCCAGGCGAAGGAGATGATCCTCATCGTGGTGCCAACCAGACCGCAAGGAAACCAGCGGGGCCTGCGATCATCACCAGTTGCCATAGCGGCTGTTCACCAGGAATAGCGATGATGATGCCCAGCACCATGATCGCCGTGACTGTCCAGGTGATGATGATCTTCATGTCGCCTTTCTGTCCTTCTGCGAAGCCCATGAGTCCATCCACAACCCCACGCACTCAGCAAGCCCCTCCGGGCTCGCGGCGATGTTCTTGAAAGGGATCGGCCCTGGCGTGCCGTGACTGTCCCAGGCGCCCATCATGTACCCTTCGATGACAAAGCCGGAGCCGACCTTCTCAATCCACAGGCCGTGTATGCTATCGCGGGTCATGTCGCACTTCCTGTCTTGGACGACCGCCTATGCTTTTCCCACCCAGCGTGAACCGCCTCATCGATGCGCTTCCGGCGCTTGCGGCTACGCTGCCAGCCAACACCGGCCTGGAATGCGGCCAGGGCTATGGCTTGTTCGCGACTGAAATGTTCGATGTCAAGCATCTGCGGGTGCTCAACACATTCCCAGACCCAGCCAAGACCAACGTAATCAGGCACCCGTGTCCCAGCGATGCATGGTGAGCCGAACTGGCGGGCGCTATGGGCCTCAATGAAGTCTGGGAGCAACACTTCTACAAGCCAGTCCCCATCCATATAGCATCCAAACCCGCGCTCGTCTCTTTCGTCCATCACCCTGTCGCCTTTCCCGTGCTTGGCGAAGCGTCGCCAACGTACTCGTGCTTCGTCCAGGGCTCCTCGCCGCCCGTGCAGGTGTCGCAGGGTAGATCCCGGCCGCGCCGTCGCGTCCAGGGCAGCGTCCTGTAGGGCTTGACCTGCACCGCGCCACATCCCGTGCAGCGCCAGCGCTCATGCACCCTGGGCGAGCTCACGGCAGCAACTCCACGGTCACAGCCCTACCCACCAGCAACTCGGCCAGCCCGCCGTCGTCCCCCAGCGGGGCGCAATGATCGCCATCCACCTAGCCACCGCACAGCCCTGCTCATAGGGGTCCCACCAAGCGGCGCCAGCGGAGCACTTGGCCGTATTCCAGGTGCCCGGGTGGAATTGGGCGAGGCCGAGGAAGCCGCCCCCGGGGTCAACCTGCCAGCCGCTCTCGCAAGGGATGACATCGTTGACAAGGTGCGCTTCCCAAGCGGGGTCTCCGCCGCCCGCCCGATAGCCTGTGAGGAATTGCTCAACTAATGTTCCCGCCGTAGGCTCAGGCGGCGGCTCCCCCCGTTCCGGGGCGGTGGCCCCAGCCTCAGCGGGACTAGCTGGCGCAGGTGGTGGGTCCGGCGGTTCCGGAGCATCCGTCGGTTCAGTGACTGACTTCGGCACCGGGGTCGGAGTAGGCGCTGGAGCATCAGGCAAGATCGCTCCAAGGCGTAGGCTGCGGGTATCACCCCCAGCACGATCACCCAGAATCCTATCGGTCCTATCAGCATCGTCGCCTCCGATCTGCGTGTAGCCCAGAGCAGCTACGATTGCCCCGACTATCAGGGCCACGAGTAGGTAGCGCCTCAAGTCACAC
>JAUVHW010000113.1 GCA_030593075.1 Ardenticatenales bacterium
GGTCATCAACCACGTTGGCCAGGTGATAGGTGGGAAACCCGTCCGACTTGAGCAGGATCAGGTCCTCTAGCAGAGAGTGCTCAAAGGTGATCTCGCCCCGAATGAGGTCATGGATAGTAGTAGTGCCCTCCAAAGGTATCCTGAAGCGGATGACATAGGGCGCAGCCGCAGCCTCCATCTCGGCGACCTGGTCTGGCGGCAGATCGCGGCAGTTCCGGTCATAGCCAACCTTGCGGGTCCTCTCCTGTTCCCGGCGCAAGGCCGCCAGCCGGTCCGCCGAACACCAGCACTTGTAGGCGTACCCGTGCTCCACCAGCCACAGGGCCCACTGGCGGTAGGACTCAGTCCTGGCCGACTGGAAGTAAGGGCCATACTCACCCCCGACCTCCGGCCCCTCGTCCCAGTCGATTCCAAGCCAGCGCAGGCCGCTGGTGATGTCATCCAAGGATTCGGGCACAAAGCGGTTTCGGTCCGTGTCTTCAATACGAAGGATAAAGGCCCCGCCATGACGGCGGGCGTAGAGCCAGTTGAAGACCGCAGTCCGCGCCGAGCCAATGTGTAGCGGGCCGGTCGGGCTAGGGGCGAATCGCAGGCGAACTGGCCGCTCCGTCATCGGGACTCCAACTGCTGGCTCCTCATCAGCACGCTCTCCACGAGACCAACACCAAGCAACAAGCTGACCAGCGAACTCCCGCCATAGCTGATGAAAGGCAGGGTAAGGCCGGTGACTGGCAGCAACTGCAGATTCATGCCTATGCTAACAACGGTCTGGAAGAAGATGAGAGTCGCCAGTCCATAGCAGAGATAGGTACCGGCAGGATCTCTAGATATCCTGGCAACTCGCAGGATGCGGAATATCAAGATGGAGATCAAGGCAAGAACTATCAGCGCGCCCACCATGCCCACTTCTTCGGCAATTACGGCAAAGATAAAGTCGGTGTGGCGCACTCGTAGGAAGTGGAGCTGACTCTGGCTGCCGCTGGCGTACCCCTTGCCAAGCAGGCCTCCCGAGGCGATAGCCGTGAGCGCCTGGCGGATATTGTACTCCTGGCCGGGCACCAGGCTAGGGGCCACAAAGGCCGCGATCCGCTGCTTCTGATACAGCTCCATGAACGGCCACACGAAGGGAATGGCCGCCAGGCCCAGCACGGCAAACATCCCCAGGTGGCTCCATCGCATCCCCGCCAGCCAGACCATGACCAGCCAGATGACCATCAACTCTACACTCATGCCCAGGTCTGGCTGGAGAAACAGCATGACCGCCGGCACCGCTATGTAGAGCAACAGGAGCAGGATGGTGGACAGCCTGGTGATACGGCCTTGGCGGGTCGCCAAGAACTGCGAGAGACTGACAATGATCAGGATTTTGGCCAACTCTGACGGCTGCACCGCGCCTTCCAGTATCCAACGCCGCGCACCCGCTTCGCCCAGCCGGCCGGCCAACAAGATGAGGAAGAACAGCGCCAGCACCAAACCGTAGATCCACCAGTGAACTACCATCAGGTTGCGGTAGTCAAAGCCGGCCGCCACCAGGGCGATAGCCAGCCCAAACAGACCATATATGGTCTGGCGGGGCACTAGTTCCACCAGGCTCTCTACTTCCAGAGTAGCGCTGTTGACGAAGGCGATTCCGATGATGGTCAAGACCACGGATACCGTCAGTATCCAGGGGTCTAGATGACGCCAGAGAGATCCAATCATCGCCCACACCAACACGGTGACAGCAGCCGGGGCGCCCTTCCAGAGGCCAGACCAGCGCTTCCCCAGATCAGGACCGGCCGGCCAGCCGGACCACTGCCAGCCTCGCCTCTGACAACCCGGCGACCACACCCCGGCGGTCGCTCATCAACGTGATTGGGATTCACTTCAAGATTATAGTGTCTGGAGCACAAGGCGCAAGGGGACCCTCGCAGGCACCGGGTAGTCTATTCCGGTACGACCACTCCCTCCAAGAGTACCCGATCATCCCTGGCCATGCCGTCTGGACCCAGCACAGTCAGCCGGCGCATGGTGCTCAGCAAGTACCAGCCAATCTCCAGCCGGTACCGGCCCGGAGCGGCGTCGGCCGCGACGGCAATGCTGTAGCCGTCACTGATCGGTGTGCCCGGCCGCCACCGGCTGGTCGGATAAGTGCCTTGAACCGGCCAGGAATCCACCTGCCCCACGATTCGATCGGCCGCGTCGAGCACGTGGACAAACACCGTATAGTCCTCGGTCAGCGTATCGAGAGCCTGCCAGGTCAACGCAACGTCCAACGTATCACCAGGCCGCACAACCCAGTCTGCGACATCGACTGACAGCAGGGCGATCAGGTCATCAAAGTTGGCTGCCCCAGCCGGCAGCGGCGTCCCTTCGACAGCCACCCGTGCCAGGGGGCACGAGTCGGCCGGCCGGCGGAGCCAGCCGCAGCGCATCGCCGTCCTGGGGGACCACAACACCAGCGAATGATCTCCGCTCACCGACGGAGCGGCCAACATGAGACCGGCGACCGGAGCGGACAGGTGGACCTCCCTCCCCGGTTCGCCGGACCAGCCCACACGAACAGGCACGACCTCGTCCCCAGCCACTCGAACCGCAACGGCCAGGTTTGCCCCCGGCCGGACGCGACCGGGGGCATCTACGCCCAGGATGACGCTCCCGTCAACCCAGATCCGTGTGTCAAATGTGGAGGCAGGCCAATCTCGGGGCGAGCCGATCTTCAGCGTGCCTACCGATAGCCAAGGACTCGACTGCTTGTCAGGCAGGAGGCCTGCGCTCCCAAAGGGAACCAGCAACGCCACCTGGAGCTGGTACTCGCCGGCGGCCAGTGTAGGCGGCAGGGCGATTTCGTGAGCATCGGGGACGATCTCACCGGGCCGCCAGGCAGAGGTAGGGTAGTGGTTGCCGGCCGGGTGGGCTCCTTCGCTTCTCCACCGCACGGCGCCCTCCGCATCGACCAACCGCAGCCAGACCTGGTAGACCCCCCCGACGGGCGCTTCAGCGCTCCAGTAGAGGGTGACGTGAAAGGAGTCCGGGTAAGCAGCCTCCCACTCGCCTGGGGCATTTCGAGGGCTGGCCGCAGTGACAGTGTAACCCAACAACAGAACGTGGGGGCCAAACCGGGAATCAAGGCGGCCGTCCAGCCCAGGCAGAGCAGTCATTGGGCGGCTGCCCACCTCGATCAGCTGCTCGCCCGCGCCGGCAACAGAGCGCAGGTGATAGAGCCCCTCCAAACGCGGTAGGAATCGGGCCAGGTAGACTGTCTGCCCGGCCGCCACGCGGGCATCCAACTCTCTGCGGTAGCTGTCCTCGTCGGGCAATACCATAATCTCCAGGTCGGGTCGCAGCCCTTCAGTCTGCTGCAAGTAATAGAGAGGGGCTATCTTTTCGCTGTCTGCAAGAATGGCCGCTCCGCCATCCAGGTCCAGGCCCAATACCCGCCGCCCCCAGTCCTCCAGCGCGCTGGGCGCGGATCGGTCCATGGACGCGTAGCTGCCCGCGATGAGGGTTAGCGGCACCATCGCGAACAGGGTGATGGTAGTCGCCTCTACCAC
Source organism: Ardenticatenales bacterium (assembly GCA_030593075.1). Classification (GTDB taxonomy): domain Bacteria; phylum Chloroflexota; class Anaerolineae; order Promineifilales; family UBA4811; genus JAUVHW01. The sequence goes on from JAUVHW010000113.1 coordinate 3,534, forward strand.
CGGCAGCCAGGCTGAGCTGGCGCCCACCAGCCGATTCGCTAGAGAGGCAACGCCGATCACGCCGCACCCTATCCAGACAGCCATTGTCAGATGAGCCGGAATCAAAAAGACAGAGATGTCTGGCACATAGTAGGCGAGTGCATAGAAAGCATATCCGACCCAGATGAACAGCGTGATCGCAGCGGCGCGCCAGTTTCGCCGCAACAGCCAAAGCAACCCGGCCGCCGCCAGGCCCACGCCAGCCCAGCCCCATTGATCCAGCACCAGGCGCCCCACAATGGCGTATCGGGTTGGATCACTGCGCCAAGCATCCAGATGCAGCGCACCCTGGAAGCGGCCGCCTATGACCCAGTCCACGAACTCCGCCAATCTCATGGCGCTGCCATCATGAAAGATGGGCCAGCGAAGCGGCAGGTAGAGATACAGCGAGAGGCCGGCAGCAAACAGCAGAGCGGCGCGCGCCCAGAGTGAAAGCCAACTGCCGACGAGAAAGCGCGGCCGAACCAGAAGCAGTGCCAGCCCAGCAACAGGGAGCAAGATCACGATTGTGACGTGATTGGTCAGGCCGAGCCCAAGGGCAAAGGCAAGAGCCAGCAGCAACCGAGGCGCCCCAGGGCCCTGCCAGTCGAGAGCGATCAACCTGACCAGTATCCATACAGTCAGGGCGACGAACAGGCTGTTGAGAGTGTAAACCTCCGCCTCGACCGCCTGGCTCCAGAACGTGGGCGAGAACGCAAGAGCGAGCGCCGCCAGGAGTGGAAGGCAGTAGCGCGCCCCCCCCAGTGTCAGCAGCACTCCGTGTCGCTCCACCAACCTCGCCAGCGTCGCCCAGACGAGTGCGGCCGTGCCTACTGCGCAAACGGCCGACAGAAGGTTCAGCCGAAAGGCTATGCTGCGGATGGGCAGCAGAGTGAAGAGCTTGCCGAGCAGTAGATAGAGAGGATAGCCCGTAGGATGCGCGATACCCAGTTTGTAGGCCACCACCTGGAATTCGAACGTGTCTGCCCGGCCTACCGTCCTCCCCAACGTCGCAAGATAGACCCCGAGCGTGACGACGACCAGCAGCCCCAGTCCCAGGTGCCTGCTCTCCCGAGCCCGCAGTCCCACGCCCAGAAGGACCGCCAACAGTACGCCCCCCAGCACCAAAGTGTACGCCTGGGTCAGGTCCACCCTGTGGTGCAAGGCATATAGGGCAGGAAGGGACAAAGGAGCAGAGGCAGCGGCCGCCCGAATCGGAGCCTCGTGCCGGCCGCCGGAAAGCCACCTCCAGGCGGGCAGCGACAGCGCGAGGGTCAACACCATCAGCGCCAACACCCCCGGCCAAGCAGCTAGCCAGGAAAGAGAGAGGAAAAAGGTCTCTGCCAGCGCGCGGCTCACGCCCGCAGCAAGACTGCACGCCGCAACCCCTACCAGCAACGCCGGCCAGAACTCAGACCGGGGCCGCAGACCTCGACTGCGCAAGCGCTACGCTCCCCCAGGAGAATCTGAAGGGGCGCGCCTGCCTACCTGGAAATAGGCTTCCAGGAACTGATAAACGATGGGAACTGCCACGGCCGAACCCTCCCCCCCATTATAGACAAAGGCGACCACGGCAATCTCCGGGTCCTCGTACGGGGCGTAGGCGGTGAACCAGGCATGGGTGGGCAACGGCCAACCCTCCCGGCACCAGCCCCGCCGGATAGCCAGGTCGTCGCAGAACTCGGCCGTGCCGGTCTTGCCCGCCACGTGAATCCCGTATTCATCCAGCGAGGCGTACTCGGCCGTCCCCTCGGTCACTGCCCGACGCATTCCTTCTTGCACCAGAGCAAGGTTCTCTGGCGAAACCTCCAGCCAGCCAGCAACCTCGGGCTCAAAGACCCGGTCCATTTGCTCCGGAGTCTGGGGCGCCGGCACCAGGTTGCCCTCGGCGTCAGTAAAGGGAGTGGCGGTGCCGTCGTCTGCCACCCGCACCACATTCCCGGCCGCATCCGTAAAGTGGTGCACGATCGTGGAACGATAGAGAGTCCCTCCGCTGGCAACGGCGGCCGCCATGTTCAGGACCTGGAGCGGAGTTGCAGTCACAAACCCCTGGCCCGTCGCCATGTTGTACGTGTCGCCGGTGGACCAGCTTTCCCCGTAAGTGAGCCGCTTCCAACGCGCTGTGGGCACATGCCCACTTGCCTCACCTATCAGCTCGATTCCGGTGACGGAACCAAAGCCAAACTGCTCAGCGTACCGAGCCAACCGCTCCTCGCCCAACCCCTCCAGGTGCTGGTCGGGGAAACCACCGCCGATCTTGTAGAAAAAGATGTTGCACGACTGCGCCAGTCCCCCCAAGATGGTCAGCGGCCCGTGTCCTTCCCGGTTCCAGCAGTAGAAGGGCTGCGCCTGCCCCGGGTCGTTCGGGGCGTATTTGTTCTTTAGGTGAACTATGCCCTCGCCCACAATGACAGTGCGTCTGGTGATGACGCCCTCCTGAAGCGCGCCTGCAGCGGTCACCAGCTTGAAGGTGGACCCCGGCGGGAACTGGCCGGTGATAGCATGGTTGACCAGCGGGTTGTAGGTGTTCTCCAGCAGAGCATAGTAGTAGTCTAGATCAATCCGAGTGGAAAAACGATTGTTGTCGTAGGTGGGGATACTGACCATCGCCAGGATCTCTCCACTGCGAGGGTCCATCGCCACCACCACCGCCTGCTCCAACTTGATTCCCCAGAGCCGGTCAATGGTAGCAATGGTGTTCGTCAGCGCGTAGGAGGCGGCCGCCTGAAGCCGGGAGTCCATGGTCAGGTGGACGTTCAGTCCGGCGACCGGCTCCCTAACCGGCCCCACTACGCGAAGCGGCTTCCCCGCCACATCTACCTCAATTTGCCTTTCACCCTTTGTGCCGCTCAGCTCCGCTTCCGTCGTTATCTCGACGCCCGTGTAGCCCACCCGGTCAGTCTTCTCGTAGCCCAGCTCCAGCCAGCTGTCATCGGGCAGTGGCCCCATGTAGCCGACGATGTGGCTCATGAGCGGCCCCGCCGGGTACTCACGCACCGGGACAACCTGAACCTCTACCCCAGGCAGCCACGGGCGCAGCTCCTCAATGATCTGAGCCGTCGTACGGCCGACGTCGGCCTTGATCAGCACCGGCTGGTAGGGTTCGAAAGTGCTCGCGAGCTCCACGGTCTCGCTGATGCCATGATGTTGAATCGGCACCAGGTAGAGAGGAGATGGTTCACTCAGGTCGTGGACGCCAGGTCCCTGGAACCGCAGCTTGCTCTGAGGCGACGGATCAAGCGAGACGGTAGTCGTCACCGGCACTTGCGTGATCCCTGACAGCAAGTCATAGACTTCTCTGGCCTGACCCTCGTCGTCCGGCACGTAAGCAGGTATGATGCTGACATTGTAGCTGGGCACGTTGCGCACTAGAGGCAGTCCGTTGCGATCATAGATGATCCCGCGTGGCGCGGTCGTGCGAATCGTGCGGAAGCGATTGTCATCAGCCATGGTCTGGTACGCCGTTCCCTGGGATGTCTGAAGGTAGACGATGCGCCACGCAAAGCGGGCAAAGACGGCGACGACCAAGACATAGAAGAGCAGGAGGCGAGGGTGGACTCCCGGCCGCGACGGGAGTAGCACATCAGGCATCTCCAGCGCCTTGACGAACGGCTGTGCGGTTCTCACGCCGTCAGGCCCTCGCTAGCCGAAGCGCAGACGGGTGCTGCCCACCACCTGCGCCAACCCCGCAACGCCCAAGTACACAACTGGCATCAGTGCCAGATGCAGCAGCACCAGGCGAGACCCAACTTGCCAGACCTGTGTGAGCCAGCCGACCGGGTGCCCGGCAAGAGCCAGCAGAACGAGATAGGTCACCTGAAACAGAACCAGGGATAGTAGAGTGATCAACACCAGCAGCACTACATTGCCTCGGAAGAACCGATCCCGGCCGGCACCAGCAACCAGCGCTGCCACCATCAGTGATGGCGGCGAGACGCCGACCGGAGAGCCCGACGCCAGGTCAAGTGCAAGTCCGCCAATCAGCGCCCATACCATGCCCTCATTTGGGCCTCGCTGAAAGCCCCAGCATATGACTGTCAGCAGCAGCAGGTTGGGGACCGCGACTTGGCCGGAAATCCTGGGGAGAACAGAGGACTGGACGATGGAGAGAGATATCAGAAGAGGAACACCCACGTACAGGCTGATGACTCGACCTCCTGGCGAACAGTCGCTTTCGCCGGCCTCTGGCAGCTACTCGCCGTCCTCGGGCTGCTCGGGAGCGACCGGCTCAAAGTCCGTGATGATCAGAACGATTTCCAGCCGACTCGAGTCCACCGCCGGCCGGACCTCGGCCTCCTGGAACAACTCTGACGCGGACTGCTCCACACGGGTCACCCGGCCGATGACCAGGTCCGGAGGGAGATTACCCCCAATGCCCGAGGTCATCACCAGCTCATTCTCGCTGACGGGGATGTCCTGCTCAATCCATTTCATCTTGAGGTGACTGGTGAGCTGGCCCTGCACCACGCCGTCCGCTCGCGAAGCCCCAAGCCGGGCGTTGATTGAGCTGCCAGGATCGGTGAGCATTTGGACCTGGGCAGAATGGCGAAACACGGCTACCAGACGGCCCACCAGGCCACGCTCGGTTTCCACGGGCATGCCCTCGCCAAGGCCGTCACGCTCCCCGCGGTTTATGATCAGCGTTCGCACGAAACCGCTAGTGTCCCAACCTACGACGTCGGCCGCCACTCGCCGGTACTCTGGATTCTCCTTGGCATAGTCCAGAAGAGTGGATAGCACAGTATACTCGGCCTGAAGCTCCACCAATTCCTCGTTCTGACGTTCAAGCTCGGCAACCCGCTGACGAAGCTCCTCGTTCTCAGCCCGCAAGGCGGCAAGTTCCCTGGGGGTGACAACAGCCGACTGGATGCCCCTCACTCTGCCAGTAACCAAGCTCTGGGCCGCGGAGAGGGGGATTCTCAGATAGCCAGCGACTGCTGAGAGGTAACCAGTGGTCTCAAGGAGAAGCAGGACCAGGCTGATGGCGACAAAGGTGAGGAAGAGCCGCCACCTAATGCGTTCCGGTGTATGGCCAGCCATTGTCATGGGCTGTAGCCCCTGGTCGGCCGCTGGAACCCTGGCACCAGGTTAGTGATGAGTGCTGCCCCGCTCCAGCCCCACCAGCACCTTGTGCAGAGTCTCGTACTCTTCGAGGATTCTCCCCGCACCGCGCGCCACGCAGGTCATACAATCTTCTGCGACCCAGACGTGCATCTTGATCTCATCGGTCAGCCGGTCCGCCAGCCCTCGGAGCTGGGAACCCCCGCCGGCTAGACAGACGCCGATGTCCATCAGATCCGCAATCAGCTCGGGCGGCGTCTCATCCAGCGCATCCTTAATCGTATCCACAATGACGCCGACCGACGATGTCAGCGCCTCACGGATCTCGATGCTGCTGACATCAATCTCCTGTGGCAGCCCGGTGATCAGGTTCCGGCCGCGAACAGGCATGGTCATCTCCTCATCCAGAGGGTGGGCCGAACCGATTCTGATTTTCGCGCGCTCTGCCATCCGCTCACCGATGAGCAAGTTGTACTTGCTACGCAAGTAGGCCATGATGTCCTCGTCCATCTCGTCGCCTGCGACCCTGATGGAGCGGCTGATCACGATGCCGCCCATGGAGAACACGGCAACCTCGGTGGTGCCACCGCCAATGTCCACCACCATACTGCCTCTGGACTCGGCAATTGGAAGGCCGGCCCCAATTGCGGCCGCCATTGGCTCCTCGATCAGGTGGACCTCGCGCGCCCCGGCCGACAGGGCAGCGTCATACACCGCCCGTTTCTCAACCTCGGTGACGCCGCTGGGGATACCGACCACTATGCGGGGCCGCGGGAACGGGGCAAAGCTGTGGTCGTGTACTTTGTCGATAAAGTACTTGAGCATCGTCTCGGTGATCTCGAATTCAGAGATCACGCCGTCGCGGAGTGGTCTGATGGCGACAATATTCGATGGAGTCCGACCCACCATCTCCTTCGCCTCAGCTCCGACAGCTAGAGGCTCACGAGACCGCTTGTTGATAGCTACCCACGAGGGCTCATTGATGACAATACCTCTGTTGCGTACCAGAACCAGGGTATTGGCAGTGCCCAGGTCAATGCCTATGTCCAGCGAGAACAGCCCCAACAGCGCGTTCAGAGGGTTGAACAATCGGTGAACTCCTACCTAACAACCCAAGCGGCCCGGCCGGGGACTCGTCTGCCCGGTCGAGCCACTCCTGCCGGTGAATTATACCATAAGGAGTCACCCCGGCAAGCAGAGTGTAGAGGGTGTCGAAAAACAGGATGGAACGCCATTCCGCCTGCGGTTCTGTGTTACCAGACGGAGACAGCTACCAATTGCCTGTCAGCTCCTTCCAGGCGAGGCCGTCCACGTTGATGCCTGCGACCACCACGTCCCAGTGCAGATGAGAGCCGGTGCTGAGGCCGGCAGAGCCAACCTCTCCCAGCTCTTGGCCTTGATGCACCTGCTCCCCGGCCGAGACCTCGATCAGAGAAAGGTGGTAATAGCCGCTGTAGACCCCCATTCCATGGTCGAGTACGATGGCGTTGCCACGCACGTAGAGCGGTTCGGCCAAGACGACGGTGCCTGCAGCGGGAGACAGTACCGGCCGCCCCGTCAACCCGTTAAAGTCCACGCCCTCGTGGTAGCTGCGGGCAGGGCCCCCATTGTAGCTGCGGCGCGTGCCGTACGAAGAGGTCACAGTGTAGGCTCCGGTCACGGGCAGCTGCCAGGGCTCCTCCCACCGCCTATCGGCCGAGTAGACCCCAAAAAAGGCATTGAGTCGAGCCTGTTCAGCACGGAGTGCCTCGGCGTCCAAGTACTGTAGCGTTTCGTCGCTCAGCCAGATCTCCTCCGTGCCATAGCCAGGCTCCACTGTGCGCACCCTGCTCGTCCACACCCGGTCGTCGCCGACCTGAAGGTTCAGGTGATAGTCCGCCGCCTCCACAAAGCCACCCAGCCCGAGCAGCGCTAGCACGCTCTCGCTATCGGGGGCAAAGCGCAGCGTGTGCCCCTCAAAATCGCCGCTGATGGCCGCGCCTTCGCTGGCCCAGACCCGTATCTGCATGGCCTGACCTGCAACCGCCGGCAGCGG
>JAUVHW010000259.1 GCA_030593075.1 Ardenticatenales bacterium
CGCTCACGCTCCCCGGCCCTCCTGGCCACCGCTGCGTTCCTCTCGCTGGTGGACGCTTGAATCAGATCATCTGCCCTACGCCCGAGACCTGTCACATCATCAGCGGTCTGCGGTGCTGCTTCTTGTAGGCGACGCACGAGAGCACGGAGCGTCTCAGCTTCCTCCGGGAAGGAGGTACTGATACCTCGAATCGTCGCTGGCGGGAGCCGTTCGCCACGCACCGCTCTGTTCAGCGCAGCCTTGAGCTGTCGAGCTCGGTTGACTCGACGTTGAGCAGCGAAGGCGGCCATCTTGATATCCGCCGGCACAGCCGTCGTGCGCCAGTCAATACGCTCCAGCATCCAATCGCCGAACTCCTTGTCCGCCACGCGGTTGTAAGCACCGCGCATGTTCAGGAACAGCGCGTCCTCTTCAGGCATGTAGCGGAAGCCGGCTTCCACGGCCTCCTCCGCCGTTCTGAAAACCCTGTGCTTCTCCGCCCCCAGCTTCCGGCCAGGGCGCCCAGGGCCAGGACTGACAAAGGCCGACTCTATGACCTCTCCGTCCGCCCCAACCTTCGCCCACACACGGCGGCCTGCATACTGACCACCTTCCTCAAAGGCCAGCTCATTGACCTCGATGCCGTTCCTCTTGAGGAGGTCGAGTTTGGCACGCTCTAGATCATCCGCTCGCTGTACCCACTGTCTCTGCTGGGACGTCAGCTTGTAGTGATTGGGGAAGGTGCGGATCGTATTGAGGTGATGACCCTTCAAAGGCCCCTCGGCAATCAGCCCCGCATCGTCGAGTTTGCCGAAGATAGACTCTGCAGTGCCGGCCTCCTGCAGGTGCGCGAAGGCACCGATCGTCTTCTGCTGGCCTTCCACCCGAAGAGACTCCCGTACCACAAGCCCCTGCTGTGGAACGGTGTTGGCAACAGCACTGGGGTTGAGCCGGGACATGACGTTGCGAATACCGGGCAGGTTAGCGACCGCCCGCGCCTTATCGGGCGTAAGCGCAATCCTGGCAGCTTCATCGAAGTCCTGCAGGTCCTCCATCAGCCGAGGGCCACCAGGAGGCGGCTCCGGCGGCCGAGCTGGCCGCAGCGGGGACGCAGGGGGAATGGGAGGCTCCTGCGGCGGAGGGGCTGCGCCTTCCGGCAGCGGCAGCTCGGCCTGGCCCCTGGCCACCTCTGCCTGTCGGCGAGCCTGCTCGGCAGCAGACTCTCGGACAGTGACCCCGCCAGCCTCAGCAGGGAACTCAGCCTGGCGCTCGAGCCGCGCACCTTCTGGCACGAAGGTCTCACGCGCCGTGACCCGGCCCGCTGGGGTGAACTCCGCTTGCTGCGGAGTGACCGGCACGGCTGCGCCCTCTGGCAGAGACTCCTCCGCCATCTTCTGAAGACGGCCCTCCACCTCCGCGAGTTCCGGCCGTAGCGTCGAGAGTTCGCCTTCCTTGCTGGCGATTAGCCTCTTGGCCTCTCGCACGCTCCTGACGCCAGGCATAGGCGTTCGGCTCGCACGAAACTCTCGCACCACAACAGGATCAAGGTCTACCCACCAATCGGGCTGGAAGGGGTTGCGGCCTTCCTGCCGCGCTATCGCTTCCAACTCTCGGTCCGAAAACGTGAAAAGGGGACTTCGTGTCACCTTGCGAGTAACCGGCTTCTGTGTCTTCTTGCTTATGGTCGTTATCGTCTCAGTGCGAGGGGGGCGCACGATCTCAGGGATACGGCCACCCGTAGCCCGTAGATCAGCGATCTCGTCATCTAGGCGCTCTATGTTCTCAGTAAGGTCCTCACGTCGCAGCAGAAGGCCCTCAAACGGCTCCTCCGCTGCGCCCGCTACTGCTCGTGTCTCCGCCCCGCGAGCCCGACGTGTGACACGCTGAGCAGCCGTTGGCAAAGCTGGCTCGATGGCCCGTAGACCGCGCTCTCCAAGTTCCCGGGTAGCAGCCCTGAGTGTGCTAGGACTGGGTGCAAAGCCCAACACTGGCACCAAGTTGAGCGGGTCAAGGATCGCCTCTTCCCACCACGGAATCTCAGGGAACTCCGGCGGCTCGCCGCGGAAGGCACGACCAGCCTCAGCAGCGCCCCCTCTTAGCTCCCCCAGAAGCGGGAAGCTGGGATCGGGAGCGCCACCGCGAAGGCCCCGTGCAAACCCCGCACCGGTCTCAAGCCCACGCATGACCGGAGCCGTCAGCGGGCCCAGTGCGGGCCGAGGAAGCTGCTCGATGCTCTCAGGCAGCGGCTGGGTCGTGCGCCCCACGCCAAGCACGGCCTCTGTCGGAGGGGGTCGAAGTCGCCGCAGGACCGGCGGCTCACTCACATCCTCTGGGGCTACAGGCTGATCCTGCCCTTCGGGAAGCACGCGGGACTGGCCCGCTATGGGCTCCAGAGCACGCAACTCCTCCAGCAGCTCGGATGCAGGGCGCTTCGGCGGCTTGAACCCTGGAGCGGCCTGAAGGATGGGGGGCTTCAGTGCCATCAGCTCTTCCGCTGCCGGACAATCTCTAGGTCGTCCACCTCTGGCTGTCCTGCATATTCGACGGTGGCTATCTCGATGTCCGACTCGTAGTCCCCGCCAAATGACGGTTCAAGCAAGCTGCGTATCTCAGCGATGAGACCATCGAGCGACCTCCGCTCCATACCACGGAGCGATACCTCCAGCCGGACGTAAACTATCATCGCCCTATGCCCACTTGATGCCGTAGAGCCGACCGTCGGCACCCGCATACCACATTGTGTTCGCAGAAGACGCAACAGGCGTCGCTCGGCCTTTCCACATCAACAGGCCGAGGATAGCCCCAGCTATGCCGAAACCCATCACAATCGACCTCATAGCTACCTCCGCACTCTAACGATCTTCGTTACGGCTACCTTGGGAATCGCGCACACGCCCCAGAAACTCCCGCCCGTCACTGACAAAGCTAACACTACCCGCACCGCATCCTCATACAAGAGAAGCCCAACAGAGATGCAGTCCATGCTGTCAGTAGGGAAATCAGGAAGAATAGACCACCCTACCCACCCCTGCCACGATGAGGAGTCTACCCAGTGTACCTCAACAATCGGGTAGGGCCGCTTCATCTCCCTATGCTCCCGCCGAACGTCGGAGCCCGTAGGCGTGGCCCAGCGCGTCGCTTCCTTTCCTCCGCAAAGGCCATCGACTCCTCTGGCGATAGCCCAAACTCCACAGCCTGACGCTCGCGACGTGCCGCTGCTTCCGTCGGTGTCTCACGGGCTAGTGCCTGGACTCCAGGGAGCCGCAAGCCACCTGAGAGGCGTGCCCGTCCCAACGGGTCTCCGCGCTGGATTGTGACCTGGCTCGGCGCGGGTGGTACCAAGCTCAGGGCCTCCTGTGGCGTCTTCCCTGTCGTGAGCCCCAAGAATGCCAGCGGGTTGCCAGCACGAGCAGCAGTGATCGCCGATTGCTCCCTGCTAAGCTGGAGCTGGCCTCTCTGAATGTCCAACTGGCCCGATTGGAACTCAGTGAGCCCACCGCCGCCGCCAGTCCCCAAGAGTACCTGCTGAATACGTGCCCGGTACTGTGCGGCCAGTTCAGGATTCCCCGCCTCTTCCGCCCGCTGAGCAGCGAAGGTAAGGTCTCGAAGGAGCCGATCAGAGAACTCTCCACCCTCAGCGCCTAGGCCCAACTCGCCACGAATGCCAGCGCCTAGCTCGCCTGGCGAGACGTGTCCCGCACCCAGCGCAGCCGCCCAGCGTGGGAACTGCTTCGCGAGAGGATCCACGCCCGCCGCCACGTCGTCCAAGTTGAATCTGTGAACGACAACGGCCTCTGTTTCGCCGGTTGGGTCTCCAAAGTCGTCCAGCACGGGCTGGTTACGGTAGATGAATCCCGTCCCTGAGGTGGGATCAAGCACGGTGAACGTTCCCGGCATCGGACCCTGCTGCGGCACCCCCGGCTGGGGACCGCCAGCGCCAGTGGGTGCGCGCAGTCCCTGGAAACCGGGATCTCCGAAGTCCTCCGGCGCGATCGTTGGCTCCTGGCCCCCAAGCCTCGGCGCGGCTAGAGCCGGTGCCGGTGGTGTAATGGTGATGCCGCCACCGTGGAGCCCTGACAGGCTACGCTGCGCTTGTCGGTCGCCCTGCTCCGCACGATCCGCCCACATCATGAGCTGCGCCCGCACCGCTGCTACGTCTGCGGCGCTGCCCTCGACATTATTCCTTATCCAGAGATCGATCGTTACTTCATTCTCAGGACTGGCCATCGCCTCTCTCCTTCATGACCGTCGCCACCTCTTCGCAAACGGCACACAGGCCCTGCTCATCGTTCTCATGCCCGTTCTCATTGGCCTGCGATATGACGGCGGCCATTGCCTGTGGATCGCCCGTAGCCGCTGCTCGGATGTCGGAGCGCACCTTCTGCCTGCTGGCTTCCTCCATCCCTGGCTTCGACCCCACCTCAGTCTGTAGGTGCTCTATAACCCGCTCACGCAGTTCAAGCGCACGCCGGATGGCGTTGTTCGCTACGTGCTCAGTAGCCATTAGTCTACCTCGGCGCCGGGAGCATCCTCGGTGCTTGCAGTTGCTGCGCTACCCCTTCCACTGTCCCCGCCTGCGTCTGCGGGAAGCCTGTGCGAGCGGCTCGGAAGGCGGTTGCCAAGTCCTGTAGGGGCTGCCCGCCGGCCGTCTGACCCGGACCACCCTTCGACTTGGACGCGATCAGAGCTTGCCCATAGCCTGCCAGGACAGATTGCATCCACTCTGGGCTGCGGACAATCTGCTCAGTCAGCCAATCCTCGAACGCTGCGGCGTAGTTCTCGATGTCAAA
>JAUVHW010000117.1 GCA_030593075.1 Ardenticatenales bacterium
CGGGTTCACCTGGTACGGGCTGGCGCTGCTCTGGCTGGGTGTCTTTGTCTGGCAAACCTCTGCCCGGCGGCGGGAGGTGACGGCCGCTCTGGAGGCGCCGTTCCAGAGACTGCGCGGGCAGACCACGACAGCGTCTGTCTTCTGCGGCGGCCTCTTTCTCTCCTGGCTAGCCTGGCGGCAGGTGGGATATGCAGCCCGGCCGGCGGGAGGCCCGGCATTGGCGCTGCTCCTGTGGCTGGCGGGCATCGGTTTGGCTACCGTGGCGCTCTGGCCCGGCGCGGTTGAGGGACTCTGGGCGCGGCTGTCCCGCCGGTCTGAGCCGGCCGCGGCCGGGGAGCGAGTGCCGCTCCTGCATCGCGTCTCGGGGGCCTTGGGAGAGCGGGGGGAGGTCCTGGTGGTGGTCGGGCTGTTCCTGGCCGCCTTGTTGCTGCGCTTCTGGAAGCTGGACGAGATCCCCTACGTGCTGGCAGGGGACGAGGCCAGCATGGGCCGAGAGGCGGTGCGGGTGCTCTCCGGCGACCTGGCAAGCCCTTTTATCACCGGCTGGTTCTCTCATCCCACCCTCTACTACTTTCTTCTGGCTCTGCCCATTCGGCTGCTCGGGCAGATAACTCTAGCGGTGCGCCTCCTTTCGCCTTTTGCCGGAGCGCTGACAGTGGCTGTGACCTACGTTTTCGCCCGCCACGCTTGGGGAAGAGTGGTGGCGTTGCTGGCGGCCGCACTGCTGGCAGGCTACCATTTCCACATTCACTACAGCCGGCTGGGGCTCAACAACATCTGGGACCCGCTGTTTGCTCTGTTGGTGATGGGCCTGCTGTGGCGCGGCTGGCAGAGCAGGGACCGCCGCTACTACCTGGCCGGCGGGCTAGGCCTGGGACTGAGCCAGTACTTTTACATGGGCTCACGGATGCTGCTGGTCCTGGTGGCTGCTCTGGTGGGCTACTGGCTGTTGACCGACCGGCGCCGGCTCTGGGAGCAGGCGGGCAACCTGGCGGCCGCTCTGTTGGTCGCCTTGGTGGTGGCGCTGCCGATCGCCCTCTTTTCGGTCCGGCACCCGGACGACTATATGGCGCGCGTGAACCAGCTGGGCGTTTACCAGTCCGGCTGGATGGCGCGCGAGATAGACAAGACCGGCCGGAGCCATGCCAGTCTCCTCTGGGAGCAGTTCTGGAAGGCGGGGCTGGCCTTCAACTATACGGTGGATCCCACCTTCTGGTACCGGCCGGGAATCCCGCTGCTTCGCTTTGGGCCTTCCATCCTGTTCGTGTTTGGGCTGCTTCTGACTCTGCTGGGCATCAGGAGGACGCCCAACTTCTTGCTGTTACTCTGGATCGGCGCCACGATGCTCCTTGCCGGGGTTCTGCTGGAGAACCCGCCCAGCAGCCAGCGATACGTGATTGCCGCCCCGGCCGCCTGCCTGCTGGTCGCGCTGGCACTGGCCTGGATGGCGGAACGGCTGCGGCCGATAGTGGGCGGCCGCCAAGAGGTCTGGCTGGGGGGCCTTGTTGCTCTGGGCGTCTGGATGGCCTGGGGGGACGTGAGCTTTTACTTTCGCGAGTACACCCCTACCACCGACTATGGGGGGGTGAACACCGAGGTGGCCCAGCGGACGGCCGATTACTTGCTGGACCTGGGACCAGGTTGGAGGGCCTACTTTTTCGGCGCTCCCTGGATGGTCATTGAGCCGGAAGGAGGGTTCCCCTCGGTTGCCTTTCTGGCCCCGGAGGCGGACACGGCCGATGTGCCCGAGGCTTTCGCCGACGTTTTCGAGCTGCCCGACCTGCGGCTCCCGGCCGTGTTCATCTTTTTGCCCAACCGAGCAGCCGAGATGGAGATAGTGCGGGGGGAGTATCCCGGCGGGATCGAGAAGCATTTTCCCGGCCGGTTCGGCCGGATGCTGTTCACTGCCTACGAGGTCCGGTGACCCTCGCAGCTGAGAGCGCAAGCAGCCGCCCGCCGACTTGAACGGACCATGGGTGCTCTTGCTGCGGGTTTCTCGGGTGGTACAATGAGTGGTGAGATGCTTCGGCCTGAACAGGGGTCCAGAACGTGGATGCGCCAGATATCCAGCTCCACCTAGATCGTGCAGGTCTCGATCTACAGGCAGCTGAGAGCAATCTTGAGCAAGGTTACTATGGTGTCGCCGTGGCTCGGGCCTACTATGCCATGTTTCATGCTGTCAGTGCCCTGCTCGCCAGCAAGGGAATCACCCGCAGCAAGCATTCTGGCCTGATCTCGGCCTTTGGCCAGCACTTTGTCAAGTCCGGCCTTATCGAGGCCGAATATGCCAAGGTGCTAGCACATGCTTTCGATTCCCGGCTGGACAGTGACTATGATGTGGCGTTCACAGCCGAGCGAACCTTGGCCGAAGGAGTCCTTCACGATGCCCAGGGGTTCGTGCGCAGGGCCGAGTCGTTCCTTCGGCAGGCGGGTGAGCTGTGAGCAGGGCGCAGAGGAGGAACTTGGGTCACCTGACCGACGTGGAACAGCGGGCAGCGGCCGATTTCGTTGACCGGGTACGCCAACGATTCGATGGCCAGTTGATAGCTGCTTTGCTATTCGGCTCCAGGGCTCGCGGCGAAGCGGAACCCGACTCGGATATGGACGTGCTGGTGGTGCTGTCCAGCGCCGAGCCAGAGATACGAAGGGAGATCCGCCACCTGGCGGCAGAGGTTTGGCTGGAGCACGACATCTACCTCTCCACTCGGGTCTGGAGCGAGGCTCACTGGCAGAGGCTCCGGAAACTCAGGACGCTCCTGTATCAGAACATCCACCGCGACGGAATCAGCCTGCTCGGGGCTTGATCTGAGATCATCACCAATGGCTGGCGCTTCCGCACTCACGGGCGGGGGCACACAGATAGCGCAGGTGCTCGACGTTGACCCGAAACAGGAATGCAGGCAAACTAAGGTCGGCCGTGCTCAAGGCGTAGCCCAGAAGCACAACCGCGTTCGCAGGAGAGGAAATCAGTGACGCCCGAAGAGAAACGACTCTTGTCCGAGCAAATGGCGCTGCCCCGGCTCCTGTGGGGTATGATCATCCGGCCGCGGCCGACGCTCGAGTATCTTGACACGCGCGGCGGGCGCACCTGGTGGCTGCCGGCCCTGCTGGCGGTGCTCCTGGTGGTCCTGTCCGTCGTGGTCGCCGCTCCCATCACTGCCCGCCTGGCACGCGCAAGCGCACTGGAAGCCCAAGAGCAGATGTTCGAGCGAATGGGCCGGGAGATCTCCGCCGAGGAGCAGGCCGAGATAGAGCAGTCCATGTCCATCGTCGCCTCACCACTCATCACCACCATCTTCCCGGCCGTAGGCGGCGTGGTGGGGCTCGCGGTAGGCTGGCTGGTGTGGGCCGGGGCGCTCTACCTGGCCGGCACCGCGCTGGGCGGCCGCAGCAGCTTTGGCCAGGTGTTCCGCGTGGTGGTGTGGACCTGGCTGCCTTTCGCGATGCGCGCTCTGCTCCAGACCGTCGTTATCCTGGCCACCGGCCAGACCATCATCCACGCCGGGCTTTCCGGCCTCGTGCGGCGAGACGTCCCAGTCAGCGAGATCGTGGGCGCTCCGGTTGGACTTGGCCTGAAGATGCTGAAGGTGTTCCTGTCCAGCCTGGATCTCTTCCTGGCCTGGCGGCTCGTTCTGCTCGTAATCGGGGTGGCGGTGACCACTCGACTGGCGCGAAAGCGGGCGATCCTCATCACGCTGGGCGTCTGGGTTCTGCTGACCTTGCTTAGCCTGCTTCCAGTTCTCGTCGGCGGCCTCTTTGCCACGCAGCTCGGCCTCGGCGCGGCGCCATAGGACCTCTCGATCAGGGTCGGCCTTCTGTGCCAGCCGCCGTCGGCCACCACTAGAGAGCCGACCAAGTAGAGGGGCTGGCTAGAGTCTACCCCACGGCCTGTAACCTGAAACGAATGACCATGTCTGAGCAGACAGCGTTGATCCGCACCCAGGCTTTGCGGCGTGACTTCCGGATGGGCCAGGTGGTCATCCACGCCCTTGACGGGGTGAGCTTGGAGGTGCAGGCGGGGGATTTCCTGGGAGTAATGGGCCCCTCGGGGTCGGGCAAGTCCACGCTCCTGTATCTGCTGGGCGGACTGGACCGCCCCACCGCCGGTCACATCTGGGTGAACGACCAGGATCTCACAGCGCTGGACGAAAACAGGCTCGCCAGGTACCGGCGCCGGGAGATTGGCTTTGTCTTCCAGACCTTCAACCTGGTCTCAACGATGACGGCACTGCAAAACGTAGAGTTCCCCATGCTCTTCGCCCGAGTTCCCCTGGCTCAGCGCCGCGATCGGGCGCGCTATCTGCTGGAACTCGTGGGTCTGGCCGGCCGCACGGGCCACAAACCCACCGAAATGTCGGGCGGCGAACAGCAACGTGTAGCCATCGCTCGAGCCCTGGCAAATGACCCCGTGATCATCCTGGCCGACGAGCCTACCGGCAACCTCGACAGCCGCACCGGTGCACAGGTGATGGCGACGCTGGCACGGCTCAACCAGGAGCAGCAACGTACTGTGGTCGTCGTCTCGCACGATCCGTCGGTGGCCGACCATGCGAGCCGGTACATCCGCCTATTGGACGGGCGAATCACCGACGAGTCGAGTCCGGCGTGAACAGGCGGCGCGGGGAGCGAGGCCAACGTGCCAACATCTGCAGCATGGATCTGCTCAACGTGACGCGTGGAGGAAAGATGCGCAAAGCCATTCTACCTGTCTCCGTCGTTCTGACCGCTGCTCTTGCGGGGGCGCTTCTCGTGGGGGCTGTCGCGGCCACTGTCGCTGCCGCGAGCCCATCGTTTCAACCCTCTCTGACCAGCGTCGAGCCTGACACGATGGTCAGCCAGGCGGGTGGGACGTTGAGCATCTACGGCAGCGACTTGACCACTTCCACCCTGGCCCGCCTGGTGGGCTTTGGCCTGCTTGACACAACCTACGTCAACAGCACGGCGCTGCAGGCTGAGGTGCCGCCTGGAGTGCCCCCAGGCACGTATGACCTGGAGGTGAGCGACGCTGGCGGTTCAGACACCCTACCGTCCGCCCTTACCATCGTCGGTGCCACCCCCACGCCCGCTCCCACGGCCGTGCCGGCGCCACAACCGACCCCGGTGCCCGGCCGGCCCAACCTCACTATCCTCAACTACTCCACCGAGCCGGCCCGCGTCGTGGTGGGCCGCGAGTTCGTTGTCACCTTGGAGATCTATAACAACGGCAGCCGCGCAGGCGAGAACACAATGGTCACCTTCCACGGGGGCGCTTTCGTCCCGGTCGGCGAGACAGGCCACCTGCTGTGGCAGTTGCACATCAACAACACTGCTGTGGTCACCCAGAGGATGCGAGTTCCCAGTGGCCTCGGCTCCGGCACCTACAATCTGCGCGTCGACATCAGCGCCAACGATTGGGAGGGAAATCACTACGAGTACCCCGAGACCATCGCCGTCGAGGTCATCGGTGTCGGCTACGGGCGACCGCAGTTGGTCATAGAGGCGGCCCAGACTGACCCGGCCGTTCTGCGACCTGGAGATGCATTCAGCCTCACGCTGCGGTTATCCAACGTTGGCGACCGCACAGCCACCGATGTTGTGTTGCGAGCTGCCTCGACCGACCTGGTCGCTCCCGCTGGCGGGAGCAACGCAGTCGCAGTGGAGCCCATCGGTGTTAATCGGACAGTGACGGTGACGCTGCCGCTGGTGGTGGGCGACGTGGCCCAGGGCGGCCGGCTCAGTCTCGAAATGGAGCTGGGGTACGGCGACTATGGCGGGCGATCGTACTCTGACCGCCAGACTATCGGTCTCGAAGTCAGCACCGGGCTGGCGGATCGTCCACAATTGCTCATCGCTGGCTACCGCACTTCACCTGACCCCATGGCGCCGGGGGACGCCTTCACCCTGACGCTCGAGGTGAACAACGTTGGCGGCGGAGCGGCGCAGCGGCTCATCCTGACCCTGGGCGGCGAAGGAGCAGCCGCCGAAGGAGCGGGCGGACTGGGACCGTTCAGCCCTCTCTCCTCAAGCAACGTCCGTTTCGTGCCCTATCTGGATGCCGGGGAAACAGTAAAGGTACTCCAGCGGCTGGCGGTCGACGGGTCCGCAGACCCTGGCGCCTACAGCCTGCCGGTAGCGCTGGCCTACGACGATGATCGGGGCACCCGCCACACCGACAGCCAGGTGGTCGGGCTGGAGGTAAGCACCGGGCTGGAAAACCGCCCGCAGCTGGTCATAGCGGGCTACCGCTCCGCGCCAGACCCGGTAGCTCCAGGCGACGTCTTTGCACTGACGCTGGAGGTGAGCAACGTTGGCGGCGGGGAGGCGCAGCGGCTGATGCTGACCTTGGGTGGTGAAGCGACAGCCGGCGAGGGAGGCGGACTGGGTCCTTTCGGCCCGCTGGCCTCCAGCAACGTCCTTTTCGTGCCGCACCTGGACCCCGGCGAGACGGCAGAGGTGGTGCAGCAGCTGGTGGTGGACGGCTCGGCGGACGCCGGGTCCTATAGCCTGCCGGTGGTGCTGGAGTATGACGACAACTGGGGCGCCCGCCACACCGACAGCCAGCGAATCAGTCTGCTGGTGCGCCGACGGCCGCACCTCCAGATCGGTTTCTACCGCCCTATGGAGCCAGCCCCCGTAGATGTGCCCTTTGAGCTCCCAGTGGAGGTCACCAACATCGGCCGGACGCTGGTCAATGTAAGCAGGCTGGAGGTCTCCAGTGTGCAGTTGGAGATAAGCGACGGTTCTCTTTACCTGGGACCGCTAGATGGGGGCACATCGGGATCGCTGGAAGCGACAGCGGTGGCCCAGGATGGTGGAACGGCCGAGGTGCTGGTGACCATTCACTATCTGGACGACTTTGAACAGCCGCAGGTCGTGACGGACACGCTGAGTGTGGAAGTGGAGCAGCCATCGGAAGCCCGGCCGGAGGCTGAACAGGAGCCTGAGGGGGAAGAGACCATCTGGGACAAGGTGCTCCGCTTCCTGCGCGGGCTGCTGGGTTTGGGAAGCTGAGCGAATGGCGACGCGCGACCTGCTGCGCCTGGTGTGGAGCAACCTGCGGCGCATGAAGGCCCGCGTGGCGATGACGGCCATCGGCGTGGTCATCGGCACGGCGGCGGTCGTGATCCTGATCTCTCTGGCTGCCGGGATTCAACGGAGCGCCGGCGAGAGCTTTGGCTCTGTCAGTGAACTCACCCAGATCACGGTCCTTGGCGGCGGGATCGTGCGCAGCATGGGTGGATCAATGCCAGGCAGCGAAGGGGCCGTGCTGAACGACCGCGCGCTGAAGGAGTTCCGTCAACTGCCTGGCGTGGTCGCCGTCACACCCCGACTATCGCTGATGGCGGGTGGGGATATACTTCGACTGAACCGACTGACGGGCAGCGCCCACCAGATAGTGGGCATTGACCCCACTCAGGTGGAGCGTCTGGGTTTCGAGTTCGCGAGCGGTACCGGCCGGCTGGGGCGCTGGCAGGCGCTCGTGGGAGCCCGCGTGGCGGACGAGTTCTACAACCCCCAGACTCGGCGTCCGGCGCAGGAGGCGCCCGACTTGCAGGGGCAGGGTCTGCAGTTGGTAGTTGCCCGGACCGGCGACGATGGCCGCCCGGTCGAGCGGATCGCACGCCTGCGAGTGTCAGGCGTGCTTGAGGAGTCGGGTGGGCAGGACGATTATGCGCTCTACCTGGCGCTGAACGATGTGTCAGAGCTGAACAGTTGGCTTACGCGGCAGCGGTTCAACCCCGGCCGGGACGGATATGACCAGGTGCTGGTCAAGGTCGCCGACCCCGAGCAAGCGTTGACCGTGGAGCAGGAGATCATGGGCCGGGGATTCGTCGCCTGGTCAGCCCGGAGCATGATGCAGCAGATGAACATCTTCTTCCTGGTCCTCCAGGGCCTTTTCGGCGGCATCGGCGCCGTCGCACTGATCGTGGCTGCCTTTGGCATCGCCAATACGATGACCATGGCAATCTACGAGCGCACGGGGGAGATCGGGCTCATGAAGGCAGTGGGGGCCACCAATCGAGACGTGATGTCCATCTTCCTGGCCGAAGCGGGAAGCATCGGGCTGCTGGGCGGCGTGGGTGGGGTGCTGTTGGGAGTGGTCCTGGGGTCAGTCATCAACCTCGTCGCCCGCACCTACCTGGCGGCACAGGCGGTTCAGGGCGGGGCAGACGCCTCGGACCTGATGATATCCATCATCCACACGCCTCTGTGGTTGCCGGTCTTTGCGCTGCTCTTCTCAGCGGTGGTGGGAGTGGTCTCCGGCATCTATCCGGCGGTTCGGGCGGCGCGCCTCAGCCCGGTCGCCGCGCTCAAGTATGAGTGACTGTGCCCGTCCGCAGAGATCATAGGTCTCAGTTTGCGGTCTCTCGACCGTGCGCGCAAGCCGATGAGGCTGTCGCAGCGAAGGACCTGCATGGTTGACGAGGGACCGCAAAGGAGCGGGGAGCTATTTGATTCGGGGTTCTGCTGCGGGGAGAGCGTGCTTCTGGCGGTTGCGGAGGCCAGGGGCATCCGGTCCGAGCTGATACCCGGCATCGCCACCGGCTTTTGCAGCGGCATAGCGCGGACCTGTGGCCTGTGCGGCGCGGTGAGCGGGGCGATCATGGCGATTGGCCTGTCGCTCGGCCGCAGCAAGCCTGACCAGTCGGTCGAGGAGACGTACGATGCGGTCAGAGAACTCGTGCACTCGTTTGAGGCCCGGTTCGGCTCGGCCAACTGCCTGGAGCTTACGGGCGCGGACCTGGGCGCCGAGGAAGGCCAGAATGCCTATAGAGCCAACAACCAGGGCCAGGAGTGCGCTCGGTACGTTGAGGAAGCCACTCGAATGGCGATTCGGCTGGCCGATGGGCGGTCGTGAGGACTAAGCTGCTGCGACCGGTCTCCAGTACCATTGGCTACTACGTCGCTTTCACAGCCTTGGGGCTAGAGGCCGCAATCCTGGGGCCTACTCTCCCCGGTCTGGCTGAGAATACCCACAGCAGCCTGAGCGAGATCAGCGCCGTCTTTGCCGCCAGTTCGCTGGGTTACCTGCTTGGCTCACTGCTGGGCGGGCGACTGTATGACCGGGCGCCGGGTCATCCCGTAATGGCGACCGTGTTAGTCACCATGGCTGGGATGCTGGCTCTGGTGCCGCTGATCTCGGTACTGTGGCTGCTGCCGGCGGCCTGGGTGGTCCTGGGAGCGGCCGCCGGTGTGCTGGACGTAGGGGGCAACACTCTGCTGGTCTGGGTGCACGGGCGCCGGCTGGGGCCATTCATGAACGCGCTGCATTTCTTCTTCGGGGCCGGTGCATTCATCTCTCCTATCATCGTGGCCCAGACGGTGTCAGCAAGTGGCGATATTGCGTGGTCCTACTGGGCCCTGGCCCTGCTGGCGCTGCCCGGGGCCTTCTGGCTGCTGCGTGTGCCCAGCCCCGCGGCTCGAAGGGATCGCAGGGACGACTCCGAGAGCCAGGCGAATCACCTGCTGCCGGCTCTGATAGCTGTCTTTCTCTTTCTGTACGTCGGAGCAGAGGTCGCTTTCAGCGGCTGGATCTTCACGTATGCCGTGGCGTCCGGCGCCTGCGGGGAGGCCGCGGCCGCTCATCTGACGTCAGCTTTCTGGGGAGCGCTCACTCTGGGCCGCCTGGCAACGGTTCCGGCCGGCGGCCGGATGAGGCCTCGCTTCATCCTGCTAGGCTGCCTACTGGGATGCCTGGCAAGCGTAGGCGCTCTACTGCTGTGGCCGGAATCCGTGATGGCCGTCTGGCTGGGCACGCTGGGCCTGGGTCTCTCGATGGCAGCCATCTTCCCCACCACTATCACCCTGGCTGAGCGGCAGTTGGGGATCACCGGCCGCAGGACCGGCCTATTCCTGGCGGCGTCCGGCGCCGGCGGCATCCTGTTGCCGTGGACCATCGGGCAGCTCTTCGAGCCGGTCGGGCCAGCAGCCACCTTGTACGCCATCGCGGTTGACCTGACGGCGGCGCTGATCGTTTTCGCTGCCATAGAGATCGGCCGGGGGCGCTCTCAGACGGA
The DNA here is from genome assembly GCA_030593075.1 of Ardenticatenales bacterium. GTDB lineage: Bacteria > Chloroflexota > Anaerolineae > Promineifilales > UBA4811 > JAUVHW01. Next base: position 9,999 of record JAUVHW010000117.1, read on the forward strand.
GCCGGCTGAGGGCTGAGCAGACGGGAGTGCGTGCGCCAACCCGCACTGCGAAGGAGACCGGAAATGGCAAAGAAGCGAGAAAAGAAAACAGCAACTCACCCTTTCAGCAACCTGGCGCTTCAGGGCGGCGGGGTGAAGGCGTTTGCCTATCACGGCGTGCTGGAGGTGCTGGAGGAGCACGACATCCTACCGCAGATCGAACGCGTGGTGGGCACCTCGGCCGGGGCGATGCTGGCGGCCCTGCTCAGC
>JAUVHW010000055.1 GCA_030593075.1 Ardenticatenales bacterium
TGGGCAAGTTTGCTGCCCGGCTGGACGACCTGCTCAACTGGCTCCCGGCTCGAATGACAGCGCTGCTGATGATCCCAGCTGCTGCCCTGGCCGGGGAAGACGCGGCCGGCGCCTGGCGGACGATGTGGAAGCAGCACGGCCGAACCGCCAGCCCCAACGCCGGCTGGAGCATGAGCGCCATGGCCGGCGCGCTGCACGTGACACTGGGAAAAGCAGGGCAGTATTGCCTAGAAGGAGGAACAGCGGAGCTGACGGCCGCCACCATCGGGCGTGCAACCCGACTGGCGGGGCTGACCGCGACCATCTTTGCTCTCGTGCTCGCTCCGGCCCTGGTGTGGCTAGAGGAAACAGTGCGTGCGGTGTGACGTTCGTCCCGGCCGCAGATCGCCCCGTTGGGTCCGGACACTCGGGGCGAGTTGCACTACAGGGAGCTGGACCGACTGCCCCTCCGGCCGGCCAATTTGCTCGGTTCCGGCACCAACAGCAACCCCATTGGACCGCCTCAATGCCTCCAGGATGCCTGGCGTGGACTGCCAACTGGCAAGGAGACCGAATCAACAGCCAACCCTTCGCCTTTCGCCCTCTGCCCTGCCCGGATCAAGACGATGCCCGCCAAAGTCTTGATGGTTCAAGGGACCGGCTCCTCGGCCGGGAAGAGCCTGCTGGTGACGGCGCTCTGTCGCATTTTTGCCCAAGATGGCCTGCGGGTGGCGCCATTCAAAGCGCAGAACATGTCGCTGAATTCCTACGTTACCATGCAGGGACACGAGATGGGGCGGGCGCAAGTGGTCCAGGCAGAGGCGGCCGGCATCGCTCCCCACGTGGACATGAACCCGGTCCTTCTCAAGCCCGAGGGTGACGCCCGCAGCCAGGTGGTGGTGATGGGCCGCCCCTGGCAGACGCTGCCTGCCCAGAACTACTACGAGCAGAAGCAGATCCTATGGGAGCAGGTGACGGCCGCTCTGGGCCGGCTGCGGCAGCATTACGACCTGGTCATTATCGAAGGCGCGGGCAGCCCGGCCGAGATCAACTTGCGCCAGAATGACATCGTTAACATGGCTGTGGCTCTCTTCGCCAACGCGCCAGTCCTGCTGGTAGGCGATATTGACCGGGGCGGCGTCTTTGCCAGTCTGGTGGGCACGCTGGCGTTGTTGGAGGAGGAGGAACGCGAGCTGGTCAAAGGGTTGGTCATCAACAAGTTCCGTGGAGACCTGCGCCTTCTGCAGTCGGGCCTGGAGATGCTGGAAGCACGAGCCAACGTACCAGTGCTGGGAGTAGTCCATTACTTGCACCAACTCAAGATTGCCGAAGAAGACTCGGTGGCGCTGGATGGGACGTTGGCTGCTGCGGCCGACGGCGCGCCCGAAGACCTGGATGTGGCAATCGTCCGGCTGCCGCGCATCAGCAACTTTGACGACTTTGACGCGCTGGCGCTGGAAACGGGGGTGCGAGTGCGCTACGTCAGCACCGCCCGTGAGCTGGGCCGCCCAGCGGCCGTCATCCTGCCCGGCACCAAACACACCCTCTCTGACCTGGGCTGGCTGCGCAGCCAGGGCCTGGCCGCCCGCATTGTGGACCTGGCCCGGCAGGGCGCGGCCGTCGTCGGCATTTGCGGCGGCTACCAAATGCTGGGACGGTCCATCGCCGACCCGCTGGGTGTGGAATCGCCGGCCGGCGCGGGACTGCCTGGCCTGGGATTGCTGCCGCTGGTGACCGAGTTCGCGGCCGCCAAAACAACCCACCAGGCAAAGGGCAGGGTGTTGCCGGGACCGGGCTTTCTCTCGGCCGTGGCCGGGATGCAGGTCGCCGGATATGAGATTCACATGGGGCAATCAGAGTGGGTGAATGATAGAGTCCGGCCGCTGTTCCGCCTGACCCACCGCGAGGCGCTGGACGGCGCAGTAGACGCATCCGGCCGTATCTGGGGAACCTACCTGCACGGGCTCTTTGACAACACCGATTTTCGCCGCGCCTGGCTGAAAAGCCTCGGCTGGTCGCCTCCCGACAGGGAGGTAGATATGGCGACCATCCGGGAGGCGGAATACGACCGGCTGGCCGCGGCCGTCCGCTCCAGCCTGGACATGCCCCGTCTGCGGCGGATTGCAGGACTAAAGCAGAGTGGAGGTGCAATCTGACAGTGATTGGAGCAAATGTGCCGTTTGTCTGCTCTTGGAGTGGCGGCAAGGACTCCTGTATGGCGCTCTACCGCGCCACGCGACTTGGAGCGCGGCCTGCTTGCCTGCTGACAATACTCCAGGAAGATGGGAAGAGATCGCGATCCCATGGATTGGCCAAGGAGGTTCTGCAGGCGCAAGCGCAATCCGTGGGGATTCCCTTGGTCACCCGCGCTGCTTCGTGGGACGAATACGAATCCACGTTTATTGCTGCCCTGAAAGCGTTGAAGGCGCAAGGCGTTCAAGCAGGGGTCTTTGGCGACATTGACCTGGAAGACCACCTGCTGTGGGAAGAGACCACATGCGCGGCCGCGGGAATGGAAGCCCATCTACCGCTGTGGAAGGCACCTAGGCTGGAACTGCTCGACGAGTTCCTGGCACTGGGTTTCAAAGCCACCATAATCGCAACTTTAGACGACAAGATGGGCAGAGGCTACTTGGGCAGAACTCTTGACACGGAGCTGATTCAGGAGTTCACGCGTATCGGGATCGACCCGTGTGGGGAGGAGGGCGAATACCACACCGTCGCAACGGAGGGGCCGATCTTTGCCGAGCCGTTGCGACTGACGATGGGAGAGACGGCTCTCCGCTCAGGATATTGGTTCCTTGATCTAGAGGTTGCATGCTGAGGCTCTGTCGCGCCAGCATCTCTTGAGTAGACTAGCTTCTCAAAAGAGTGATTAGAAGGTGACAAGGCATCCTTGCAGCACGCTTCTCTCCCCCTAGTTGAAACGCACCGTTACAGGACTCGGAGGTATTGTGACTTTGCTCAGCAAAACCATTCAAGGTATCCAACCGCTGGACGCGACGGCCATGGACGCTGCTCGCGCCCGCCAGAACAACCTCACCAAGCCGCCCGGCAGCCTGGGTCGACTTGAATCCCTGTCCATTCAGGTAGCAGGCATTACCGGGCAGACGCAGCCGGTCGTCAAGGACAAAGTGGTGATAACTTGCGCCGGCGATCACGGAGTGGTCGCCCAGGGAATCAGCGCGTTCCCACAGGCGGTTACCCAGCAGATGGTGTACAACTTTCTCAACGGTGGGGCCGCCATCAACGTGCTAGCACGACACGTGGGCGCTCGCGTAGTCATAGTAGACGCCGGAGTAGCGGCCGACATGGAACCTCAGCCAGGCCTTGCCATCAGGAAGGTGGCATACGGCACGGCCGATATGTCTCAGGGACCGGCAATGAGCCGGGAACAGGCAATAGAGGCGATTGAGGCTGGTATTCAGGTGACCAACGAAGAGATCGCCCTTGGCCTCAGCATCGTCGCCACCGGCGACATGGGCATCGGGAACACCACACCGTCCAGTGCCATCGTCGCTACCATCACCGGCCGTCCTGTGACCGAGGTAACCGGCCGGGGCACCGGCATCAACGATGAGCAACTGGCACACAAGGTCAAGGTGATCGAAAAGGCACTGGCCGTCAACCAACCGGATCCGGCCGACGCGCTGGACATCCTTGGCAAGATCGGGGGCTTTGAGATCGGCGCTATCGCCGGCGTTGTACTTGGCGCGGCTGCCCATCGCATTCCGGTGGTAATCGACGGACTCATCTCCACGGCCGGCGCGCTCATTGCTGCCGGACTGGCACCGCTGTCCCGCGACTATATGATCGCAGCCCACTCCTCGGTGGAGATCGGCCACCGGGCTGCACTGGACCACCTGGGCCTGGTCCCCTGCCTGGACTTTGACCTCCGGCTGGGCGAAGGGACCGGCGCTGCGCTGGTCCTCAGCCTCGTGGAGGCCGCCTGCAAGATTCTGGACGAGATGGCCACTTTTGACAGCGCGGGCGTTTCGGGCGCGGTGTAGACGCTTTGGCCTCCCAGGATTTCAACCCACACTCAGAGCCGGGTACCGAGCGCAACAGGAACCAAACCATGTCCTTTCTACTAGCGCTACAGTTCCTCACTGTCATCCCGGTCCGCATATCGCGCGAGATCACGCCACGTCAGATGGGCCGGGCGATGGCCTGGTTCCCGGTCATCGGCCTGATGCTGGGCGCCATCCTGGTACTCGCCGATTGGGCCCTGCGGGCCCTGTTTCCGCCCCTGTTGAGCGCCGGCTTGCTGCTGGTGGTCTGGGTGTCGCTCACCGGGGCACTGCACCTGGATGGACTCCTCGACTGTTGTGACGGGCTGCTGGCGACCACGTCGCCCGAGAAGCGACTGGAGATCCTCCGCGATACGCACCTGGGCACCTATGCTGTGGTTGGGGCGGTCTGTCTACTCCTGCTCAAGTTCGCCGCGCTGTCGGCGCTCCCGGTCGCTCAGCGAGCAGGTTCCCTGCTGGTCATCCCGGCCCTGACGCGCGCCGCGATGGTGTACGCCGCTCGCGCCTACCCCTACGCCCGGCCGGGGCCGGGGTTGGGGCAACTTTTCCGCGACGGGCTGACCTGGCGCCAGGTGGCCGTGGCGGCCGGGGTTGCGGCCGCGGCCGCCGGGCTCTTGCTGGGGTCTATCGGCCTCCAATTGGTCCTGGTCGTCTGGCTGCTGACAGCGATGATTGCCTGGCTGGTACAACGCCGCATCCCCGGTCTCACCGGAGACGTATATGGCGCCGTCAACGAGCTGACCGAACTGGTTGCGCTGTTGTTCGTGGTCCTGCAGACGTGGCGGGATACATCTTGAAGAGTTCTCGGTTCCCGTTCCGACTCGGCTCTACCTCCTACGTGATCCCGGCCGATATCCTGCCGAACGTGCGACGATTGGCCTCACTGGTGGATGACATCGAACTGGTGTTGTTTGAGGTGGACGACCGGAACAACCTGCCATCGCCGGCCGTGATTGAGGAACTGAACTCATTGGCCGACACTCACGATCTGACCTACTCCATCCATCTCCCCCTGGACCTGAAACTGGCAGCCAGCGACGACGTCTGGCGCCACCCGTCCATGGAAAAGGCCCGCCGCGTCATCAGGGCCACTCGGCCGCTGGAACCATGGACCTACGTGGTTCACCTGGACGGGGCGGAGCTTGAAGCCAACACCAGCCCGCTCGCATTGACCCGCTGGCGCGATCAGGCCGCCCGATCGCTGGAGACCATCGGCCAAGAGGTAGACGAGATGCGCCTGCTGGCAGTAGAGAACCTGGAGAACTACGACCCGGCCGCCTTTCTCCCTCTGCTCGACCGGCTGCCGATCAGCCTTTGCCTGGACGTGGGCCATTTTCTCAAGACCGGCGCAGACCCTTTCCCCTACCTCGAGCAGTACCTAGACCGAACCCAGGCCATACACATCCACGGCTGCCAGGACGGCCGTGACCATCGCGGCCTGGAACACATTCCGCGCTCGGTATTGTGCCGACTGCTCGATCTGCTCCTGAGACGCCAGTATCGGGGCATCCTGACGCTGGAAGTGTTCACCGAGCGCCACTTCTTGCCCGGCCGGGAGTCGATACTGTCCTTGATGGAGGCTCGTCTATGAACTGGCACCTGACCCTGGTCCTCGGCGGGGCTCGCAGTGGCAAGAGCAGCTTCGCCCAGAGGTTGGCGGCACAGGCGGGCGAGCGGGTGCTGTACGTAGCCACAGCCGAGGCGAGGGACGAAGAGATGCAAACCCGCATTGCGGCGCACCAACGAGCGCGCCCGACCGGGTGGCGGACGCTCGAAGCTCCCCTCAACGTCGGCCTCGCCGTCCGCGCTGCGATGGCAGAGAAGCCGGTGGACGTTGTACTCTTGGACTGCCTCACTCTCCTGGTCTCTAATCGAACCCTGGAGGGCCTGTCCGAATCCCCATCCGAGGAAGACCTGGACAAGGTGGATCAGACGGCCGCCCAGGCACGGGTGGCCACTGAACTGGACGATCTCTTAGGCACCGTCCAGTCAGGCGAGGCCCCCTGGATCGTGGTCAGCAACGAGGTAGGGCTGGGCCTGGTGCCGCCTTACCCGCTGGGTCGCATCTCGCGGGACCTGCTGGGCTGGGCCAACCAGCGCCTGGCGGCCGCGGCCGACCGGGTCTACCTGATGGTCGCCGGTCTTCCGGTGGAGATTAAGGCACTATGACCCCGGTCGGGCCACGTGCGCGTACCGCCCCCGGGCAGGAAACCGGCTGCGGTTAGCATCTGCACCCAAGGCGCCCTCGAGAGTCAGAGCAAGTCTGGGGAGCATGACGCATCCCCGCCCGGTAGTTCAGGCCCGCTCCGCTGCGCAGAGCACAGTGCAAGTGGTGGGGGACTATGGTCGGATCCTCTCGCGTCGGCCTTTCCATCCCCCCGCTCGCGAGTATAATCCGGGAGATGGACCAGAACATGGATCCCGCCGGCTTGCTGCAGGCTGACCCGCCGCTGATCCGGCTGGAGAGCGGGGGGGAGGGACGCTTCCAGGCCGGCCGCGACGGCGTGACCGCTATCTTGACCCCAGCCGACCGGAAGGTGCAGTTCATCTGCTACGCCGACAAGACTCTCTGCTACGTCAAGTCGGCCATGGGTTACCCTGCCATCTACCCGGTGGAGCCGGTTCGCATTGAGCGGCCGGTCAAAGCAGTGCTCATGGACCTGGACGGCACCAGCGTACGCAGCGAGGGGTTCTGGGTCTGGGTGATAGAACAGACCACGGCCCGGCTCCTAGAGGACCCCGATTTTCGGCTGGCCGACTCTGACCTGCCGCACGTCTCCGGGCACAGCGTCTCCGAGCACCTCCAGCACTGTCTGGCCAAGTACTGCCCCTCCGCCAACGTGGAGGAGGCCCGCGCGGCGTACTTTGAGATCGTCCATCGGGAGATGGGGGCAATAGCGCGCGAGGAAGGCCGGCCGGGAAGCTTTCTGCCAGCGCCGGGGCTAAAGGGCGTTCTCACAACCCTGAAGGAGCACGGAGTCAAGATCGGTCTGGTGACCTCTGGCCTGTACGAGAAGGCGTGGCCGGAGATTCTGGCCGCCTTTCGAGCAATGCAGCTGGGAGACCCCCAGGAGTTCTACGACGCCATCATCACGGCCGGATTCCCGATGCGCTACGGGCAGCCGGGCACCCTCGGAGAGCTGGCGCCCAAACCCCACCCCTGGCTCTACGCGGAGATGGCGCGGGTGGGCCTGGGAATTGATCCCTCCGAACGCCACTCCGTCGTCGGGTTGGAGGACAGCGGCGCCGGAGTGGTCGCCATTCGATTGGCGGGCTTTGCCGCCATCGGCCTTGCCGGGGGCACCATTGGGCAGAGTGGGACCCGAGGCCTCTGCGCGCACTACTGCCAGTCGCTGGACGAGGTCACCCAGCTGATCCTGTGAGCCAGCGGTGGTGGGTTTCGGGCCGAGGCTCGGGCCGGGCTTTGGCGCGTCCACCCGGCTCTGCCGCCCCTGTGGACTGGGCCGGGAACAGTGCTAAAATACTCGCTGCTTCTACAGCCCTGAGGAGTCTATATGGATCAGGAAAAGTTCTGGAACGGCCGCGACGTCCTGGTAACCGGGTGCACGGGGCTCCTCGGCCCCTGGCTCACTGAGGCGCTGGTTGAAAAAGGTGCTCGGGTAGTCGGGCTAATCCGCGACTGGGTGCCTCACTCACACCTGGTGCGGTCGGGCGCCATCAACCGGATACGGGTGGTGCGGGGAGCAGTCGAGGACTATCCTCTGGTCCACCGCGTGCTGAACGAGTATGAAGTGGACACCGTCTTCCACCTGGCAGCGCTGACCATCGTCCCCATTGCCAGCCGGACGCCCCTGTCGGTCTTTGAGTCGAACATCAAGGGAAGCTGGACCGTTTTTGAGGCCGCGCGCAACTCGCCGCTGGTGAGCCGCGTGCTGCTGGCCTCCAGCGACAAGGCCTATGGAGCGCACGAGCGGCTGCCCTACACCGAAGACATGCCGCTGCTCGCGAGACACCCCTATGACGTCTCGAAGGCATGCTCCGAGATGTTGGCCCTCACCTACTATCATACTTATGGCCTGCCGGTTGCCATTGCTCGCTGCGCCAACATGTACGGCGGGGGAGACCTGAACTTTAGCCGGATCGTGCCCGAGGTCGTCCGGGCGGCACTGCTGGGAGAGCGTCCGGTAATCCGCAGCGACGGGAAATTCCTGCGCGACTATCTCTTTGTCTCCGACGCCGTGAGCGCCTACCTGACGCTGGCTGAGCAGATGGACGATCCAGCGCTCCATGGGCAGGCCTTCAACTTTGGTCTCGACGATCCCAAGAGCGTGCTGGAGCTAACCCGCCTCATCATCTCCCTCTCTGACCACTCTGACCTGGAGCCGATCATTGAGGATCGAGAACTGATGGAGATCCGAGACCAGTACCTATGCAGCGAAAAGGCCCACCGGATCCTCGGCTGGCGGCCGCAGTTCGCTCTGAAGGAGGGGCTAGAAAAGACGATAGCCTGGTACGAGGCCTATCTTCAAGAGGAAGGCACCTGCGCATGACCGAGCAGCGCGACGGCCGCCGGCCCAGCGCTGATCGCATCCTAGAATGGTTTCTGGTAGCGGCAGCGCAGCTGTGGTTTATCGGCGTGCCGCTAGCGCTGGCGGTCGGGATGGCTTTCGCGCCCGACTCCTGGGACGGACCCTGGCTCCAGACGAGCGCGATCCTGGTATCCGGGGGGCTACAGATAGGGGGACTCCTGCTGGCGGTTGCCGTGGGCAAACTCGTCGCCGGCTGGGAAAAGCTCTTCCTCATCAGCCTGACACTGGCCCTCGCCTCTGGCTGGTCGCTGCTGACGGGGCTGATCCACACCGCACTGCCCTATCACGCCGATGATTTGCAGGTCCGCCTTCCCTGGGCAGCACTGCTGCTCCTGCTTGTTGGCGTCCCTTACCTGCTGGTGCTCGGCGGCTGGGTCGCCGGCCGTGCCCGTGGCCTGGGCCTCCGGGCTAGCTGGGTCGACGCCGGACTGACCCGCTCCGGCTCGTTAGGGTGGGGATTGGCGGCCGCGGCGCTGGTTCTCTGGCCCTGGCTCCTGGTGGGCTCCCTGGGAGACGTGCGAGAGAGCGCCGTCATCGCCTTCCAATCATTGGTGACTGGCGCCCTGACCGAATGGCTCTGGCGCGGGCTGGCGCTCAGCGTTCTGCGGCCGGTCACCGGGCGGCGTTGGAGGGCCGGCCTGCTGGGCGGCATCCTCTACCTCGGATACCAGCTGGGTACCGTCCTATGGGCCGGTCCCGAGGAGGCGCTCGGCCGGGGCATCATGGCCCTGCCCATGGCTCTCCTGGCAACTGAACTCTGGGCTCGTCCCGGCGAAGGGAGACAGGGCGTCTGGGGCGCGGCCGCCTTCCACACTCTGGTCCTGGCCTTCCCACCTCTCTTTGCAGACCCGCGCTCCGAGTTCGAGCCGGCCCACCTGGCAGCCCACAGCTACATGGTGATTGCCACCGCAGGCGTGGCTATTCTGCTCTTCCTGGGGCGCAAGCTGCTGCGTCAGGTCCGGCCCACCGCCTCAAGACTGCGCTCGGCCGCTGTCGCTGGCATCCCGTGGGCGGCCGCGGCCGGCGCCTACCTCATCTTTGGCGGCCCGGGCTTTGCCAACGACGGCTACCTGATCATCCTTCGAGAACAGGCCGATCTCTCTCAGGCTGCAGCGATCCCTGACCGGGAGGCGCGGCTGACCCTGGTTCACGGGCTGCTGGTCGAGACGGCCGAGAGAAGCCAGCCGACCATTCGCGCAGAGCTGGACAGACTGGGGCTGGCGTACCGGCCCTATTACCTGGTCAACATGATAAGGGTGGATGGCACCACCCGCGGCATGCGGTCGATGGCTCGCCACCCAGAGGTCTCCCAGGTGATGCTCAACCCCAACATGCGGGACTATCCGATTCGCTGGAAGACGCCGTACGCCAGCGAGGAGGAAGAGGCCAGCAGCCTTCCCTGGGGCGTGGACTCAGTCGACGCCGAGCAGGTATGGCTACTCGGCTTCGCCGGTCAGGGGATTGTCGTGGCTGGCCAAGACACCGGCTATGAATGGGACCATCCAGCTCTCAAGGACAGCTATCGAGGCTGGGACGGCCGCAAGGTAGACCACGACACCAACTGGCACGACGCCTGGGACGACGAGCTGGCCGCCTTTGACGATGACAGCCACGGCACCCACACCATGGGCACGGCCGTAGGTAATCAAGTTGGCATGGCCCCCGATGCCCGGTGGATTGGTTGCCGCAACATGCGCTTCGGTCTGGGCAACCCCGGCGCATACGTGGAGTGCATGGAGTTCTTCTTGGCTCCTTACCCGGTAGGGGGTGACCCCTTCCGCGATGGGGAACCCACGCTGGCGCCCCACGTAGTAAACAACTCCTGGGGATGCCCGGTAGAGGAAGGGTGCGTGGGTCCGGAGCCGATCCATACCGCGGTGGAGGCCTTGCGGGCGGCCGGAATCATGATGGTGGTCAGCGCCGGCAACGAGGGTCCGGACTGCAGCACGGTCTGGATCCCAGCCAGCGAGGATGCCGTCTTTTCAGTAGGCTCCTCCGACGAACAGAGGCAGATCGTCCGCTATAGCAGCCGCGGCCCAGCCGGCGGCTGGATGACTAAACCCGACGTAGCTGCTCCGGGACGCGATATCCGCTCCAGCGTCCCAGGCGGCGGCTACGCCAAGGCTGAGGGCACCTCCATGGCAGGGCCACACGTCGCCGGCCTGGTGGCGCTGCTCTGGTCGGCCAACCCCGGCTTGATAGGAGACATTGACCGGACCGAGCAAATCATCAACTCGACGGCCCGGCCGGTTCCGACGCTCGACCAGTGCCCGATTGGAGCGGGGCCCTGTGCCTGTGGAGCGGACCGGCCGGGCCAGGTGCCGAACAACGTCTCGGGTTATGGTATAGTTGATGCTCTGGCGGCAGTAGAGGCAGCCCTCGAGGCGAGGTAGTGAGACAGCACGACGAGCCTGCCGCCACGTTGGCCTATTGGCATTTGGTAGATTCTGGAGAACTCACATGATGTACCATGTATCGACCAAGCGAAGCAGCCGCGCGGTGGTGGTGCGGCGAATCATTGGAGCGGTCATCGTGCTGACCAGTTTGGCCGGGCTGGGGGTGGGTCTGTACGCAGCGTATCAGATGCAGGAAACGGCCGGCCAGGTGGAGACGGAGGTCGTCAGCGGCCTGGATTTCGGACTGGACGCCCTACAGGTGGTCTCCGACACACTGGATATCCTGGTCCGTACAGTGTACGACACCTCCACGGTTGTGGATGAGGCGCGCGCCGGCGCCGCCAGCACGGCCGACGGCCTGGAGAACGTTCGCCCGGCCGTCCAGGAGTTGGCCGACATCACCGCGTCCCAGCTCCCCGACAGCATCGAAGCGATCCGCAGCGCCATGCCGGCGCTGGAAGACGCAAGCGCCGCGATCGACAAGACCCTTCGCACCTTGTCGTCGTTCCAATGGTCAACCACCATCCCCTTGGTCAACTATGAGGTAGGTTTTGGCCTGGGCATAGACTACGACCCCGCCATTCCGCTAGACCAGTCGGTGGCGGAGGTGAACGCGGGGCTGGACAGCATCCCCACCCGCCTAACCGATATCCAGGAGGACCTGCTCAGAACCGATCAGAGCCTGGGCGATTCGGCCAGCAGCCTCGAGCAGCTGGGGGAGAGCCTGACGGCTGTCAGCCAGGACCTGGCGTCGGCTTCCATCGTGCTGCAAGAATACCGCGGCCTGGTGGCGCGGGCTACTCGCCAGGTGCGCGCGGTTCGCTGGAACATCCGCCAGCAGATTCAGACCGGCCGGCTAGTCCTCACCGGAGTCCTGGCCTGGCTGGCTCTCTCCCAGCTGGGCCCGCTCTACCTGGGATGCAGACTGCTAACCTACCCCCGTGGGCGCCTGCGCTACACCATTGAGCCCCCCTCCACATATGCAGGGGACCACAGCGAGGAGAGCGATCAGGGGGAACAGGACCTTCCCGCCGCCGAAGGGTATTCAGACGCGCCGGCAGGCCAGTAGGCTGCATACCAGGCCAGGTATTCTGCCTGGTGGGCGCGCCAGTAGGCGTCCTCGTGCCTGCCCGGATTGAGCTGCCAGACGTGCGACACCCGGGCGCGGGTCAACACCCCGTGAAGCTCGGACGCCCCGTTCCGCAAATAGTCCGTCTCGCCGATGTCTATGTAGATGGGAAGCCCATCCAGGCTGGGGTTGGCGCCCGTGCTCAGCGGGTTGTGCGCCCGCCCGGCGTTGTCAGGGAAAAGGGCCGCGCTGTGGCCACCGACGGCGGCAAACAGCTCCGTGTGGCGGAAGCCTATCTCCAACGACCAATAGCCTCCCCGTGAAAGCCCCCCGATGGCCCGGCCGGCCGCCTCGGGCCAGGCGCAGTAACTATCTTCAATGTAGGGGATGAGGTCGTTCAGCACCACGCCCTCGAACGACCGGCCTCCCCCGGAGGTCGCGTTGGCAATCTCCCCCCCGAACGGGAGCACTATCAAGAAGGGTGGAAGCCTTCCGGCCGCAATGCCAGCGTCGGCCGCCTCGTCAACCCCCAGGTCATCCCAGTAGGCCTCGGGGTGGATGTTGCCGTGAAAGAGATAGAGAGTGGGGTAGAGCCGGCCGCTCTGCCCGTAGCAGGGCGGCAGATAGATGCGGTACCGCTGTTCGCCCCCCTGGATGGGGCTGGGGAAGACGCCCGCTACCACCCGCCCGGCAGTCTCCGGACACGGCGTGGCGGTCGGAGAGGGCGAAGGTGAGGGGGTCGGCGTCGGCGGCGGTGTGTTGGTAGCGGTAGGCTCGGGGGTGGCAGTAGGGGTCGCCGTCTCGGTGCTCGTAGGAGAAGCTTGCGGCGATGGAGTGGCGGTCAAGGCAGGAGAGAGCGACGGCGCGGCCGTAGAGAGCGCAGGATCAGAGGGAGGTCCGGCCGGCAAACACCCAGTCGCCAACCCCGCCGACCACAGGAGGGCCACCAACCAGGCCCGCGCGGCCGAGGAGATACGACCACTCATCAACTGGCAGGTTCGCGCATCAACTGCTCGTAGGCTCCGAGCCACAGTTCGGGGTTGCGGGTGAACTTCTTGACCCTGATGTCAGCGAGACGAGGAAGAAGGCTAGCTGCCAGCCCGGGCAGTAGATCCCAGGCGCCATTGCGGATAACGTCTTCCAGATCGGCCGCCGCCTGCGCTGCCCACTCCCACTCCAGCCGGAAACGGTCAGCCTTGAGCCAGTAATCCCGTTTCTCCCAGGCAAGGATCGAGGTCTCCACCCCAGCACTGATGTCGCGAAAGATAAAGACCATGGCGGCCGCCATGTCCCTCACCTCGTCGTCGATGGCTCCCTTGGCCGCCAGCCGGCGCAGTATCTCCGCCAGGGTGCGCAGGTGCTGGTTCCGCGTCTTTCCCGGCGCGTTCGGATTGATGACGCGACTCATGAGGCGGAATTCTAGCCGATGCATAGCGCGGGGGCAAATCCGCGCTGGCAGCCAGCAGCAAGCGATGCTAGAATAGAGGAGTGCCAGCCGCACACAGGCAGGCAGCCGATTTGCAGGGGAGAAGCATGCAGAGAGAAATCCTTTACCAGCACCGGACCTCGGCCGGGGTCGTCATCCGCATAGTGCGCGGGGACCTCACGCGCGAACCGGTAGACGCCATCGTAAACGCGGCCAACGGACGCCTGATGCACGGCGGGGGCGTAGCTGGCGCAATCGTGCGGGCCGGCGGACGCGAGATCCAGCAGGAGAGCACCGCCTGGGTGAAGCAGCACGGCCCGGTCCCCACCGGCTCGGCCGCCATCACCAGCGCCGGCCGGCTCCCGTGCCAGTGCGTGATTCACGCCGTGGGGCCAGTCTGGCGGAATCGGGGGGACGAGGACCAACTGCTGGCCTCGGCCGTCACCAGCGCCCTGGAGCTGGCGGCCGCGAGCGGCCGCCAGAGCGTCTCGCTGCCAGGAATCTCTACCGGTATCTTTGGCTTTCCCAAGGAGCGCGGGGCGCGGGTCATATTGCGGGCGGTGCTGGAGGCGACGGCCAAAGGCAACCTCAGAGAGGTGAACCTGACCAACATCGACGCCCAGACGGCCGGTATCTTTGCGGCCGCTGCCCGAGAGATCCTGGGAGAAACGGTGAGCCAAAAGCCGGACAGTGCAGCCTCACCGGCTGCTTGACCTGAACACCCGGCCACTCAGCGGCTCCAGCCTGACATCCCGCAGCCGGCTGCCGAACACACGCACCGTCTCAGAGCCCCACACCTCTCGCACCTGGGCGCCCTCCGGAAGAACAGCCTGGGTCGAGATGTGGACCAGCCGCCTCTCGTCGGCAGCGTTGAGCACCACCACCAGGACCTCGTCGTCCAGCTGCCGGAGAAAGCCATAAACCCCCCGGTCGGCATAGAGGCGCAGGAAACGCCCATGTCGTAGCGCCGGGCGGTCGTGGCGCAGCCGGACACAGCGTTTCACGTACTCTCGCAGGTCCAGGTCCCAGCGCGACTCCTCCCAGGGAAAGCCCCCTCTGCAGGCCGGGTCGCTGCCCCCTTCCATCCCAATCTCGTCGCCATAGTAGATGCAAGGCGCGCCAGGGAAGGTCATCTGGAAGAGCACGGCCAGTTTCAGACGCGCCTTCTGACCCTGGACCAGGGTTAGGAAGCGGGGAGTGTCGTGGCTGCCGAGCAGGTTGAACTGCGCCTGGGTAACCTCCCAATCGTACAGCGCCAATAGCTCGTCGATCTGCCAGGCGAACTCGCGGACCGGCAACGGGCAAAGCTCGTGCCCGCCCGGCCGGAAAGAGGTGTCCAGCTTTTTCCCGCCCATGAATCCAAGGCAGGCCCGGTTGAAGACATAGTTCATCACCGCGTCAAACCGGTCTCCCTGCAGCCATGCCTCGGCCGGCCCCCAGATCTCACCCGCCAGGTAAGCGTCCGGGTTGACGCTCTTGACCCGGCCGCGGAACTCTTGCCAGAAAGACGGGTCGTCGATCTCTTCCGGCACGTCCACTCGCCAACCATCGATGCCAAACTCGACCCAGTACTGGGCCACGTCCCAGAGGAACTCGCGCACGGCCGGGTTCTCGGTGTTGAATTCGGGCAGCTCGCGCACATCCCACCAGCTGCGGTAGTTCGCCGGTTCGTGTTCGTTGTAGGGGTGCAACGGCCACTCTTTGACCACAAACCAGTCCAGATAGGGAGACTGCGGGCCGTTCTCCAGGATGTGATTGAACTGGAATAAGCCGCGGCTGGCGTGGTTGAACACGCCGTCGAGCACCACCCGCATGCCGCGGGCGTGAGCGGCGTCTAGCAGCTTTCGCAGCGCGTCGTTCCCGCCCAGAATGGGGTCGACACGGTAGTAGTCGTGGGTGTGGTAGCGGTGGTTGGCAGTTGACTGAAAGATGGGATTCAGATAGAGGGCGGTGATGCCCAGGTCCTGCAAATAGCCCAGCCGCTCGACCACCCCCAGCAGGTCGCCCCCTTTGAAGCCGCGGCCGGTGGGCGGTGCATCCCACGGTTCCAGATTGGCAGGCTTGGGCACCTCCGCGCTCCGGGCAAAACGATCGGGGAATACCTGGTAAAAGACCGCGTCCTTGACCCAATCAGGCGTGGTGATGCTCATGTGGTCCGGCCTCTCATGTCGCGCGGAATCAGATCGCCGGCGGCGGCCGGCCGGTGATCTCCGCCCCAATCCCTTGGAGGAAATCGGCAAAGGCAGGGCTCTGCAAGAACTCTAGCTCGCGCTGTCGCCGCTCGGCCGGCAGGGTATCGGGCGGAAAGTGGGGATCATCGGCCCGGCCGGGGTGCACCACCAGCTCGGCCGTGATTCCCGGCCGGCCCAGCAATCGACTCACCCGGCGCCCGGTCAGCCAGGGAGAGGCTTCCCCGGCCCCATCCAGCCAGTGGTGCAAGGAGAGCAAATAGTCGGGCTGGACCGGCCCACTCTGTTGGCCGGCAGCGGGCGCCTCCCTGACCCCGCTCAGCCAGAGCGGATTGGGCAGCAGGGCGCGCCGGGCGTCAGCTTGGCGAACTGCCGGCACCCGGTACTCGGCCGCCAGACCTTGGATCAATTGGCTGAAACCGGGCAGCGCGTGCCAATGACTATGCGAATCGAGGTGAGTCGGCCGGATGCCTGCCGCCAGCACCCTCTCGATCTGCACCCGCACCTCGGCCTCGGCCTCCGCCATCGCCACCACGGCAAGCGCCCGCGCAAAGAAGGTGGGACTGGCATAGAACTCGCCATCTCGCCGCACCAGCGTCTGCACCTGACGCGGCGGGAGGCAGGGCCGGCCTTTGGTCAGGTTGAGGTGGATGCCGGTGGCAAGCCCGGGCCGCTCTCGCGCCCCCTCCATCGCGGCCGCGCTGTGCGGCAGGTTGACCACCAGACTGGCGCTGGTCAGAAGGCCGCTGCTGCAGAGGTCAAAGAACGCCTGGTTGACGGCCGGCGAGTAGCCGAGGTCATCGCCGTTGATGATCAGCCTCATCTGCAGCCAGAGCCTCAGCTATGAGTCGTCTGATTTCCAGCGGTTCTCCCTTTGTCTCGTCCCGCACCAGTTCTAGCGCGCCCTGCTCGCACTGGGCCACACAGACACCGCACCCCATGCACACGTCATTGCTTACGGCAACCGTGCCGTTGGTGAGTGCGAGCGCGCTGAACTGACAATACTCCACACAGACTGCGCAACCGATGCACAACGCCGAATCGACATGGCAGAGATAGCCGGAAGGGGCCAGCATTTCACTGCCACTGCTCCAGGCCTGCATCCCTCCACAACAACAGGAGCAGCAGTTGCAGATGGCATAGAACCGCCCAAACATCGCGTCTTTGAAGAAAGCGTGGCTCACGTGTCCCCGTCCCTGCTCGGCGCGCAGAATCTCCTCCGCCTCTTGTTGGGTGATCCAGCGGGAGCGCCGAGGGTGATGCTCGGCAATAAAGCTGGCGACAGGCTCGCCGATGACCAAGCAGACGTCCAGCGGCAAACAGGGATTCGGACGGGAAGCGCGACAGGGGCACTCCAGGACCACTATGTGATCGGGGTTCTTCAATATGATATCGCGGGCGCGGGCGTAGGGTATTATGTGTTCCAGGTTGGTGAGTTCAATGTCCTCCCCCACCGTGACCAGCTGCCTGGCTGCCTCCAGGGGCACCACTTTGCCGTGGTACAGGTCCGCAAAAGTCACCCGGTCGGCGTCGTCATCGGTCCCGTCGGCAAAGAGGCGAGACAGCAGCGCACCTAGCGGCCAAACAAGGCGAGCCAGGGGATGCTCGCGAAGCGCGACGCCGATGTAGAGATAGGGCCACCGGCCGTACACGTATCCGTGCAGCCAGTCAAGAAACGAATATCCTGGCGTGCGCCTTCCCTCCCGCCAAAAGGCCACCGTGGAGGGCGACA
>JAUVHW010000145.1 GCA_030593075.1 Ardenticatenales bacterium
GGTGATTCGGCTTTGCCAGGCACAGTGCTGCGCCTACCGATGGTGTACGGGCCCGGAGATCCGCAGGGACGGCTGGTTGGGTATGTGCAGCGAATGGCCGACGATCGGCCGGCCATTTTCCTGATGGAGGGTACGGAGGCCTGGCGTTGGACAAGAGGCTACGTGGAGAACGTCGCCCATGCGATAGCATTGGCAACCGCAGACGACCGTGCCGCCGGTAGGACCTACAACCTGGGCGAGAGGTCACCCTTGGGCGAAGCTGAGTGGGTTCGCGAGATTGCGCTGGCGGCAGAGTGGAAAGGCAAGGTCATCGTTGTGCCGGAGGACCGCCTGCCGGATCATCTGGTGGCGCATGTGGACACGCGTCAGCACCTTGTGGCTCGGACAACCCGAATCAGGAGAGAGCTTGGCTACGAAGAGCCAGTGCCTCGAGACGAAGCACTTCGGCGCAGCGTTGCCTGGTATCGGGAGCACCTGCCGGATGAGGTCGACTACGCGGCCGAAGACGCCCTTCTGGCGGAGTTGAAGTAGCATCCGGCGCAGAGCTACGCGCGGCCCGCGGCCGGGATGCTGCTGCGGGTAGTAGCGGAGCCGGCCGCGCGAGCGTCCTGGGACTGCGCCCACATAGGGGCGGGCTGCCTCTGCGATTACGCTCCCGCCCCGGCTTGCCCCGGGGCGCGAACTCGATGGCTGCTGCGCGGTTGGTGGTGGACGAGCCGTCCACCACCAGCAGATTGTGCGTGGGCGAACCTGATCCATTACCAGCGCCCCCAGCGACTTGGCTGGGACAAGTGGGTGTGTTAGGATTCAGCGAGCGCCTTGAGATACTCTGCCAAAGGGAGTCGCAAGATGGACATAGGCAATGAGCTGCGAGAACAGCTGCTGGTCTTTCAGCGAAACGAGATCACCGAGTACCACATCTACCGGAGATTGGCCCGAACGGTCAAATCGCCCGAGAACCGGCGGGTTTTGGAACGGATTGCTGAGGACGAGCTGCGGCACTACGGCCGGTGGCGGACCTACACCCAGCAGGACGTCACGCCTGACAAGCTCAAGATCTGGACCTACTATGTGATCAGCCGCATATTCGGCTTTACCTTCGGGGTCAAGCTCATGGAGAGGGGCGAGGAAGGGGCTCAGGTCATATACGAGCGGCTGCGGGACGTGATCCCCGAGGCCGAGGAGATCATGCGCGAGGAGAGCGACCACGAGGAAGCGCTGATCGGCCTTTTGGACGAGGAACTGCTCCGCTACATTGGCTCCATCGTGCTGGGTCTGAATGATGCCCTGGTGGAACTGACCGGAGCCCTGGCCGGCTTCACGCTGGCGCTCCAGAACACGAGACTGATCGCGCTGACCGGTTCTATCACCGGGATCGCCGCGGCTCTTTCCATGGGCGCGTCGGAATACCTCTCGGTCAAGTCGGAGGAGACCAGCAAGAACCCGGTGCGGGCCTCCATCTACACCGGCGGCGCCTACATCGTAACCGTGCTGGCCCTCATCTGGCCCTACCTGGTACTGGACAACTACTATGTCTGTCTGGCCTGTACGCTGGCCGGGGCAATCCTGATCATCGCCTTCTTCAACTACTATATCTCGGTCGCGAAGGACCTGCCGTTCAGGAGCCGGTTCCTGGAGATGACGGGGCTGAGCCTTGGTGTGGCAACGTTGAGTTTCCTGGTGGGCTCGCTCCTGCGGTCGTTTCTCGGCGTGGAGGCGTGAACAGCCAGCAGTCGAATCGAGAGACAGCAGCTGTGCCCTTTGCCGTCTCCTGAGCGAGCCGGCTGGTGATGAAGCATTGATGGGTGGGACCGCGAGGGCTGCGCCAGCGGAAGCTGCTGACTCCCCCGTTGCTGCCACGTTGGCGTAGCGTAGGAGCGGATTCTATGCGCAGTGTGTGGCTGTCCTTCCGGGTCGCTGGAAGCCCGGCTGCTCCCCAGGTTCGGCTGAGATACGGTGAGTGTCGATGGCTGCCTCTGTTCGGCCGCCCCAGCTTCGGCGAACCTCAGGATGTGTTCCAGGCAGGTGTCGAAATTGTCCAGGTCCTCTTGCAGGGTGCGATACACCATCGCATCGTCAACGTCCCAGCAGAGCTGCACGACCCGGTTGCGGAAACTGACCATTTGGCGTAGCGTTGGCATGAGAGCGTCAGGGAGTATGCCGTTCTCATTCAACACTGTAAAGCTGTCAGAGTAGTTCGCTGGCCTGCGATATTACTCATGGGCCACGATGTGATGCGCGATGTCCAGGCAGCATTCTACCGAAACCTGCAGCAGGTGTTTGGCGCTCTCTACCTTGGTGAAATCCCGGAGGAATTCGTCCTCAGGCAGCGCCGCGAGAATCGCTAGCCTATCCAAGCTACCCTGCAGGTCGCTCAGGATGGAGTCCACGACTATCGGATCAACCACGGAGCAATCCCTCCCTGCGAACCCGCTCCAGGAAAGCCTTGCGCCGGCGGCGGTCCACCGGGGCAAAGTCAAAGTAGCGCTTCCGCGTCATCACCTCAAACGCGATGCGGCCGGCTCGGTCCCCCTCGTAGAGCAGGACGCCTTTCTCAACCACCCGGCCCTGCACCATCAACGGGGCCGAGTTGATGGCCCGCACGTCTACCGGGGAGAGGCCGGAAGCATCCTCTATCTTCGCCTGGAGGTAAGCTCCAGCTTGAGTCGCTCGTAGGGCGGCTGGGATGTGCTCAGGAGCAGCGCGATGTCATGGTGCCCCGCGCCACTGAGCCGTGGGCGTAGGCTGCGACCACCGGATGTCTTGCCAGGACCGCGGCCAGGACCTCCCTCAGCCGGGCGAGAACGCGTTTGCTCTCGCGCCGTCGCCGGGCTTTGATCTCCTGCCGGGTCTCCGTCCTGACCTGTTTCATGAGCCAAGTATAGCCTGGTGCTTTGTCAAGCATCGTTTGATGGCTGTAGTATAGGGCCTTGTGCCCGTTTCTCCTGGGAAGTGACGCCCACAAGGGGCTAGGCTACCCATCAAAACATCGTTGACAAAGCACTAGGCATCTTGGGAGGTGAAGCTGACGGTGTGCGGCGGTGTGTCCCGGCCGACTGAGCACCAGACGAGATACTCGGCAGGCTCGCGCTCTTGTTCTGTGGACCCGGCGGAGTAGGGAATCCGCAGCGCTGTAGCGGTGCTGCGGTCTGTCTCAGTGGGCTCAGCGCACCCCGCGCTGCTTCTCGAGCGGGGCAGCTCTAGCAGCTCCGCCCACGGTGCCCATGCCCGGAACAGGCCCCTCCCCTACCAGTGGGGGACCTACTCTGTCCGCACCGTCGCCAGCGCTTCTGACACTTCCTGCATGAAGGTCGGTGACTCGTGGAGATCGACAGTCTCAACAGCCTCCAGCAGTAGCTCTCGGGCCTGCTTCAGTTGGTTGCAGGCGATGAGAGAGAGAGCGTACTCGGCCGCAAACCTGGCTCGGGTCACCTGATTGGAGTCCCACGCGCGGGCCGACCAGGCGACACCGGCTTCTTCTCGCGCTTGGTCGGGCCTTCCCATCTTTCGGTAGGTTCGCGCGAGAGCGCGCCGTGCCTCGCTTTCCAGGTCCCGGCTGCGCAGCTCGACCGCAAAGACGGCCGCAGAGCTGGCTTGCGCTTCGGCCGCGGGTAGCTCGCCACTCTCTACCAAACAGTCGGCCCGTTTCCAGAGAACCTCGCACAGCAAGTCCCTGTAACCGTAGCTCTGGCACAGCGATTCGGCTTCGTCCAGGGCTGCCAGCGCCTCTGCGGAGCGGTTGGTCAGCGTCAACACCTGGCCGAGGTTGGCCAAGCACTGTGCCAACAGCTGCGTGAGTTCCGAGCGTCGGGCAGTTTCGGTTGCAGCCTGGAGATGATGCGCCGCCTCGGTGAACCGGCCGTGGTCTCTCTCCAGCTGGCCCAGGTTGTTGCGCGTGACGGCGATGCCCCGACTGTCCCCCAGCTCCTCGCGCAAGGCTAGACTCAGTTCAAAGTTCTCTCCGGCTGTCTCTGGGTCACGGTTGACAGCGGCCAGTATACCAAGGTTGGAGTAGCAGGCGGCGCCTCCCGCCCTGTTTCCAGAACTCTGATGTATAGACAGGCTCATCTGAACCATCCGGCGGGCGGTCTCTGAATCGCCGGTGCGATGAGCGATGCCCCCGAGTAGATTGTGCGCCTCTGCCGCTAGTCTGGGGTGCATTCGCCGGTCGATGGCGCTCAGAAGCTGTTCCGCGAGTTCGCGCGCCTTTTGGTTCTCGCGCATATCGAAAAGGGTCTGCGCGATGCCCAGTTCGCTGGCACATGCTTCCTCTCCAGCAGTACCGGAGAGCACGGCATGGGCCTGAGCGGCGGACTCGGTCGCCAGCAAGGAGAGCGCAGCCCGGTAGTGTTCCAGGGCGGCTGGAAACTCGCCCATCGCGCGCCGGGCCGCTCCCGCCCGCCGGTGAGAGGCGGCCCGCAGCTCTGGCGAAATCCGCACTGTCTCCTCCAGGAGCGGCGAAACGTCGCCAACGGCGGCCGCCGGTTCACCGAAGGCCAGGTGGGCGTCAGCAAGTCCTACTGCAATTCTGGGCCCCAGCCCAGCTCGCAGGTGGGGACAACGCGGGAGCAACTGTTGCGCCTGCTGGTAGTAGCTGAGACTCTCGGGGAGTGCGTGCCTCGCGGCCGACTTGGCCCCAGCCCGAACCAAGTACTGCAGCGCTCTCTCGTGCAGGCTGCTGTGAGCAAAGTGATGAGCCAATAGCTCTACGCTCTCTTCCTCAAACTCGGGCCCGAGCGCTTCCATTGCTTCGCCAGCCCGCTGGTGGAGAATCTGCCTCTTGGAGGTCAGCAGCGTGCTGTAAACCGTTTCCCGCGTGAGGGTGTGCTTGAAGCGGTAGACGTGCTGCTCCTCGGGCAGCAGCCATCCGCGTTCCACCAGTTCCGCCAGCCGGCTGGCTAGATCCGGTTCGTGCACTGTGTGGGCCAACGCTGTTCGATCCACAAGCTCGCCGAGTACAGCCGCCGCCTGGAAAACGTGGAGCGTCTCGCTGTTCAGGTGATCGAGCCGTCCCAGCAAGAGTTCTCGAAAATCGGTCGGGACACCGCGGTCCAGGGCCCGCTCCAGTGCCGCGAGCTGCCAGCTGCCGTTGGACCTCCACAGCCAGCCGCGTTCGACGAGAAAACGCAGGGCCTCCTCGATGGAGAGCGGGTGCCCCGAAAAGCCTTCTACCAGCTTCCACAAGCCGGGGGGCAGAGATCGAGTGCCCAGCAAGTCCCGCACCAGCGCGTAGCTTTCATGGTCCGTCAGGCTTGAGAAACTGACTCGAAGATAGCGTTCCTGGCACACGCGTTCTGCCTTGCTAATCAAGGCGCGATGAGCGCCCGGCATCTCTGCTCGTGCTACCAGCATGATCGAGACTCGGGCCCTGTCCGTCAGCGGCAAAAGGAAGTCCAGAAGGTCCAATGAACTCAGGTCAAGATCGTGGATGTCCTCCACAACGAGCAGCACAGGTCGGTTCTCGGCCAGCTCAAGAAGGAACTCTCGAACACAGGCGAGAAGTTCCTGGCGCAGATCAACTGGCGAGAGGCTTCGCAGCAGCACATCATCTGCGTTGTCTGGCGCCGCCAGGGCGAGCAGGCTCTTGAGTCGTCGACCGGAAGCCGTCTCAGGAGGGTCCTCGCTCTCGAGAATGTTGATCAGCGGCCAGTAGCTGATGTCGGAGCGGTAAGACTCGCACTTTCCGGCCAGACACAACACGCCGGGATCAGCGAATGCCAGCACCTCCTGCAGCAGCCGCGACTTGCCCATTCCTGCTTCCGCCTCTAGATAGCAGACTCTCCCTCTTGGCTCCATCTGAATCTGATCCATCCATTCTGTCAGCGCCAGCAGTTCGTCGTCGCGACCAACCAGTCTTGAGCTTGACATGGGCAGCGTCTGCGGCAGCTCGGTGGCTCCTTTCGCGCGACCCAGGCCGTAGATAGGCCCTGGAAGGTCACGCGCGCTCCGGTATTCGAACGGATCCAGCTCGTACCTTGTGCGCGCACTGTCCGCCACCTCTCCAGCGAGAAGAACAGAGTTCTCGGGTGCCAGAGCCGCAACGGACTCGGCCTGTTGACCAGGTTGCGACACGTTGGCAAAGATGGCCGCGTCCCGCGGGCTCTCGCTTGGACCTTGCCAGCGCCCGGCCACGATGCCGATCCTCAGCGGAACATCTATGCCGTGCTGTCTGCGGTTGATCTGGCCTACCCGGATGCCCGCATCTATGGCGGACTGCGCAGTCCTGATGGCCTTCAGAGCCAGATCCTGCGAGTCTTCAGCCCCAGCGTCTCCGAACAGGAAGCTCAGTCCTGTGCCGGTTACGACCACGATAGCGCCATGAGATCTGCCGGATTTTCTGAGTTCAGCCATCAGTCGGTTGAGAGAGATTGCGCTTGCTTCCTGCTGCTCCCAGCCGTCATCGGACAGGTCGGGCGATTGGAGATTGAGGTGCACGACCACCACCGGCCTGTCGCCGCTGCCCATTTCTTCGGTGTCGGCCGGCGTGAGTACGGCGCCAATCCTGGTCAGCAGCACTTCAGCGCGCGGAATGTCGGCCTGGGCAGGCAGTTTGCGAAAGGCCCTCAATGCCTCCAGTACTTCTCGCTCTGCGGTCGGATCTAGCTCGACATCGTTGTGCTGATGCCAGGCGAGCTGGATCTCGGCTGCCTGGATCTGAAGTCGCGCGACCTCATAGCGGTTGCCTATCTGCTGGTAGAGGGCCTGCGCCTGCCAAGCGAGTTCGAGAGCATGGCCCCATCTCTGCTCGGCTTTCGAGACCAGGGATCGGACGCGTAGAAGCTCGGCTCGAATCTCTGGAGTGTCACTGGCCTCTGCGTGGGACTCGCTTTCACGAAGCAGTTCCTTCGCTCTTTGCAGATCACCGTTTGCCAGGTTGACTCTTGCCATGTATGCCAGACCAAGAGCGCGCAGGTCGTCGTTCTGTGCCTCATCGGCGGCTTCAAGGAATCTCTCCAGATCTGCGCTCGCCTGCGCGGTCTCTCCCTGGTTCAGCCAGACCAGCGCGCGGTTGCAGTAGAGCAGGCTGGTCATTTCGGGATGCGCCTTCTGTTCATGCAGCCGCGCGATCGCCTGGTTCAGCCAGTCCAAGGCCTCGTCGAATCGGCCGGACTCTAGGAGCAGCAAGCCCAGGTTGTTTGAGCTACGAGCGTGTCCCTCGTGGTCGCCGATTTCCTCCTGGACAAATGCCGCCTGGCGGAGGGATGACTCGGCCGTTCCCCACTCGCCCAGCCTATGATACAAGTGGCCCAGGTCGATCTGAGTGCGCGCGGAGGCCCAGATGTCTCCCATCTGGTCACGGATCGCCAGCGCTTCCCGAGCACTATTGACGGCCTCCGGCAATCGTCCAGCCCAGTAGTGAACCGGAGTGAGCAGGCTGCAGGCGCTGGCGACAGCCCTGGGGCTCGACTGCTCCGTGGCGAGCGCAAGGGCCCCCTCCGCCCGTTCGCGGGCCTCCGGCAGCTTGCCCTGGCGGCACATCACCCACCCTATCTCCCGCTCTACATCTGTCAGCTCGAAAGAGTGACGCTGCTGCGGGTCCTTCTCCAGCGCGGCGGCCGCGGTCTCAAAGGCCGCGACTGCAGCACCGTCTTTGCCCTGCAGGGCGTGGAGACGCCCAAGGAGGTAATGGATGTCGCTCCAGCGGTAGCCTTGCGCGGGCCGCTGGGCCGAGCGAGCCTTGGCGCTTTCGAGTTCGGCGCGAGCCTTTTCGAGCTCATTGGTCCTCGCCAGCAGCTCGGCCAGGCCCACGGCGACGTCCACCGCTGTATCCTGACGAGCGCCGTGTTGGTCCAGGAGTGCCTGGATTCGCCCGTAGTAGCCGATGGCCTCCTGGTTGGCGTAGCGGTCGGCCGCCTCCGCCGCGGCCTGCATCAGGTGCTCGATTGCCTTTGGGGATTTGGCACGCTCGAGGTGATGACCTACCAGGGCGGCCGCATCAAGGGCCAGGCTGTCTGCTCTCTGCTGGATGAAATGGGCAGCCCACAAGTGGAGTTCTGTGCGTTCGGCCAGAAGTATGGTCTGGTAGATCCCCTCCTGCATCAGAGCGTGACGGAAGTGGTAAACAGGCACGCCGGCCCTGGATGAACGACGGATGAAATCGGCCTCTTCCAGCTGGTCAAGCTGGCGCCGCAGGTCCGGCTCCAGGATCTTTGTCATGGCAGCGAGCAGCGGCAAGGCAAAGCTCCGTCCTAGTACTGCGGCGCTGTCCAGGGTTTTCTTCAGAGGCGGCGACAAGCGGTCGTACCGGCTCAGAATCAGGCCGTTAACGGTATCTGGAACCTTCTCTACCTTGTCGGACCACTGAGCCTCGACGCGCCATCCCTCTGGAGTCTCTCGAACCACACCTTGGTCGATTAGCATTCGGACCAGTTCTTCGATCAGCAGGGGATTCCCGTCCCCGCGCTGGACAATGTTCCGTTTCAGGGCCGCCGGCAGGGCTACCGACGGCAGCAGGAGGCCTAGCAGGTGGCTGCTTTCCTCGGCGGACAAGGGTTCGAGCTGGAGGCGTCTGAATCTGTCTGGGTTCGCGGGACTCGGTTGCACAAAGGCGACCGGAAGGCTCTCCAGCGCCGCAGGGCGGGCGATCGCTATTAGCGCCATAGGCGCCTCATGCACCAGGTCGGCAATGTGAGCTAATACACTGAGCGACGAAGGATCCGCCCACTGCAGGTCGTCGAGAACCAGCATCACAGGCTTGCGGCGTGCCATCCAAGCAAACAGGCGCCGGGTAGCTGCCAAGATGCCCCTCTCCTGCTCCCGTGCCTCCTGAACTCTCCCCTTCTCCCGAGCGCGGTCTCCCAGGAGATCGGATATCACCGGAGCAAC